>NZ_AP025746.1:0-4612 GCF_030295155.1 Escherichia sp. 10290 | reverse complement strand
GAACAGAAATCCCCCTTACACGGAGGCATCAGTGACCAAACAGGAAAAAACCGCCCTTAACATGGCCCGCTTTATAAGAAGCCAGACATTAACGCTGCTGGAGAAGCTCAACGAACTGGACGCAGATGAACAGGCCGATATTTGTGAATCACTTCACGACCACGCCGACGAGCTTTACCGCAGCTGCCTCGCACGCTTCGGGGATGACGGTGAAAACCTCTGACACATACAGCTCCCGGAGACGGTCACAGCTTGTCTGTGAGCGGATGCCGGGAGCAGACAAGCCCGTCAGGGCGCGTCAGGGGGTTTTAGCGGGTGTCGGGGCGCAGCCATGACCCAGTCACGTAGCGATAGCGGAGTGTATACTGGCTTAACTATGTGGCATCAGTGCAGATTATAAGAAAAGAGCACCATATGCGGTGTGAAATACCGCACAGATGCGTAAGGAGAAAATACCGCATCAGGCGCTCTTCCGCTTCCTCGCTCACTGACTCGCTACGCTCGGTCGTTCGGCTGCGGCGAGCGGTATCAGCTCACGCAAAGACGGTAATGCGGTTATCCACAGAATCAGGGGATAAGGCCGGAAAGAACATGTGAACAAAAAGGCAAAACCAGGGAAAAAGGCCGCGCCGCAGGCGTTTTTCCATAGGCTCCGCCCCCCTGACGAGCATCACAAAAATTGACGCTCAAGTCAGAGGTGGCGAAACCCGACAGGACTATAAAGATACCAGGCGTTTCCCCCTGGAAGCTCCCTCGTGCGCTCTCCTGTTCCTGCCTTTCGGTGTACCGGTGTCATTCCGCTGTTATGGCCGCGGTTTCTCATTCCACGCCTGACACTCGGCTCCGGGAAGGCAGTTCGCTCCAAGCTGGACTGTATGCACGAACCCCCCGTTCAGTCCGACCGCTGCGTCTTATCCGGTAACTATCAACTTGAGTCCAACCCGGAAAGACACGACTAATCGCCATTGGCAACGGCCACTGGTAAACAGGATGTGCGAGAGATGTATCGAGAGTTCTTGAAGTGGCGGCCTGACTACGGCTACACTGAAAGGACAGATTTGGTGACATGTCTCGCACAAGACCGTTACCGCGGTTAGAGAATCTGCCAGGATTAACTAACCTTCGAAAAACCACCTGCCAGGGTGGTTTTTTCGTTTTCAAAGCAGGAGATTACGCGCAGAAAAAAAGGATCTCAAGAAGATCTTTTCTCCTTTAGGTAGGGCTTACTTCGTCACCATATAAAACATTTGCACTAGACAAAAAAAATGCAATAATGTTGGTACAGACCTGTGGCGTGCCGCAGGCGAAGAAACAACCCCCCTGTGGCGTGCCGCAGGCGAAGAAACAACCCTCCTGTGGCGAGCCGCAGGCAAACACCCCTCCTACGGCGTGCCGTAGGAAAAAAAACCGCAGATGCGGTTTTTTTTATATCTAAAATGGAGCTAACCCCATTGAAAACAATAGTTTATGTTGATGGCTTTAACTTTTATTATCGTAAGCTGAAAGATTCCAACAAAAAGTGGCTGAACATAAAAGCAATGGTCGAAAAATTGCTACCGGATGATGAAATAATAGGAATTAACTATTACACGGCTAGGATCTCAGGAAGGATTGATTCTGACGCACCTCGTAGGCAACAAATATATTTCAATGCACTGAAAAGCATAGATAACCTAAGTATCCATTATGGTACTTTTTCGGTGAATGAAAGCAGAATGTTTTTAGTGCAGCCTCTTGATTTCAAACATCACTTAAAAAACCCGAATCAAAAAATAAAGTTTGCAAACGTCTTAAAGACAGAAGAAAAGGGTTCTGACGTTAATTTAGGTTGCCACTTGGTTAGAGATGGTTTCCAAGGGAAATACGAGAAGGCTGTAATAATAACTAATGATACAGATTTGGCTGAACCAATGAGAGTAGTCAAATCAGAGCTCAGCCTTTATATTGAACTACTTTCTCCTGTAAACAAACCAGCAAGAACCCTGAGCGCAATATGCGATAAGGTCACTCTTATAAGCGACCAATCAATAGCTGATAGCCAGTTTGAAGACGTTATTGTAGTTGGTGAGAAAACCGTGACAAAACCAGCACAGTGGTAGTGGCTACATACTCGTTCTGTTGAAAAAAAGCCCGTCCCCCGGGCTTTTTATGTTTTGCATTATACCTTCAGGCAAATATAAAGAGTATGAAATCTATAGCTATGTGCAGAAAATAAAAAATTAGCTAATAGCACTTAAAATAGCAAAGTGAGTTGCAGGATCTGTACTTTCATTTTCAAAATGAACAGATAAGTTACTATTTCTAGTATTTCTAGAGATACAACATGCAAAACCAGTGTCGAAAGAACACTTCAATGTATATCCATTTGGTTGTACTTTTGAGCCAACATATCCTTGAGATGTCTGGATCAACGTCATCAAAGCAGTATATTTTTCACGATCAATAATAATACTCATCACATCCCCATTAGTATTACTCTGCAGGCATTAAACCTCAGCAATAAATCTATTTACCATAACTCCCGTTGCCCGCACCGCCTCAGACGCTCTCAGCGCGTTTCTGACGGGAAACCGGAAAAACAGGCAACAAACCTCCCGAAAAACTGCCGCGATCGCGCCTGATAAATTTTAACCGCATGAATACCTATGCAACAAGATGGTGCAGACTACATTAGTCCGTCAAAATCCACTGAACCTGCCATTTTTCATAGTTTCACCATCCCAGCGAAGGGCCATCCAGCGTGCGTTCCTGTATTTCCGGCTGACGCTCCCGTTCCAGGGATAACGCATATTCGCGCTCCTGTATCAACCGTTCCTCTCTTATCTCCAGTTCTCGCTGTATAACTGGCTCAAGCGTTCTGTCTGCTCGCTCAAGTGCTGCACCTGCTGACTCAACTGCATGACCCGCTCGTTCAGCATCGCGTTGTCCCGTTGCGTAAGCGAAAACATCTTCTGCAATTCCACGAAGGCGCTCTCCCATTCGCTCAGCCGCTGCATATAGTCCTGTTGCAGCTGCTCTAAGGCGTTCAGCAAATGTGTTTCCAGCTCTGTCACTCTGTGTCACCCCTTCAGATGTACCCATTCCTTCCCCTGAAAGGAAATCACCTCTGCTGACTTCCCGTAAGGAAGGACCAGAAATTTCCTGTTCCCGTCCTGCACAAACTCCACGCCCCATGTCTTCGCGTTCAGTTTCTGCAATGTCTCTTCCTGCTTCCTGATATCTTCCAGGTTCGCCTGTATCCTCCCGCCAAGATACCAGAGCGTCCCGCCACTCACGGTAAACAGGAGAAAGACTATCCCCAGCAACATCATGCCCGTATTCCCTGCCAGCTTTAACACGTCCCTCCTGTGCTGCATCATCGCCTCTTTCACCCCTTCCCGGTGTTTTTCCAGAGATTCCTCTGTCGAGGCTGTGAACAGGGCTATAGCGTCTCTGATTTTCGTCTCGTTTGATGTCACAGCCTCGCTTACAGATTCGCCGAGCCTCCTGAACTCGTTGTTCAGCATTTTCTCTGTAGATTCGGCTCTCTCTTTCAGCTTTTTCTCGAACTCCGCGCCCGTCTGCAAAAGATTGCTCATAAAATGCTCCTTTCAGCCTGATATTCTTCCCACCGTTCGGGTCTGCAATGCTGATACTGCTTCGCGTCACCCTGACCACTTCAAGCCCTGCCTCTGTGAGCGCCTGAATCACATCCTGACGGCCTTTTATCTCCCCGACATGATAAAGAGCGTCTATCCCGCGTGTGACGCTCTCTGCAAGCGCCTGTTTCGTTTCCGGCAGGTTATCAGGGAGAGTCAGTATCCGGCGGTTCTCCGGGGCGTTGGGGTCATGCAGCCCGTAATGGTGATTCACCAGCGTCTGCCAGGCATCAATTCTCGGCCTGTCTGCGCGGTCGTAGTACGGCTGGAGGCGTTTTCCGCTCTGTAGCTCCATGTTCGGAATGACAAAATTAAGCTCAAGCCGCCCCTTGTCCTGGTGCTCCACCCACAGAATGCTGTACTGATTTTTTTCGAGACCGGGCATCAGTACACGCTCAAAACTCGCCATCACTTTTTCACGTCCTCCCGGCGGCAGTTCCTTCTCCGCGAACGACAGAACACCGGACGTGTATTTCTTCGCAAATGGCGTGGCATCGATGAGTTCCCGGACTTCTTCCGGGTTACCCTGAAGCACCTTTGCGCCCTCCCGGTTACGCTCCCTCCCCAGCAGGTAATCAACCGGACCACTGCCACCGCCTTTTCCCCTGGCATGAAACTTAACTATCATCCCGCGTCCCCTGTTCCCTGACGGCCAGACGCAGCCGGCGCAGCTCATCCCCGATGGCCATCAGTGCGGCCACCACCTGAACCCGGTCACCGGAAGACCACTGCCCGCTGTTCACCTTCCTCGCTGTCTGATTCAGGTTATTCCCGATGGCGGCCAGCTGACGCAGTAACGGCGGTGCCAGTGTCGGCAGTTTCCCGGAACGGGCAACCGGCTCCCCCAGGCAGACCCGCCGCATCCATACCGCCAGTTGTTTACCCTCACAGCGTTCAAGTAACCGGGCATGTTCATCATCAGTAACCCGTATCGTGAGCATCCTCTCGCGTTTCATCGGTATCATTACCCCCAT
>NZ_AP025745.1:0-5164 GCF_030295155.1 Escherichia sp. 10290 | reverse complement strand
GTGTTACGATTCCTTCCAGGTTATCGACCGACATCGCCCCTGTATTTTCGTGAAAGTCTTGGCGGATAGACACGAATTTCAGGGGCGTTTGTTTTTCAGTCGCTTACACTACACCCAACGGCAAATCCTGTCGAACCTTCCCGAAAACCCGATCCATTTACCATAACTCCCGTTGTACGTACCCCTTAAAACGCCCTCAGTCGCTTTCTGACGCAAAAAACACAAAAAGACAAGGAAACACCAGGGTAAACATAAAAAATGCGTCAGAATCGTTTTTAGCGCGTTGCATAACTATGCACGAAAGCGATGCGCGATCGGTTTCGTGCGTTCTGAACACCGAACGGCTCAAAACGACAAGTTTTCTCCCCTGGTGCGTGGCGCTCTGACGGGGTTTCCTGTTTCCAAACTTCACATCTCGCCAGGACAAAAAAAACCGACCTAGGGTCGGTGGCAAGAATCAGAGTCTATGGGAAATATTTTAGTTATCGGATGCTCAATATTCACAAACGCAAAAAATGCCTCAGTGATGCCCTAAAACAACCTTTCCAGAAGGAGTCCGCGCTTTACGATGCACGGAAGAGATAAAAAACCCCACAAAAGTGGGGAACCAAGAGAAACAACAATTACAGGTTGTTGGTTGTGTTCGAACAACGATGAAGTAGCTACGCTAAATAATAATTACCGTACAGGCCCTACATATTCAACACTAAATTTAAGATCCTGACGAAGGATTTATAAATGCACGAAAACACATAGACAGACAAATTCACTAAATTCATACACAAAAACAAGTGTAGTTTTCTAAGTAAATTAGATTCGACAACCAATTAGTTTATCCACATCGCATTCCACTCTTGCTACACCAATCACATTTCTTGATATGTAATAGCAGAAAAAATAAAACCAGACACCAATAGACCAAAAAACAAACATTCAACAAGAAACATTTTGAACAATATCACAAAACTGTCACAACCATCATCAGACTATTGAAAAAAACTGGTTGCTGTTTTATAAAAGCGACTGTAACAACCTCCACTCTATAGTTCCATTAGTTTAAAGTGTCACACAAACTGAGCATCCATTTGTTTTCCTTACTTTCGCCCCTGTATTCCAAGGGGTTTTTTTATAACTTAAAGATTAGCACACCACACAAAAACAATAAAAAAAAACGACAAGTTATACAATAAAACCAGTACTATCCATACAGCTAATTACATATAAATACTATTAAACCATCTGGACATTAAAAATAAACTCTTATAACATAAAATTAATGCGGTTCCGGTACCATATGTCAGGGATAATGTGCAAATGGAGGTATCGGAACTGCATTTCAGTTCATTATTAATTAATGACAAAAAAAACCTCTGCGAGCGCAGAGGGGGTAAGGAATGTTCCCGGTCATAATATGTCGATAGTGTTTATATACATACAGAACAAGAACAACAACCAGCCAACTAATAAATATTTTATTTTTTAGAGCTGAAACCTTAAAGCTCACTTCCATTCCATACATTGTTATAAACCTTATGTTGAAAACTGAAAGTAAGTACGGCAGACTTATTAAGTTGCGTGCAGTCTTTTCACGTTATACAAACAAGAACACCTGCGAAGTTATTTCTCCTTACATATCCCCCTATGCCAACGGGGGATTTTTTCTGGTTCACTAACGCATAAATAATAGTGACACCCTATCATTCACAAACCGTGATAATATAAGGATTATCATCATGGCAAAATTAGGTGAAAACACCCCACATATTATCGATGCTACTGTAGATTTTATGGCATCAAGCCAGGCATTTCGTGAGTATCTGAAAAAACTTCCCCCTGATAACACAATACCGCCAGCTCTTACTGATGAGCACGTACCGTTATATATACGAAGGCTGGAATACTATCGTCTGCTTTATCGACCAAAGCAGACAGAATCATATTGAAAAAAACGGTGAACGGTTCGCGAAATCCTTTCGCGGGTCGTGAGGCGTTGGACAAGCGAAGCGCGTCAGTTTTTCCGGCTCTTCCCCGTGACAGGTTTCTCCACCAGTTTATCTTCCAGTGTCACAACTTTCTGATACACCGCCGCTGTGGCGTTGTAGTTCCTGTCGAGTATTGTTTTCATTCCCCATCCGAGCACACAGAACATAACCAGAAAAGCCACTGACACCCCACCCAGCCATTTCCAGCTATACCCTTTAAGGGTGTTGTATTCCTGCACGATATTGCTGTGAATTGTCGCAATATCCCTGTTCAGGGCATCCGCGTTTGCCTTCATGTTTGCGACTGACTCTTCCAGCCGCTGAAAATCCTGGCTGATGCGCTCACCTATCAGTCCTGCCACGTCCAGCTTCTGCACCTCATTTCTGACTTCATCCCTGACCTGTTTTGCCACACCGTCAGAAATATCCCGATATCCGCGAAGAGTTTCCCTTGCCACAGCCAGAGAATCAGCAACAGCTTTCTGTTGCTCCATTGCGGTATGTTGCAGATGCTCCACCGATAACAGGAGCGTGAGTAATTTTTCTTCTGTGCTGGCCATGTTCAGAATCCCATAGAAAATCCACGTGACGGTGATTTAACCCGTTCAGGTGCAGTTCGGTTCTGTCTGCTCACTCTGTCTCTCATGTCAAAGCCATGCTCCCGCGCAACATCATGTTGCAGCCTTCTGATCAGTTCATGTTGCTTAACCGGAGTGTCCAGCCATTCCCTGATGTCATGCCCGACCGTTCGCGCCTGTTCAAGATGGCGGGAATAGTCCGGTTCAGACCGTTTTTGCATGATGTCATGACGCTGGGCATCATCAAGCCGTCCGGCAGCTTCAAAACCCAGATGCACTTCGGGACGTCGTTCAATGCCCTGTTCTTTCAGCGTCCGGCAGTCAATGAAGCCCCTTTCAAAGCCATGCTTTCTCATATGTTCGTTGTGCTTCACCTCCCAGCGTTTTCGCAATTCCCGCAACTGCTCTTTTTGCTGAGTGAGAGTCAGGCTTCCGGAATCCTTTTTCGCACCTCCCCGCTCGGGATACCTGGCGTTATAGCGCCGGAAATACTGTTCCGGTGTACGTTCAATGCCATCATTCACACGCTGACTCATCATGATATGCGCATGAGGCTGTTCGCCGCCGTCAATGCTCGCTTTCGGATTGTGAATGGCAAAACTCCAGGCGTGCCGTTCGCCAGCTTCCTGACGTACAAAATCCTGCACCAGTTCAAGGCGCTGTTCCGGTGTCAGTTCACGGGGTAATGCAATTTCAAGTTCCCTATAGGTCGAACCGTTCGCACGTTCAAACTGGTCAGCCGCCTGCCAGAAATGGGAAGGATTATCCCTGGCCCATTCCGGCATGTTTCCGTGTGCGGAATATTCCAAATCCTGACGGTCGCGGTATTTCTCTTTGCGCTCGATGTAATCGGCGTGGTTTGCAGCCTGCCCCTTGCCACCAAATTTAACGCTGAGGTGATAGGTTGCCACGGTTTCAGCCCTCTGCAGGAGCGCACTGTTTCTCGACGAAGGAGAGAAACATATAAGTGCGCTTCCTTCTAATTTTACGAATTAGCACGGAAGATACCCCCTGCACCCGCCGACCGCAAGCGATATACTGCACGACCACAACACACCGCAAAAAAACACCAGGGAGCATCACGAACATGCGCATCAGCAACATCGAATGGCTGAAGAAACGGATCGGATTCATCAGGAAGCTCGGAGAACAGACCGCACGACAGAGACAGATTATTGACCTGATCGACAACGAAGCCGGACTCACAGAACAGGAACGCAAACTTCTCCACGTACTGGCAACAGCGGAAAAAAACGACTTACAGGCACAGGAGAGCGAACGAAAACAGGCGGTCCAAAAACGAATCGAGGGAAAAAAACAACGACGGGAACGCAATCACCGGCTCTTTCTCGCGGCTGGGCTACTGATCGAAGCAGGACTGGTAGACACAAAAACAGGCGAGCTATGCTATAAAAAAGACAGGATATTACAAGCACTTAAGGAACTTAAGTACGATCTGGAGACATCCCCAAACCCAGACGCGTAAGTGCCTCCATCCGTGTTCCGATTCCCTGGTGCTTCCTCGCTCATTCGCTCGCTACGCTCGGTCATGAGACTGCGGCGAGCACTACCACCACAATCACGCGGAAAGCCGCGCCATTGCAGGGCTGAACGGGGAAAAACGGCAAAAAACCTGCTGCTCAAAAAGACGCCAGAAAGGCGCTGTTATCTGATATAGGCTTATTTGGTCTACTCTACGAGACCTCGTTTTTTCAGTTGGTAATACCAGGCGCGACTGATCCCTAATGCCTCCCACGGTTTCAGCGTGCGTGCAGATGTAGCTACTGTGCTGCGCTTAGACTTAGAACCGCCCTTGCGACCGCGTGCAGCCTGAATTTCTGGCGTGTGCGTATCAGCCACATACTGTGCGAAAGTTTCCGGCGTGAAGTTCCTGTGCGTGTATTTCGCAATGCTCTTGCCAATAGCCCGACATTCAGCCAGTGAAAGCGGAACGGGAAGCGATGCATTGTACATTTCGACACGCTGGATCACCGCTTCAAGCCACTGTGAGAACGCTGGCCAGCCCTGACGAATCGCCCTGTAAGCCCATTTGCGCGTCATTTCGAACAGGTGGCAGTTTCGCCCCATCCCGTAATGTTTATCGATGCTACGACGCTCTGAGGCGCTCAAATCGAGATAATCAGCCAGTTCATCGAGGGTATAGGCTTCCTCGCGCCACTCCATCACCAGCCATTCCAGGTGGAACGGATTTTTGCAAATCAGGCCGCTGTAGTTCACATCCGCACAAAGTTTCTCACACAGCGAACGTTCAACCGCTGCGGCATATTTCAGCGCCTTAACCGAGGCATCAGGCGCGGTTCTCACGGCGATGTTGAGTGCGTAGAGCAGGTGAGCGTGTCCGTTCACAGGATTTTTAACGGTGATGTTCGGCGCGGGAGCGTTCCGGTCGCTCCAGTCAATCGCAGCCCCCTCGCGGTCAACGTCAAAAACCAGCCAGAACTGTGCATGAGGCTGGTTCTGCTGGATATACCGTGCAAGAAGCGCGCGCCCTTTGCCGGAGATACGAAGGCCGAAAGCGAGATCATCCGTGTGATAGGGACGGTGGGGTAAATTTTCTTCGAAGTATTGAAGCGCGGCGCTCAT
>NZ_AP025744.1:0-7166 GCF_030295155.1 Escherichia sp. 10290 | reverse complement strand
CTGATGATGAACATGCACGGTTACTGGAACGCTGTGAGGGTAAACAGCTGGCGGTATGGATGCGGCGGGTCTGTCTGGGTGAGCCGGTTGCCCGTTCCGGGAAGCTGCCGACACTGGCACCGCCGTTACTGCGCCAGCTGGCTGCCATCGGGAATAACCTGAATCAGACGGCGAGGAAGGTGAACAGCGGGCAGTGGTCTTCCGGTGACCGGGTTCAGGTGGTGGCCGCACTGATGGCCATCGAGAGAGAGTTGCGCAGCTTACGGCAGGTCGTCAGGGAACATGGAGCGCGGGATGATAGTTAAGTTTCATGCCAGGGGAAAAGGCGGTGGCAGTGGTCCGGTTGATTACCTGCTGGGAAGGGAGCGTAACCGGGAAGGGGCAACGGTGCTTCAGGGTAATCCGGAAGAAGTCCGGGAACTCATCGATGCCACGCCATTTGCGAAGAAATACACGTCCGGTGTTCTGTCGTTCGCGGAGAAGGAGCTGCCGCCGGGAGGACGTGAAAAAGTGATGGCGAGCTTTGAGCGTGTACTGATGCCCGGTCTCGAAAAAAATCAGTACAGCATCCTGTGGGTGGAGCACCAGGACAAGGGACGGCTTGAGCTGAATTTTGTCATTCCGAACATGGAGCTGGAGACCGGAAAACGCCTACAGCCGTACTACGACCGGGCAGACAGGCCGAGAATTGATGCCTGGCAGACGCTGGTGAATCACCATTACGGGCTGCATGACCCGAACGCCCCGGAGAACCGCCGGACGCTGACCCTTCCTGATAACCTGCCGGAAACGAAACAGGCGCTTGCAGAGAGCGTCACACGCGGGATAGACGCTCTTTATCATGTCGGGGAGATAAAAGGCCGTCAGGATGTGATTCAGGCGCTCACAGAGGCAGGGCTTGAAGTGGTCAGGGTGACGCGAAGCAGTATCAGCATTGCAGACCCGAACGGTGGGAAGAATATCAGGCTGAAAGGAGCATTTTATGAGCAATCTTTTACAGACGGGCGCGGAGTTCGAGAAAAAGCTGAAAGAGAGAGCCGAATCTACAGAGACAATGCTGAACGACGAGTTCAGCAAGCTCGAAAAATCTGTAAGCAAGGCTGTGACATCAAACGAGACGAAAATCAGAGACGCTATAGCCCTGTTCACAGCTTCGACAGAGGAATCACTGAAAAAACACCGGGAAGGGGTGAAAGAGGCGATGATGCAGCACAGGAAGGACGTGTTAAAGCTGGCAGGGAATACGGGCATGATGTTACTGGGGATGGTCATTTTCCTGTTTACCGTGAGTGGCGGGACGCTCTGGTATCTTGGAGGGATGATACAGGCGAACCTGGAAGATATCAGGAAGCAGGAAGAGACATTGCAGAAACTGAACGCGAAGACATGGGGCGTGGAGTTCGTACAGGACGGGAACAGGAAATTTCTGGTCCTTCCGTACGGGAAATCAGCAGAGGTGATTCCCCATCAGGGGAAGGACTGGGTACAACTGATGGAGTGACACAGAGTGACGGAGCTGGAAAGACATTTGCTGAACGCATTAGAGCAACTGCAACAGGACTATATGCAGCGGCTGAACGAATGGGAGAGCGCCTTCGTGGAATTGCAGAAAATGTTTTCGCTTACGCAACGGGACAACGCGATGCTGAACGAGCGGGTCATGAAGTTGAGTCAGCAGGTGCAGCACTTGAGCGAGCGGACAGAACGCTTGAGCCAGTTATACAGCGAGAACAGGAGATAAGGGACGAACGGCTGATACAGGAACGCGAACATGAGTTATCCCTGGAGCGTGAGCGCCAGCTGGAAATACAGGAACGGACACTGGATGGCCCTTCGCTGGGATGGTAATCAGAGACAGGCTAAAATGTTGTCAGCGCGTTTCCGGTGCATTTTTTGGGATAATGGTTGGTTCGGGGGCACCGGGAACGCGCTTCAGTCAGACCTTGCTGAAAACACAGGAACGCGTTAAAACGCATACGGGCGCGATTCTGGTGTGTCTTTTGTTGCTGTGTTTTGCCTCTATTGCCAGATCGCGCTCATTCCCCTGAACTTCTGTTTTCCCGCTCCGGTCCCCGTCTTCTTCGCTTCCGAAAGCATGAAAAAAATCCGTTTCAGCAGTCTCTGGCTGGCAATTCCTGCGTGATTCACATGGCTGCATAGCTATGCATGTGGTTAAAATTTACCGGGTGCGATCGCGGCAGTTTTCCGGGTGGTTTGTTGCCATTTTTACCTGTCTGCTGCCGTGATCGCACCGAACGCGTTTCTGCGGTGCGTGCAACGGATGTTATGGTAAATACAATATGCAGCCAGTCTTAGAGACGAAAAGTCCGCCCAGAAGACTGACTTTTCAGATCAACCTTCAGCATCTAACTTGTCTATCGCTTTTTTATTGCGCCGATAGGTAGCCATTAGTTCACCATCGCCTGATTGTAAGTCACGACCTGCTTGCTCAGCATAGGTATCGTTTACAGTCTTAGCGCCTTTTTTATAGGCCTTTTTAACATCATCAAATCCGGCTTGGATGACTTCTTTCGGCTTTTCTTGAGGTAATTTAGCCATGCTGTGAATCCTCTATAAGGTTGATTATTTTTCCAACAGATAAGACGGCATCTTCTGTGTCGCTGATTTTATGATTTATCCAACCGTCCTCTATCTTTAATTTGTTCACTACTCCTAATGTAAAAACAACCTTTTTTTCAGGAAAGAAAATTGCAAAGGTTCTACTTTTCTCTTTCCAATCAGAGGGCGGCGTCGAACGGAACGCTACATTCCTCGATTTAAGTATCGCTTTGATTTTACTAATTAATTCTTTTTTTTGTTTATTGCTGAGATTTTTGACGAACCCTTTGCTGAGATTGTCTGTGTAATCATCAAAAGAAATATCAACTGGTTTGTTTTTTTGTTTTTTATCAGATAGATGAACAATGTTTGACACTGGATATCCTGCTTTTTGATGAATGAATACTCAGAAGAGTAGCGGAACTGTCTTGTTAGTCACAGAGGTAGAGTATCAATTCTACGATAGATGGGTTCGAAGATCCGGCTGAGACCGTTCAGTACGCGGTCGAGATGTTATGTTGGGGTCTGAAGTCCAATGGAACGAAAACGTACGTTAGTGAAGTAACTGTATGATATATCAAGACATAATAGACATAGAAAAACGCCATCAAAACGGTGTCTTTTTAATCGAAAATTGGCACTTAACGGACGGCATTGTCTACTAATCGATTTTTAAGACGATAATTTTCCTCTTACCGTACATTTTCGTACGGTTGGCCCTCAAACCCCATGTTCAATGTAATGACCGTCGAAATTGCCTTTACGGGCATGAAGCAACCAGGAGCAATCATTGGCAAAGGTAACTAGAGTTCAATGCATGGTAATCATTTTTGAGCTTGTGATGCATAGAGTTGGTTGCTGTTCCATTGCGTCTCAAACTCCGTCAAGATGCTCGCCGTAAAAGCGAGCATGTCTAGTATGCCTGTTCCGCTACTGATTTTTGATGGGCGAATTCAGGGCTGGCGAGCCACCAAGAAAAATTACTTTATTTCATCAAACAGGTGAGATGCAGTATAATAAACGCTTTGATCAAAGCGTCTCTCTGGGCTTAATTTATTTTGCCCGCCATTTAAAATTATTTCTTTTAATACTGATGGTGGGAGGATGGGTTTTGTTCTTCTTGGGTGATCCATATAAGCTTTTGTTATTTTTCCGTTTAGCGAGAACTCTTTATCACTTTGATATCCAAAGTTCATCTCAGTATAAATTCTATTGATGTTTGTCTTGTTTTTGCTCGCAATTTCATACACCATTCTGGCGAGTCTGGCTGATGATCTCATTAGTCTGCTGGCAGATGAATTGTTATATGAGGATCTATCAATAAAGGTTCGACACAAAGCAAAATCACTCCAGATGAATATGTCAAAGGCATTTTGATCTAATATTGGGCTCTTGCCTTTTGTTTTCCATAATGGTTGCATTAAAAAAGGTTTCTGGTAATCAAGAAAATTTTCTTGGAAAGTGTTTAGGCAATTTAATATATTTTCTTTCTTTGAAAGAACTTCAGTTTCATTCCCCCAGTGCTGTATGCTTTCGCATGTGGATTCAAATATTTTTCTTATTTCATGGAATTTATCGCTGCAAGAGTGCATTATGCCAAGGGCACAATAAGAAGTGCTTGCAGGTCTTATTACAATCTCTGAACTCCATTCGCTCTCGTTTTCTTTATATGTCGTGCTATCTGGAAGTACGGTTAATTTTATTTCTAGTGCTTTTAAAAAACTATTGTTTCCTTTTATAACTAGATCTATTCCTTTTATGTCATCATAAGCATACTGTTGGTATGGTTCATATTTTTTCTCAAATTGAAATTCAAGATCACTATTTTTTAATGTTGTGTTAAAAACGAAGTCAAAAGATACTTCTTTGGCATGCACTTTTAAATCCTTATCTAAATAAAGATAAATCGGATTCATTTTGTTGTCTCTCATATAACATGCTAGAGAGGTGGGAAAAGAACTGTTAAATTGGTTCTTTCCCCACAGATCGCTCTCTTTCCTGTTGGTGTTTTTTAAACCATAAAGAGATTCTATTTTGCTCACTTTTTGCTCCTGACGTCAATTTATTGACGTCTATGGTGTGTTTCTATATCATGATGTGGAGTGATATGATAATGAGTTTTTTATGTTATGAGAATAATTGATCTTTTTAGTGGGTGTGGGGGGTTATCCCTAGGCTTTTTGAAGGGGGGGTTTGATGTTGTAGGTGCTTATGATTTCTGGGATCCTGCTATTGAATGTTACAGAGATAATTTTAGCCATCCGATAAAAAAACTAGATTTGAGCAATGTTGATGATGTGGTGAGGGAGCTTAAAGATATAGACTTCGATATGATTATTGGAGGGCCTCCTTGCCAAGACTTCAGTCATGCAGGTTTAAGAATTGAAGGTGCTAGAGCTAACTTAACTCGCTCATTTTCAGAAATTATAAAAAGAATAAAGCCAAAGTGGTTTGTGATGGAAAATGTAGATCGGGCATTAAGAAGTGGTGCCTATTTAGAAGCTCGAGGAATCTTTAAAGAATCAGGGTATGGGTTAACAGAAATTGTTTTGGATGCCAGTAAGTGTGGTGTTCCGCAAAAAAGAAAAAGATTATTTGTAATTGGAAAGCTTGACGTGAGGGATGGTTTTATCCTTAACGAAGTGATGTGCGGGATATCGAAAGATAGTATGACAGTTAGAAATTATCTTGGTGATTCATTGGGGATTGAGTATTATTACAGACATCCGAGAAATTATAACAGAAGGGCTATTTTCTCTATTGATGAACCTGCGCCAACAGTAAGAGGGGTTAATAGACCGATACCTGATGGATATTTAGGGCATGCAGGCGATCCTGTCAGTATTTCTGAGAATGTAAGGCCATTAACAACCTTTGAAAGAGCAAGATTGCAAACATTTCCTGAAGACTTTAAATTTAAAGGTGCAAAAACAAATTTGGAGCAAATGATAGGTAATGCTGTTCCGGTTGAGTTAGCAAAATATGTTGCGGTGACAATCATGGAGTATGAAAAAAAACAAGTAAAAGGTATTTATGATAAAGAAGGCTTTAGGGCGTGGTTGCTGAATGAAAAGAAACTAACAAAAAGAACCTCTAGCGATATTATATCTAGATGTTGCAGAGGTGTTTCATTTTTTGATTCAGAGGGGGTGGATTTTTATAACTGTGAAATAGATGAAATTATTATGAAACTGGAAAGGCTTGAATCGTTTGTCAGGCTTGGGGTTAGCCTGAAGTCTCAGTTAAGAAGGGCTTTTAAATTATATTACGAATATTGTCGAAGGTAATAAATACGAATTTATGTCTCTCAGGGGAGGGGGAGGGGATAAAAAGATCAAAGGATCCTCTTGTGATCCTTTTTTTCTGCGCGTAATCTGCTGCCTGTAAACAAAAAAACCACCGCTACCAACGGTGGTTTGTTTGCCGGAATCTAGAGCTACCAACTCTTTCTTCCGAAGGTAACTGGCTTGGTGGAGCACAGATACCAAATACTGTCCTTCTAGTGTAGCCGCAGTTAGGCCACCACTTCAAGAACTCTTAATATCTCAATCCACCTTGTCCAGTTACCAGTGGCTGCTGCCAGTGGCGCTTTGTCGTGTCTTACCGGGTTGGACTCAAGACGATAGTTACCGGATAAGGCGCAGCGGTCGGGCTGAACGGGGGGTTCGTGCACACAGCCCAGCTTGGAGCGAACGACCTACACCGAACTGAGATACCAACAGCGTGAGCTATGAGAAAGCGCCACGCTTCCCGAAGGGAGAAAGGCGGACAGGTATCCGGTAAGCGGCAGGGTCGGAACAGGAGAGCGCACGAGGGAGCTTCCAGGGGGAAACGCCTGGTATCTTTATAGTCCTGTCGGGTTTCGCCACCTCTGGCTTGAGCGTCGATTTCTGTGATGCTCGTCAGGGGGGCGGAGCCTATGGAAAAACGCCAGCGGCGCGGCCTTTTGTTGTCCTTTGCCTTTTTGCTCACATGTTCTTTCCGGTCTTATCCCCTGATTCTGTGGATAACCGTATTACCGCCTTTGAGTGAGCCGACTCCGCTCGCCGCAGCCGAACGACCGAGCGTAGCGAGTCAGTGAGCGAGGAAGCGGAAGAGCGCCGGATGCGGTATTTTCTCCTTACGCATCTGTGCGGTATTTCACACCGCATATGGTGCTCTTTTCTTATAATCTGCACTGATGCCACATAGTTAAGCCAGTATACACTCCGCTATCGCTACGTGACTGGTTCAGGGCTTCGCCCCGAAACCCCCTGACGCGCCCTGACGGGCTTGTCTGCTCCCGGCATCCGCTCACAGACAAGCTGTGACCGTCTCCGGGAGCTGTATGTGTCAGAGGTTTTCACCGTCATCCCCGAAGCGTGCGAGGCAGCTGCGGTAAAGCTCATCGGCGTGGTCGTGAAGCGATTCACAGATGTCTGCCTGTTCATCCGCGTCCAGTTCGTTGAGCTTTTCCAGCAGCGTTAATGTCTGGCTTCTTATAAAGCGGGCCATGTTAAGGGCGGTTTTTTCCTGTTTAGTCACTGATGCCTCCGTGTAAGGAGGGATTTCTGTTCATGGGGTAATGATACCGATGAAACGCGAGAGGATGCTCACGATACGGGTTA
>NZ_AP025743.1:0-123362 GCF_030295155.1 Escherichia sp. 10290 | reverse complement strand
AAGCTGTCGCTTATGGCGGAAACAGAATGCCGTGCGTTAATACACTGCGAAGGGTTGAATCTCTGACACGGTTTCATATATACTTATCCCGTATTCTGTGAGGCCCCCATAATCTTCTGTGCGTTCCGCCAAGTTCGACAGGAAGATTATGGGGGTTTTCCTTTATGGCCTTCTGAAACTTTTTTCAGCCTTCCGGCCCCGGCAAACTGCCGTCGTTTCTGCCATACATCCTGAATGCCTTATGGCGCATTCTGCCGTTTTCTGGCTTTCCGGACCGCGAGGATCCCAAAAGCCACTGAATAACGATCCGCAATATACCCCTTTTCCACCGCTTTGAAAAGCCGACACGATTTCTCTGATTTACCAGGCCTCTCATTAACCACCTAAAAAACGTCGTTTTTTTGAACTATGTCAAAAAAATAGACAATTCCACAAACGATCTTTTATGCTGTGTTTTTCATCATTTTTAGTAGAAGAGATCGCCTAAAATTTTTAAACGATCTAATCCTCCAGACACCGCACACAAATCAGCATAATATGCTGCTTTATCAAATATAACGATCTATTTAACTGCTTATCTTCACTCTTGCCACAGATACATCCTTATGTAATATATTTGCCAGCCATTAATCCTGTTTGCAGGAGTTGTCGGTTTTCGCCCGCCTCGAAACCGTCCACAAGGCTTACAAGAGTGCGTAAATCATGTGCCTGTCAGAACTGCAGGCCGGGCTGAACGAGGGTCAGCCGCTGTTTCCGACACATGCTTTATGTATTCGCCGTTCACAACAACATCGAAGCCCCTCTGCGGGGATCGATTTTCGCGGAGCGTTCCGGATTTTGAATATCAGTGAATTACATCAACGCAACTGGTATCTGGCTCAGTACATCCCTGCCGGCAAAAACCGCGAACATCTCTTTTCCTGGCTTTCCGAACAACACGTCCTTCCCTGGACACCCCTGATACTGAAAAAGGTCCGCCGCACGGATAAAGTCTGTGGTTACCGTCGACATATACACGCCGTGTTTCCCGGTTACTTTTTCCTGAAAGCAGACCCCGAACGCCACAGCTTCACTCACCTTCGCCGTCACAGTGCCTTTCTGGACTTCGTGAAAATGGCCGGTGAAATCAAAACCGTCAGGGAGGATATCGTTCAGTCTTTGATGAAAGTGTACCCGGATCCTGCGCTCAATCCGGCAGCCAGGGAGGAGCTGGATGCTGCCTCCACCCTCTGGCTGACAAAAGCGCGTTACCAGTACCTCCTCCGGCTTGATGCACAGCCTCTGCCGGAGTCGAGGATCGCCCTGCTCCTGCACCTGGTATCTGATGACGGAGCGTTGACATGAAAATTGCTGTCTTAATTTGACGACTTTTCCCGGCCTTTATGGCCGGGATTTTTTTCCCTTCTGTTTCCACAATGCCCGGCACCGGTGACACCTGAGGGTGTACGGAGAGCGGCTGTCGGGCATTTTTTCAGGACGCCTTTATGACCATTCTATCCCAGGAAAACCCTGTCATTCTGTTACTGGAGAATATGCTCGAAGCACTCTCCACCGCCCCGGACAACATAAACAACGAACGGCGTCGCCGGCGTTACCTGCTGAACTGGCTTGACACTGCCCGTCAGATGCGCGAGTTCAGAGGAATGGCTGAAGAGTTCACTACCCTGCGAAAACTGCTGGCCACCAATTCAGACATACCGGTAGCAAACACCCTGAAATCACTGCTGGAAAGTGGCAATAACGCAGCATTATACGACCTGTACCGCTTCCGCTCGGCTCTTTCCGCGTGCAGAAGTCTGGGATGGCAGATTGGCACGTGCGCATGGAACGACCAGCTGCTGAGTGAGACACTTTCCCGTGCGCAAACAGGTAAACGTCATATCCTGCAGCTGAACAGTACCAGAGACACCTTTTCCACCACGGGCAGAATGCTCAGACCGGTGGCATTTTCATTAATTCATCCGGCATCCCTCGAATCTTCAGAAGTGGAAGAGATATTCCGGGATGAAGGTTTTATACTCGCGCACGGACGCGAATGCAGCCTGAACGGCAGCGGCAGAAACATGCTGTCACGCATTCTTCATGTGGGGCATTCAGGTTTACCGAAAGCCGAATGGGGCATAGATCACAGCAATCACCTGTTACACTGAAATACCGGGACAGCCACAACGGCAGCCACTCTCCGCTGACTTTTTTTCGCAAATCGCGGTTTGCTGATGTGGATGTCCCATTTTTTATTATCCGTCCTCTCCGGTTGTCATAAAGCGCATTCCGGCGTGAGGCTTCTGTTGTTATCATCCCCTCCTGCAGACATCCCCTTGTCTTCTGATGACTGACGATATGCTTCTTCTGACAATTAAAGAAGCGGAAGCTTCACGCCATAATGTTGTTTGACTGACCTGCCACAGGAGGAAAAATGACACTGACGTTACTTACCGCGTATAACGCACCCTATCTGGCAGCCCTGACTTTTGTTCTGCTTACTGGTATCGCTGAACTTATCGCCCTGCTCTGCGGACACTCCCTCTCTTCAGCTATGGATACACCTGATTTACCGGAGGGGCTGACAGGAGAGGCGCTGGACTGGCTGAACATCGGACGGATCCCCCTGCTGATCGTCCTCTGTATGCTGGCAGGTTTTTTTGGTATATCCGGCATTCTCCTGCAGGGTCTTATTATTCATCTGCTGCAGGCTCCAGCCCCGAACATTCTCCTTGCACCACTTTGCCTGCTGCTGACATGTCCTCTCGTACACCGCACCGGCAGACTGATTGCCCCCTGGTTACCCCGTGATGAAACAACGGCGCTCACCGAGGAGGCTTTCATCGGGTGTATGGCCACCATCACCGGTTATCACGCAGTGGCGGGTTCCCCCTGTGAAGGTCGCTTCACAGACCGCTTTGGGCAGGTTCATTACCTGTTGCTGGAGCCGGAGGCCGGGAAAGAATTCAGACGAGGAGACAAAGTGATTATTGTCTGCCGTCTTTCCGGTTCCCGCTGGCTGGGCGAACTGAATCCCTGGCCGGATGTTCTTTAATCCCGACATATACAGAGGTTCTCACTATGTTTAATCTTCCGGGATGGTTGTTTACCGTTATTGCGCTGGTCCTCACCCTGTTCGTTATCGGGCTGATATTTGCCCGCCTGTACCGTCGGGCATCGGCAGAGCAGGCCTTTGTCCGCACAGGTCTGGGAGGCCAAAAAGTGGTAATGAGTGGCGGCGCAATTGTTATGCCCATTTTTCACGAAACAATTCCCGTCAACATGAACACCCTGAAGCTGGAAGTCAGTCGTGCAGCGGCTGAAAGTCTCATTACCCGCGACCGCATGCGTGTTGATGTTGCCGTTGCCTTTTTTCTTCGGGTAAAACCATCAGCCGAAGGAATATCCACTGCAGCCCAGACGCTGGGACAACGCACGCTCACACCTGAAGATCTGCGTAGTCTGGTCGAGGATAAATTTGTTGATGCCCTGCGGGCCACGGCGGCCAGAATGAGCATGCAGGATTTACAGGATGCCCGCGAGAACTTTGTTCAGGGTGTGCAGAACACCGTTGCGGAAGACTTATCCAAAAACGGTCTGGAGCTTGAAAGTGTGTCGCTGACAAGTTTCAACCAGACTGCACGGGAACATTTTAATCCTGACAATGCCTTTGATGCTGAAGGCCTGACCCTTCTGACCCAGGAAACAGAACGTCGTCGCCGCGAACGTAACGAAGTTGAGCAGGATGTTGAAGTGGCCATCAGGGAAAAAAACCGGGATGCACTCTCCCGACGTCTGGAGATTGAACAGCAGGAAGCCTTCATGACTCTGGAGCAACAACAACGGGTAAAAACCCGTACGGCAGAGCAGAGTGCCAGTATTGCTGCTATTGAAGCTGAACGACGTCGTGAAGCAGAATCCGCGCGAATTCTGGCTGAACGTAAGATAGAGGAAGCCGAAATCGAACGACAGCAGATAGTGCGTACCCGCCAGGTCGAAGCCGAACGGGAAGTAGCCATACGGGAAATTGAGCAACAGCAGGCAACCGAAATCGCCAGCCAGGCCAGAGCCATTGCCGTGGCGGCAAAATCGGAAGAGCAGTCACAGGCAGAAGCCCGGGCAAGTAAAGCACTGGCTGAAGCCGTACAGGCCCAGCAGGATGTGGAAACCACCCGCCAGACTGCGGAGGCCGACCGTACCAAACAGGTTGCCCTGATTGCTGCTGCTCAGGAAGCTGAAACGAAGGCGGTTGAACTGACGGTTCGCGCCCAGGCTGAAAAAGAAGCAGCCGAACTCCAGGCAGCAGCAATTATTGAACTGGCGGAGGCCACCCGTCAGAAAGGTCTGGCAGAAGCGGAAGCACAGCGCGCACTGAACGATGCCATTAACGTGCTTTCGGATGAGCAGACCAGCCTTCGGTTCCGTCTTGCTCTGCTGGATGCATTACCTGCCGTCATAGAGAAGTCCACAGAACCAATGAAATCCATTGACGGCATTAAAATCATTCAGGTGGATGGCCTGAATGGCGGTGTTACCCGCGGTAAAACAGCAACAACCGACATAAGTGGCGGAAATCTCGCTGAACAGGCGGTAACCGCCGCTCTGGCTTACCGAACACAGGCTCCGCTCATCGACTCCCTGCTGAAGGAGGTGGGGTTATCCGGTGAAGGACTTACAGCCCTGACACGTCCACTGGTCATGCCTGCCCCGGAAAAGGTTCCGGATGTCAGCGAACCGGTAACCGCTCCGGATAACTCAGAACCACAACAGGTTTAATCCCCGTGCCGGAATTTTTCCGGCATCTTTTTCACAAAGAATGCCCTCACGGGATATTCTGGTTTAAAAGAGGATTGAAAATGTCCGCAGAAAAATTCAGAGTTGTCATATACACCAATACATGTGAAAAGAAAGTCAGTTATATTCCTGCAACAGAAGATATAAACATCGCTATAATGCCATTTCAGACGGCAGACAATGGCTTAATTATTGTGTGTCAGAACTCCCGTATAATACGACGCAAAGAGCGTATACCCGGAAGCAGCTGTGAATGGAAAGATGTGACATTAGCACCAAAATCCAGAAACCGCGTTCAGTTATAGCCTGACAGCCTGCTTTTTATCCCTCAGAAAAGGGGGATAAAAATTAAATATTTCACAACCGAGATATTTTTCAGGAATGCAGATTATTTTATGTTATGACCAACAGAGAAACAGGCATGAGAACAATCACAACGCGTGAACAATTATTAATTAATGGGAGAGTCCACGAAAGAATCGCCACACATATAGTTACAGGAGCTCATGGGTATGAAACGCTTTGCACAAATGGCTATAACGTCAGATACAACAAGGCGCAGCAACTGGTTGAAAGCTGCGAAAAAATAGCTGAAGGCAAACTACCTGTTACCTGTCCTGTCTGTTTCGCCATATGGCAGGATGTACACAGGTTCACCCACGTTGACTTTGACACACAATCGGGGAAAAGTGATTTTATTGATACCTGCCATTCGGAGATCATAACCGGAAATGTTTCAATAACAGGCAAGAAATAAAATAATGCTCCCGTTCTAAAATGCAATTCACTCTTATAATCCCCCCACGAACATGAACGTTCATTATCAATAACCCGATGAAATGATATTCATCTGAAGGCCAGTTACCCGCCACCTGTCTTATACCGTAACCCGTAATATACCGGATTTTATTCTATGCAAAAAAAATCACTTACACTCCTTCTGCCGTCATTACTCAGCGGCTGTACGGCATTTAATGCCACGCCTGTTCCTGACACCACACCTCCGGCTCTGGTGTTCGTCGACGGACAAATTCGCGAAAGCGCTGCCATTATCGCCCATACGCAAAAACGTCTGCTTCCGCCACCGGTGACCCGCCCTGTGACGCCGCCCCGCCCGACAACAACAGCGACGCCCACAACCGCAGTCAGCAGCCAGAGTACCGCACTGCCTCCCCGCCCGCTCCTTCAGGCCACACAGCTGCCCGCACTGGTTATGACCGGTAAACCCGGTCAGTCATCCGTCGTTTATTTACGTGAGGCACGTCAGCGCTCCGTCAGTGACTGGATACGCCAGTTGCTGCCACCCGGCTGGCAGTTCCGGCAACAGAACGCTGCCATACCGGCACTGAACAAACGCCTCCCCGTCTGGTCCGTTAATGACCAGTGGCACCGGGCACTGAATACTCTGCTGACCGGGCAGCAACTGTACGGACATATGGACTGGAACAGGAAAATACTGACTGTCACGACCACTGCAGCACCGCCTGTTGACCTCACGGCACCGCAGGGTTCACAGAAAACAGCGGACACACCACGTAATCCGTTCAGGAGCACAACCGGAACAGCGGCAGACCAGGCACAGGTACCACCTGCCGTCAGCGCTTCCCGGGTTCAGAGCACAACAGGGACATCCGGTACATCTGCGCCCCGCACAACCACGCCAGCCCCAGTGGTCACGAAACCGGTAGCGCCACCACCACAGAAGGTCACACCGCCACGGCAGTGGAAAATGGAAAAAGGGACCACGCTGAAGGACGGACTGGCCCGCTGGACGTCGTCCGAAAAATGCCCCCACGGCACCTGGACGCTGCGCTGGGAAACGCCCGTTAACTACAGTATCGATGCCCCTCTGGTTTTCACCGGCAGTTTCCGCCAGGCGCTGGAACAGCTCTTCGCACTCTACACCCCGGTGGAAAAACCGCTGTATGCCCGGACCAGCACTGCACAATGTCTGCTGCGGGTGACAGATCGTCCACAGGAATAACCTTATGGGCTGGTTCATCGTGTTCATCATGGTCATCACGACCACAGGCAATTTCTGGTTCACCAGTCAGCTCTCCCGCAGCGAACACCGTCATCAGGCCGCAGAAAACACACAACAGGCAGCAACGTTCATTCGTTATATGAACGCCATCAATGATTACCTGCATCAGCATCCGGAACGACGGACAGCCGGAGGGCGGCTGACATCCGCTCAGCTCGGGATTCCCGGGACGGATACCGTCAGTCATATCATCAGCCAGCAACGTGTTTTTGTCTGGGCTACAGAAACCCCGGGCCTGATGGCCGCGCTCAGGGAACAGAGTAATGACTCTGCTCTGCTCGGCAGGGTGGAAAACGGCCGACTGCTGGACACAGCCGGCAGAGCGCTTTCCGTCACACTTCCGTCAGTGATCCCCGATCACGTCATCCTCTGGATGAATTAGTCACGAATCTGAATAAATCACGGATCTCCCATGAATAAAAAAATTCTTGCCATTATGATTGCCGCCGCTCTGTTACAGGGCTGTGCCAGTTACAGACAGCTTGAGAGCACAAGAAAGGAAGCCGTTGCGGAACAACAACGGGCACGGGAAATGATGTCTGATCTGCGAACCCGGACGCCGGTTGTTAAGGAATCCTCACGACAATGGATCAATCCCCGTCCGGTCATGGATAAAAACACCGGCAAAACCGTTCCCGGTTGTCCCATTGTCATTCATACCCGTCAGAGCATCACCCTTCAGCAGGTGGTTCAGCGGATCACGGAAAGCTGCCATATTCCGGTACGGATCACACCTGATGTACTGACATACCTGAATACATCCACAACCGGCAGCACACAACAAATCCAGGGCGCATTACCCCCACCGGATGCGAGCGGCATGGTTCCCCTTGCCGCCATTGGCGCATCTGACACGCCACCATCCCGTCTGCCGGGAAATACCGCAGCACTGTCTGAACTGAATGCCTCCGGCCTGACGACCCTGCTGAATGCGGTCTCCTCCCGTCTCGGTATATCCTGGCGCTATGACGGCTCGCATATCATCTTCTATTATCTCGAGACACAGACCTTCCCCATCACCTATATGGACAGTCAGGTGGCCTATAACGCCACTGTGGTCAGCGGCACCATGTCCTCAAACGGCTCATCAGGAGGCAGTGCATCAGATGCCATTTCCGGTGATGCCAGCAATACCCAGACCACCACCGTGGATATGAAGTCTGCGCTGTATCAGGATGTGAAAAATGCGGTCACATCAATGCTGACCCCGGGTATCGGACGCATGTTCATGTCCACGGGCTTTATCACCGTCACAGATAATCCACAGGTTCTGGAAACGGTCCGGGCATTCATTGAAAAACGCAATGAAGAGATGAAACGTCAGGTGGTGCTGAATGTGGAAATTCTGAGTATCCGGAAAACCCGCAATGAGCAGGCCGGTATCGACTGGAACGCAGTCTTCAGCGACAGAACGCTGGGACTGAGTCTCGGCAGCACATTCACCAGTGCAGCCAGTGATGCCATCACAGGTGGTGTTTCCATTGTGGACGGTAAACTCACCGGTTCAAAAGCCTTCCTGAAAGCATTGTCTTCCCAGGGGGATGTCAGTGTGGTGACCCAGAACTCTGCCGTCACCAAAAACCTGACGCCGGTGCCAATGCAGATCGCCAATCAGCAAAGTTACATCGAGAGTGTGACGACGGATACCACAGCCAATGTCGGCTCATCCACCTCTCTGAATGCGGCCACCATCACCACCGGTTTTAACATGACCCTTCTGCCGTTCATTCTCCCGGACTCACAGACACTGCAGTTGCTCTATTCCATGAGTCTCTCCGACAAACCGGTTATTGAGAATTATGAGAGCGGTGGAAGTAAAGCCCAGCTGCCGAATGTGGATCTGAAAACCATCAATCAGACCGTGGATCTGAAATCCGGGCAGACGGTCATTATCAGTGGCTTCCAGCAGTCAGGACGTCGCAGCGGAAAACAGGGTGTAGGTACGCCGGGATTCTTCGGTCTTGGCGGTGGGATCAACAGTGAAAACGACGACACCATTCTCGTGGTGCTGATCACGCCCAATATCATCTGATTTGCACAAGGAGGACGATCGTGACGGATATTTCACCGACAGGGCGGCAGGTGTTTCCGCTGACGGCAGGGCGCAATGTGTTTCTGGCCGGTCTGGAATGGAAAACACTGCCCTCACAGTACCGGCATGCCCGCGACTTTGCCCGGGCACAGAAAGCCGACCTTTTCCTGGCCTGTCAGTATCTCAGTAATGAAGATGCCGATACCCACACCATGGTAGCCACTGTCAGTCGCCGCATACTGCCCGGAAAACCCCGTCAGTGCTTCTCCCTCGCCCTGCTGATCCTGCCACTGCTTGAACATGGCGGCTATGCCATCACGGAACTGACGTTACCCGGAGAAACACCGCGCTATAGCTTTGTTTCCGTTGTCGACGGTGTTCTCGTCAGTGACCTGGTGGGAAGCGGGGAAGAGGTTCGGGAAGCCCGGGATACCTTTCTTTCCATCAACACCGAACCAACTCAGGGCTGGATACACTATGCACCGGCGGCATTTTCAGCAGGCGATCAGAATCAGCACCTGCCGCTGGCCTCCCTGACTGGCTCTGGTAAACATCCAGCTGCCGCACGCCTGAATCCGGTATCCCGGGGACCGCAGTTCATCACTGTCTCTCTGATCATCGCCCTTCTCGGCACTGCATGGTACGGCTGGCAGTATTATGAACGCTGGCAGACAGAAAAAGCCGCGCAGGCAGCGGTTGCCCGACAGGCCACAGAGGAACGAATCACTCCCCCCTGGCCCGGACTCCCTGAAACAGACGCGTTCATCCGGGGATGTGCTGATATATGGACTTCACTGCCACTGTCTGCTGCCGGATGGCGTTATTCGCTGGCAGAATGCTCGACTGACGGTGGCAGCGGCAATCTTCGCGCATCGTACACCAATACTGCGGGCGCGACAGTGACTGACTTCATCCGGCGCATCAGTGATATGACAGACAGCCGACCGTTTATTGTGATGCCGGAAGGAAAGACCGGCGGCATTGGCCTGCCGGTCACCTTCCGGCTGTCTGAAAACGCCGTCACAGTTGATGCACTACCGGAAACCGCTGTCCTGCAGGAACGACTGACCTCGCTGGCTCAGTCAATGCAACTGAAACTGGACTGGCAGGAAGTTAATAACAGCCTCACTGATGAGAACGGACAGATCATTCAGCCCCCATGGAAAGAGTATGACCTTCAGATGCAGACCACACTCCCTGCACACCATCTGGCTGAACGCCTGAAAGAGCCTTCTGTCCGTTTTATCTCTGTCACACGGCAACTGGAGAACGGTCGTTTCCACTATCAATTTACAGGTAAATATTATGCCCGATAAAGCCAAAACCCTTCTGTTTTCAGTCCTGCTGTTACCGGCCACGGCAATGGCCACAACCGGAAATGCAGAGCAACAGAACACACAGCAAATAAGGATTGAACAGATACAGGAAGAGACAGCCCTGTATGAAGCTATGCTGGCGAGAGAGAAGATCCGCCATGAACTGCGAACACTTGAGCAGGGCGTTCCCGCAGAGGCCGGACGTCAGCAGGAAAGCATTTCCGCAGTTACAACAAATGTACAGGCATTACCATCCCCCCGCCTGACAGCAATATTCGGTGTTCATCCTCAGCTGACTGCCCGGATAGAACTTCCGGGGGGAAGCATCTCCGATGTGAAGGCGGGCCAGAACATCCCCGGAACCACTTATCACGTGGAAAAAATCACGCCGGACAGTGTGGTGCTGGAACAGTCTGGCACCAGAAAAACCCTGCGACCATGAGACCGGCCGCCGTAACTGGCGGCTGTCAAAAATAAAAGGATGAAAGACATATTTTCCGGGCACCGCTGCCCGTAAGGAGGCTTTATGCTGGATCCAGCAGACCTGCCGCCGGATGACATTCTGGATTATGTGGCCATCGACACCGATAACGCCGGACAACTGCGGATCAGGGTTGTTGAGGGAAAAAAACATCTGCGTGCCGTCCAGGAATATCTGACCCGCCTTCGCGCACGCTATCAGGGGCGTGTGGGAGACTTTGAGTTCACCACGCTGGATGTGATAGCCCGCCTCAGACAGGACGCCACAACGACAGGCGATGAAAACGCTATTAACCCGATACAGCAGAAAATGCTCGGCTATATCCGCCATTCTGCCTCCCTTGGTGCCTCCGACCTTCATATGACGCCAGGGCGGGACAACACAGACTTCACCTATGTGGAAGCCCGGGTTCATGGCGAACTGGAAGTGCTCGATATCCTCCGGAAAGAAGAAGGTCTGGAATTACTGGGGGCTACCTATTCCGGCATGACGGATGTCATCAAGGGCACACAATTTGATCCCGGGGTTCCACAGGACGCACGTCTCTCTGAACAGTACCTGAAACTGGCTGGCCTGTTTGGCGCACGCTACTCCCACTACCCCTGCGTGGGAGGCCTCTATGCTGTTCTCCGTCTGATCAAGGATGACAGCCAGCAAATCCCGACCTTCAGTATGCTGGGTTATCACCCGGATCAGGAGTGCACCCTGCGCCGTATCCTGCAACGCCCTGAAGGCATTATCACCCTCTCTGGCCCCACCGGCTCGGGAAAATCCACCACGCTGAGAACCGCCTCTGCGGCATACCTTGAACAATACGGCTTCAACAACACCGGCGGTATTCTTCTGCCACGGCGCAGGTTGTTCACGATTGAATCCCCGCCGGAAGGCCGTATCCCCGGAGCAATTCAGACAGCCGTTATGGATACCACCCGGGGCTGGGTGGACTCCATCAAGTCAGCACTGCGTCTTGATCCTGACAGCATCCTGAACGGTGAAATCCGCGATCACGATTCCGCCATTACGGCAATAAAAGCCGCCATGACCGGGCATCTGATGCTGACCACCATCCATGCGAACGACCCGATTAACATCCTCGAACGCCTTGAGATGGAGGGTGTTCAGGCCAGGATGATTGCAGACCCGCAGTTGTTCATCGGACTGCTCAGTCAGCGTCTGGTTCAGCTGATATGTCCCCACTGTCGTCATCCATGGAATGACGTAGCATCCAGTCGTACAAAGGATGAGCGACATCTGGTGGAAACCTTCTGTAATGCTGATGCGGTATATCTGAGAAACCATGAAGGCTGTCCACACTGCTGGCGTGGTGTCACAGGGCGTACAGTGATTGCAGAAGTCATCTCTCCTGACGCCAGATTTTTTCAGTTATACCGGGAAAAAGGCCGTATCGAAGCCAAAACCTACTGGCACAGGGAACTGGGCGGAATGACGCGTAATCAGCATCTGCTGGGAAAAATCAACAGCGGACTGGTTGACCCTCTGGCGGCCCATTACATCTCTCCCATTGATGAGGACAGCTATACGCTGCTGCGCTGATATGAAATTTCTGGAAAAACTCAACAGTACTGAACTGGATCTGTCTGCCCTGAACAGCTGGACAGCCAGAAAAACCTTCGGTCTTAAGCGTGCCGAGTTCTATGAGTCCCTCGGCGGAATGATACGTGACGGAACGCCGTCACTGCGCGCCCTGGAGTTTATCTGTAATGTCGAAACTGACTTTGGCACCCGAAAAGGAACATCCGGCATGTACTTTCTGGCCAGAGAATGTATTGCCTCCCTGAAAGCCAGCGGTATGCTGTCGGGGGCCCTGCCCACATGGGTTCCCCCGGAAGAAGCGGCACTGATCAGGAACGGTGAAGAACGCGGGAACATCGCCGAAGCCCTGTTCCAGGTCGCAAAAACCATGAAAGCACGGCGGGAAATGGTGAGCAGTCTCATCACACTCTGTCTTTATCCCCTTCTGCTGCTTTCACTCTGTGTGGAGAATATGTACAACGCACATACCCGCCTCATCCCCATTGTCAGCGCTTTTGCACCGGAGGAGAAATGGTCATTCCAGATGAAAGTCCTTGCAGCCATGTCAGAGCTTGTCATCGGCTATGGTCTGTGGATCAGTGGTGCCATCATCACGCTTGTCATCATCATCCGCTTCTCACTCAGTCGCTATACCGGCCCGGGACGCAGGCTTCTTGACAAACTGCCACCATGGTCGCTCTATCAGACTTTTCATGGTGTGAATTATCTGTTCAGCATATCGTCAATGCTGCAGATAAATATTCCGCTTTCACAGGCGCTGCTCAGAATTGAAAAAAGTGCAGAGCATAATAAATGGTTAAAGGAGAGAATTCAGGCAATAAGAAAAAATGTATTATCCGGTCAGAATCTGGCCACCGCCATGCGCAATTCTGACTATGATTTTCCTTCAAAAATATGCATCAATAAACTTCTCTTAAATTCTGAAAGGGAAGACAGCGTATCTGCAATGAATACCTATGCCGGACAGTGGCTGGAAGATGCAAAAAATAGCGTCAGAAAAAGTGGATTAATTATCACCGGTATTTCAGGAGGTTTTGTATTCTTTTTTATTCTTAACATGATTAGCGCGATATACAGTATCAGCGATATGCTCAAGCAATAATACCTGCCGTCACACTAAAACGCCCTTCAATATACTTTCATTAACGTAATAACCATTAATACAGGAGTCATATATGAACTTCAGAGCACGTCTGTCTTCTTATTTTTCTTTAAAAAAAGATAAAGAAGATGATAAAGGTTTAACATTATTAGAAATTGCCGGCGCAATGATTATCATCGCAATAGTTGTCGCGCTCGCGATGAGCCAGATGTCCAGCACAATGGCCTCCAGTGACAACCAGCGCGAACTGAAAAACCTGCAGACAATTGCAACCAAAATGAAGCAATACAAGTTCCAGGGAAGATATACCGGAACGGATTATATCAAAACCCTGACGGAAAGCGGTGCATTGCCTGCTGATATGATTGCAGGAGGCAACAAAGCCAAAAACGCATGGGGTGGTGATGTCACGATTGCTGCCACAGCAGACAAATATGGCTACATTATCACCAGTAATAATGTTCCTAAAACAAACTGTGTTGAGCTGATTAACAGCCTGCGCAGTTCGTCCATATTTACCAAAATTATGAACACAGCCCCGAACACGGTGGATCCCGTTACCGTCTGCAGTAGCGATAAAAACAATATCAAGCTGGAAACCAACAGCTAATGCCCTGCCACACAGCACTCCCTCCGGGGTGCTGTTTCCCGGAGCACATAATCATGAAATGGTTTTATCTCTCATCTCTTTTCTTATTCTGTCTCCCGGCGACTGCCGCCGTAAACAGTAACACACTGGATAGCTGCTTTATTCAGGCAGGAAAACGTTACTCCATCGATCCCGGACTACTGAAAGTAATTGCCCGTAAAGAAAGCAGCCTGAATCCCCGGGCCATCAATCATAACAGAAATGCCAGCGGAAAAATTATCAGCACAGATTATGGCCTGATGCAGATTAATTCCACACATATTCCCGGACTGAAAAGAATGGGAATTATCCGAAGTGAAAATGAACTGCTCAGTAATGTTTGCCTGAATATACAGACAGGTGCATGGATCCTTGCCCGGCATTTTCAGCAGTGTGGTGTGAACTGGGAGTGTCTCGGTAGCTACAACGCCGGATTTAATAAAAATAACACTCACCGCAGAATGAAATATGCCCGGCTGATTTATGCCGCATATATGCAGGGACGTTAATAACGGAGAATACGAGCCATGTTCCTCATCATCTTACTCGTGATCTCCGCTACGCTGACCATACAGTTACTTGCCATCAGAGTGGCCGGACATTATCTCATGCAGGTGCATACCCTCCGGCTTCCACGTCACCTCTCCCTGCTCTGTGTTGTTCTGGCACTCACCGCCACCATTACGCACATCATCCGGGGGACAGACATTACCGGACTTTGCTTTCTGTTGCTGATGGCAGGCTGCATGACACTGATGACACTAACTGACGCAACCTCCTGCCGTCTTCCCCGTCCCTTCACCCTCACATTCCTGATGCTGGGTGTGGCGTTTCGTTTATGGCAGGGCGATGCTGCTATTGCGCTTGCCTGTGCTCTGTTCTGGTTTCTCCTGTTATATCTCCTGAGGCGCTACACCTCATACCGCAAGGGAGTGGAGACGCTGGGACTGGGGGACGTGTTTCTGATTGCAGGTGTGGCCATGTGGTCATCTGCCAACAGCACTCCGTGGATCATCGGTATTGCCGCCACCGGCACCATGGTCTGTATGTCGCTGTTCCCGCGCAGTAATACAGGGGCCGCTATCCCATTTGGTCCGTTTATCTGTGCATCACTGTACATTTTCACTTTTTTTCCTGGTGCCATTTTTCACACCGGAGGGTAACACCATGCAAAAAGACGACGATAAAGGTTTTGTTCTGTTTGAAATTCTGGCCGGACTGATTGTGATCGGTATCGCCACACCAATGATTTATTCAGAAATTGAAAACTGGCTGAATGAGCAGCTTTACCAGAGTGCTGCATATCATGCAGATGCCTACAATACCGCAGCCAGAAACTATATTGCCGACAACAATGCCCGTCTGCATAGCGGCAGCCTTCCGGCAAATTTCACGGCTGATGATCTGATTCGTCAGGGATATCTGAAACAGGGGTTTAACCATTCTCCGTTTGGTCAGAGTTATATCACCGGTATCCGCCGTAACCAGACCACCGGGCGTCTGGAAGCCCTGACCTGCTCAACTGGAGGGCAGACAATCAAAGAAGAAGGGCTGCGTAGTGTGGCGGGTCAGTTGCCGGGGCTGGGTGGATTTATCAGCAAAAACGGAACGGCAACAGGCGCATTCGGAGCCTGGACAGATAAACCGGGAGACTACGGACTTACCTGTTCGACAGGTCACATCGCCGTCGTCATGAGCGGTGATGACCTGCAGGAAAGTGACCGTCTCTACCGTTTTCAGGTAGCAGGTCGTCCTGAACTGAATCAGATGCATACTGCAATAAATATGGGCGGGAATAACATAAACAACACCGGCAATATCAATGGTCAGAGTGCCACACTGAAAGGTGATATTACGAGTGAAGACGGCTGGCTAATCACCAGAAACAATAAGGGATGGATGAATATCACACATGGTGGTGGATTCACCATGACGGACAGCCAGTGGATACGCGCGGTTAATGGCAAAGGCATCACAACCACCGGGGAAATCAAAGGGGGGAAAGTCAGTGGTGGTACAGTCCGGTCTGACGGTCGTCTTTCAACCGGGGAGTATTTACAGCTTGATAAAACAGCTACGGCAGGCACAAAGTGTTCACCGGACGGACTTGTAGGCCGCACCAGTACAGGGGCCATACTTTCGTGCCAATCCGGTGTCTGGCGGTCAACTGAAATTAAATTCACAACGCAGACCTATAACATCGGAAAAAATATTCGTAATTTCAGACTTGGTGTCCATGCATATTGTGCATGGACGTATCTTAATGGTTCTCCTTTCGGTGGTTTTCAGCAGGTTTATTCCGATAAAAATAATGTCTGGTATGTCAATAATTATGCGTGGGGTAATTATGAGTCAGGTGGAACGATATCTGTTACGTGTCTCAATATACCTGGGGCCGGTATTTAATTAAGCGTCAGGCAGTAGCCAGCGTGCCAATCCGGTGTCTGGAAGAATAATATCAGCGATGCACTGGTTTTTGATTATTCGGCCTGTTATGACGCAGAAGAAGACTCCAGAAAACCGGTTTATGCGAACTGGGGTAGTGGCTCAAACGGCTTTGCCGTCTGTGACGGCAAAGCAGGCTATGGTGCGGCAGGATTCAGAGCGTACAGAGGTAAACCGGGGTATTCGGGAAGCATGGTCTGGGTCAAAATACGTTGCTGTAAGTTAAAAGTTAATACGCCTTAAATGCATCAGCTTGCTTTGACGATGTAGTTAAAGGCAATGTTTTTGGGGCGCATTTCCGTTGTGCTTCCCTGGGCCCAGTAAGGCATACCGCTGTGATGCCCTTTCAGCCATCCCCCACGCTCATGATAGACACCGGATTGATCGGCCTGATAACTCAGGAGATGTCTGTTCCGATCTCCATCCAGCCCACGTCCGTTGTCCCAGCCACGGATAAAAACACCGCGCAAATCCGGCAGCTTACACCCGGGATAAGCACGGGCAAGCTGAGGATACCGGGAACATGAAAATGACTGCCCGTTCATCACCAGGTAGCCTTGTGGAGGGGTGGCTGATGGCCACGGTATAGGGCTTCCGACAGGGTAGGATTCAAAACCTGCCCACATACCGGATTGGCACGAAAGTATTGCATTTCTGTATCCAGCCTCCTACCTTCCCCGTTTTTATCGTGGAAGGCAGATATGTTTCAAAAAAACAAAACTCGCAAAATGTCCCTCAGCCGGGCACTGGACAAATACCTGAAGACTGTTTCCGTCCATAAAAAAGGTCATCTGCAGGAGTTTTATCGCGTCAATGTGATTAAACGTCACCCTATGGCCGATCGCTATATGGATGAAATCACTACCATTGATATCGCCAGTTACCGGGATCAGCGTTTAGCTCAAATTAACCCACGAACAGGGCGTCAAATCACCGGAAATACCGTCCGTCTTGAACTTGCCCTTTTATCATCATTATTCAATATCGCCCGTGTGGAATGGGGAACATGCCGTATGAATCCTGTTGAACTGGTCCGAAAACCGAAAATCAGTAATGGCCGCGACCGCCGACTGACTTCTGGTGAAGAACGCCGCCTTTCCCGCTATTTCAGGGACAAAAATCCGCAGCTCTACGTTATCTTCCATCTGGCTCTGGAAACAGCAATGCGCCAGGGAGAAATTCTCTCATTACGCTGGGAACACCTCGATTTGCAGCACGGCGTGGCGCATCTTCCTGAAACGAAAAATGGCTCACCACGCGATGTCCCACTCTCCCGGAAAGCACGTAACTACCTGCAAATTCTGCCACAACAGATAAACGGCAATGTGTTCAGTTACACCTCGTCCGGTTTCAAAAGCGCCTGGCGTACCACTCTTCTGGATCTGAAAATAGAAAATCTGCATTTTCACGATCTCCGCCATGAGGCCATCAGCCGTTTGTTCGAGCTCGGCACACTGAACGTTATGGAGATTGCAGCCATTTCCGGTCACCGCTCCCTGAACATGTTGAAACGGTACACACATCTCCGGGCATATCACCTGGTCAGTAAACTCGATGCAAGGCGTAAACAGACCAGCAAAATTTCCCCTTATTTTGTTCCCTACCCTGCAACTGTCAGAAACAGAAACGGAGTGTTCATTGTGACACTGCACGATTTCGACCTTGAAAGCCGTGCTGAAACCCGGGAACTGGCAATATCTCACGCCAGCGTATTGTTGCTGCGCGCACTGGCCCAGGCTGCTCAGCGGGGTGAACGCGTCCCCACACCAGGCGAGCTACCCGCAAACATTGATGAACGGGTCATGATTTGTCCGTTAACAAACAGCCAGTTCATGACAAAAGCGAACAGTATTTTCATATCCTCCTCCTGAACAAATAATTTTTGTTCAAAATTAACGCTATGAGACCCTTTATGAAACACTTATCCTCCCGTGCAGCCACTGCGGATAATAATCGTATCGTAACAATTGAAGACGTTTACACAATCGCATTCTCGCAACCAATTCACACCGAATCAGCGTTGGGGCAAAGGTGGATGTTGATCCATACTGGTGAATATGAAAGTGCCAGCGATGCAAAACGCTTCCTTGATACGCTCGTCACCGGGCACTGTGCTTGCATGGTAACACCATCACCTGTTCTGGATCATGACACCTGGCTGCGTATCCGCCTGCTGATGGGCGAGATAAGGGATGCCAAATAAACATTCATGGCCCCAACACATAAAAATAACGCCGGGGACTCTGGCAGAGGTACCATTCTTTTTACATAGAGCCAATATATAAACAACTTTTCTATGATAATATCTTTATCATGTTATAAATAATTGCCCCCTCAGCAGAAAGGGCCCAAATAGAAAAAGCAAAAATCCTTATAAAAATATTCTTTACAAGCGTTCCTATATACAAACAAACTATATAAACCAGCCAGAACAGAATGACTGCAAAAGAAACACACACGGCCCCCATAAAAATAAATGTCATCGAATCCCATGGTTTCACCAGTACAACCGGAACCATGGCTGCCAGAACAATAAGAGCAGCATTACCCAACAGCGTCTCTCGAATAATATCCCTTATAATCTCCAGTTTTTCTTTATGCTGTTTAATTTTCATACGAACCTCGTTGATTTCATCCCGAAAAGGAAAAGATTATATAACGAAATACTTTCAATCTCCTGACTCCGTCTGCTCTGCAGCATAATGCCAGACCAGCGGCATGCTAAATCACGTCCTGTCCGAATCCTTTTCATTCACGCTTAAAACAGAGTTAAAAGCACTCTTGAAACACACTCGATCATAACGATCGAAATAACTCGTTTCCGTTCAGTAAACACGCTCTTTAGACTTAACATATGAACCGCACGGAGGTGAAATGAAACCCAACAGCACAGGCATTGCTGCCCGCATGATGCTCTCCATTGACAGGGCCCGGATTAGCGAAGCTCTGCTCAATAACCGCCAGTTGCAGTCCACTCCCCTGCAGATCCGTTATCCGCAGGGCGTCAGAGAAGCACTCGGAATAATGAGCGAGCAACTCTCCCTTTCTGTATCCGACCTGACGCGTATCCTGGTCGAAGATGCATTAACTGAAATGTTTCTCCCGGCTGAAAACATCGTTCACCGTCTTATCTGCCGGACAGAACACATCATGCAGGCACATGATGTCTGCGTAACAACGATGACAACGTTACTGGCTCCCTGGAATATCCGTCCTGCCGTTTTCCGTGACCCGGACAAACTCGCAGATTATCTGACAGGAGAGATTCTGACGGCTCTGGCTGACTGGTTTTATCTCAACCCGGAATGGCTGAACGGCAGGGTACGTTATCCTTTAAGCCGTGCCGGTGAGTGGCCAGCAACACAGGATGCGTTCTGCCAGCTTATTTCAGCCAGCGATAATGTGGATATTATTCTCTGGCACAGTTTTCCTTTTGCCGGTGTTCATTCACAGGAATATTGCGGTGTACTGTTCCGCAAGAAAAAAGAAATTAATAAAGCCATCATTTATCCTGTACTTTCTTTATCACCTGTAAGAATGAATAAGGAAAAAGAAAACTGGTTTCACACTGCCCGCAATTTATATGCAAAGACATCCGTCCGGACCGTAACGCTTCGTCCGGCACAGGCAGAATATCTGATGACAGGAAAAATATTACCTGCTGAGTTATTCAGTATACCGTTATTACCCTGGTAATAACGCAGAGAAAAAACCAATAAATTTTTAATGGCACAGTCGTGTCATACCGTTGCTGTACCCAAAACACCTCAAACCAGGAAACTGAAATGATGATGAATATGCACATTACCCGAACTCTCATCGCATCTGCTGTTTTATTTTCCTTTAATTCAACAGCCGCAACTTCATATTTTGAAGCCCGCAATGATGCAATGGGGGGAACCGGGGTAGCCTCCTCTCACTACGGTGTGGCACCTCTGGCAAACCCGGCCCTGCTGACAAAAGCCGGTCCGGAAGATGACTTCAGTCTTCTGCTTCCGTCCGTTGGTGGGCAATTGTCCGATCCGGGTAATATCAGTGACAACGCAGACAAAATCAGTGATGACTGGAAAGCCTTTGATCGTGCCATCGACAGTCAGAGCAACGTGTCGCAGACTGCTGCACGTCTGAAGACGCGACTTCAGGACTTCCGTCACACACATGCTGACGCACAGGTGGGAACATCTGCTGTGGCGACTCTTCCCGGTGACACCCTCGCTGCCGCTCTGATGCTGAAAAGCTACGGTACGATCAGTGTCGACGGTAAAGTCAGTGATGCCGACCTGAACTATCTGGAAAGCATTGCAAACAGTAACGGTCAGGATGTGGATAAAGACAGACTGACCTCTCAGGCTTTTGCCCGTGCCGCACTGGTCACCGATGTGGGTATTGCTCTGGCTACTGAACTGGAAACGGCCGGACAAAAGTGGTCTCTGGGCTTCACACCAAAATTCCAGCGTGTTGACCTGTTTAACTACAACGTGCTGGTTAAAAATTACGACAGCAGCGCTTTCAAAGGCGACCGTTACCACAACACCAGAAACGGCATTAACGCTGATATCGGGGCCAGCATGGACCTGGATGACAACTGGACACTGGGTCTGGTCGCACAGAACCTGCTCCCCCGCAGTATTGAGACAAAGGAAGTGAACGGTGTCACAGAAACTTTCAGGATCCGCCCGCAGGTGACTGCCGGTGTCTCCTGGCACAACGACATGTTCACTACAGCACTGGATGTTGACCTGACCCCGGCCAGTGGCTTCACATCAGACAGTAAACGTCAGTTTGCTGCCATTGGTGCTGAATTTAATGCCTGGAAATGGGCACAGTTACGTGCAGGCTACCGCCAGAATCTGGCCAGCAATGATGGCAGTGCGTTCACCGCCGGGCTGGGTATCTCACCATTTGATGTCGTCCATATTGATGTGGCGGGTATAGCAGGCACAGACAACAACTACGGTGCCGTTGCACAACTGCAGTTCACATTCTGATCATCTCTGCCCCGGTACTGACCGGGGTATCCAGACCTGCATCCTCGCGTTTTCCGACCATCAAACGACACAGCCAGACCTGTAGTGCTGCCTCTGATCTGGCTGTTATCTGACATATCATTTTCGCATGAGGAAATGCATGTTTAACAAAAATAAAACGCATATCGAAAACAAAGCCTTTATGGTGGAACCGTTCCGGGATCCGACAGCTAACGAATGTAATGTCGTGATAGCAAACGATATTTGTATCCGGGTAGCACTGTCTCCCTCTGAGGTGCTCCAGCCATTCAGCAAAAACACGAACCAGTAAATCCTCCCCACAACGCTTTCTTCTTTCACTGCTCAGGAAAAATACACCATGAACCGTATGATACCTGCGGGATGTCTCGCCGTACTCTGCCTGAACGGCTGCCATCTCCCCCCGGATAATACAGCTCCGACCAGAAAGTATGGTGCTGCCTCTGATGTCGCCGTCGCCCGGCATGCGCAGTATCAGCTATGGGGGCAGGGAATTTACTCTGCAGCCCTTCCGGAGCGTCAGTCCGGCGGCAGTCTGAAGGCTCACAGCGACCGTGTTTCCTTTGACTGGGAAGGCGATGCCCTGGAATTGCTCAACGAACTGGCCCGTCTGCGCGGCCAGCAGTTCAGCTACAGCGGCGTCCGTCTCCCCTTACCCGTCTCACTGCACGTCCGCGACATGACCTTTGCTGATGTCCTTCGTATCACTGAAGCCCAGACTGCCTGGCGGGCAACACTCTCGCAGTCAGCCGGGCGTTTACATCTGTCTTTTATGACGCCGGAGAAAAAATGAAAACACACCTGTGTCTCCTGCTGTCTGCTCTCCTGCTTACAGGCTGTGCCGGACAGCATCACCGTTCTTCTGCCGTCATGACAGAAAACGCACCGCCCCCGGATATCCGTGCATGGCTGACGCCCTCCGGAAACCAGGATGATGGTATTTCAGATACCCGTCGTCAGATGCTCACGGATGCCGGCAGAACGCTGGGATTCCGTGGTGGAAAAGCACAGCGCTCATGGGAACTGATTCAGGCACTGAATGCCCGGGAAAGTACCCTGAATGCCCTGTATGATTTCCGGCCTCTCATCAGCAAGGAAGGCTGGCTGCCTCCTGTTATCGATGAAGCGCAGGATGTTGCACACATCAGACCGGACCAGATAAGAACAGCCTCCCGTGTCTGGACCATCCTCCGCCCGGAACGCTTTGTCAGTAATCCACCTGGATGGCGTGACTGGCTGCTGAAAGGACTCTCAACCACCGCCACACCAGGCACTGAAGGCCGGGTTGTGCCGGAAGACCGGGCACAACGCAGACTATGGGAAAACGCCTTACGTCAGGGATGGCAGGAAGGGCGCCTCAACGCAGATCTCACACTGGAAGCTAATCAGAAGCGCCTGACCCGTGATTACCGGGGCATGATGCTTTACGCCCTTCTGTGGCGTCAGGGCATGATCACACGTCCAGATGTCACAGAGCAGATGCAGACGGTTACCGGCAACGGGCAAAAACTCATCACTGGCGATCGCGTCCGCCGCCTGAAAACACATGCTGAATTTACGCTGCAGAAATCGCGCTGGCGCCCTCTTGTCAGCACCGAAGGAGAGAAAAATGATATCACCAGATGACTTCGGTACCTTCCCCTTCTCCCGTTTTACGGCAGAAGAGTTTCGCCATTTTTTTGCCTGGTGTGCCCGCCACCGCGTCAGTGATATTGATCTGACCGGCGGTTCACCGGTATCCGTCAGTCGCTTTGGACGGCGGGTTCGCTCATCCGTAAATCCCCTTCCGTCTTCCATCATGATGGCACTGAGTGATGAGCTGTTTGGGCGGGAGGTTCTTCCCCGGGTTCTGTCAGGTCATCCCGTGGATCGTACCATTCAGGTCAGCGGAGATGCCTCCGGCCGCTATGGCCTGCAGCGAGGTCAGCGTGTTCGCCTGCGCTGCCACCTGATACAGGGAACATCGGCAACAGAAGAAAAAGCCATTTCCGTCACCATGCGGGTGATCCCGTCAGATATTCCGGACATCCTCACTATGAATATTGAACCGGATCTGCTGGATGCCATGCTCAGAAAAACCGGCCTGGGCTTCATCTGCGGAGAAACCGGCTCCGGGAAATCCACACTGGCGGCGGCACTGTATCGCCACATTCTGAAAAATTTCCCCGATCGCAAAATAGTGACCTATGAAGATCCGGTGGAATACATTCTGGGCGGAGAGAATGACCTTCTGCCTCCCCATCAGGCCGAAATCGGGCGCGATGTGGAAAGTTTTGCTGCAGGACTTCGCTCTGCCGTTCGCCGTAATCCGGACATCATTGGTATCGGTGAAATCAGGGATTATGAAACAGCAGATGCCGCAGTCCAGGCGGGTAATACCGGACACTTTTGTATCGGCACCATGCACACAAAATCACCCGGAGAAACCTTTGCCCGCCTGCTGGGATTGTTTCCTCCTGAAATCAGGGATTCGATGGCTGCAGCCACGCTTTCCCTCGTACAGTTCATTCTGGTGCAGGTACTGGTCAGAACAAATGACGGCGGCAGGCAGGCTGTCCGGGAATACATCGTCATAACTGACGAACTGCGCAATACGCTCTCCGGACAATCCCATGCAACATGGGGACATTACATTGACGAAATCATTCGTCAGGAAAAACGGCGGATAAGGGATCAGGTTCTGACCATGTATCAGAACGACCGCATTGAGAAATCAGAAGCAGCGCTCTTCATCCCGGCCGGAGAGTTCCCCCGATGAAACGCGAAGGCTTCTGGCGGGATGTAACACCACCGCTCAACATTTATGGTGTCCCCCTGCCGTTTACCATGATTTACCTGCTGTTGTTTCCGTATCCGTCAAAAACGACATTCTGGGTGTGCAGCGGCATTCTGCTGTTTTTTATGCTCCTGGGATATTCCGGCTGGACAGTCCGCACCCTCTGTATACGTCTGTACAGCCTGCTTCAGGGTAAGCAGGCATCGGGACGTCCCTGGTGGTACCGACACCGCACAGAATTACCCCGTGAATGGCACGGACCAGAATAGCCCTCTTTTGTCCATCATCCCGGCGTATCACAACGCCCTCATATTTAATCCCCGGAGAACGACATGAAGTCCAGATATCGTACCTGGCTTGCTGTCCCGCCTGAGGAGACAGAAGCCGTAAAAAATGCAGTCCCCCCGTTAAATGGCCGCAAAGCTGTCGCATGGGATCCAGAAAAAAAACTCTGGTATGCCCGGGCGGGTACCGAACTTTCACTGCTGGAGCGCTGGTTACCCCGGCCGCAGGAACTGTCGATGGATGCCGGCGATCCGGTCACCGAATTTGCTCAGGTCCTGGAAAACGCCGGACTGGTTATTCAGGGATTGCCACAGATGGATGGCGCCATACACAGAGTCGCCACCCGGGATGACAAAAAAGGGGCCAAAAGTGGCGCATACAAGGCCTATCTTGATGGGCGCCCCGCCGGCTGGTACCGCGACTACCGGAGCGCCGATGACAGTCCCACAAACTGGGTATTTTCCGGCGGAGAACAACACGATCCTCTGGCCAGACTGCATCTGCGGGCATTCGCTCAGCAACAGCGCGATGATAACGCACGTAAACTGCAGCAACAGTACAACAAACAGGCCCGGTATGCCCGCTCCTATATTAACCAGTTACCACAGGCAACAGAGCATGAATACCTGACCCGAAAAGGGATCCTTGCCGCACCGGGCGTCCGTCTGAATAACAAGAATGAACTCGTCATCCCTTTCAGTAACAGCCGGGGAGAAATACGTTCATACCAGCGTATTCCTGTCACCGGCGGGAAGGATGCCCGCATTCTGAAAGACTCAGAGAAAACCGGTAACTGGTTCACCTTCGGAACCCCGGAAAATGGCCGTCCCCTGTTATTTGCGGAAGGTTACGCAACTGCAGCCTCCCTGCACGAAGCCACCGGCCTTCCGGTTCTGATGACAGTTGATGCCGGCAATATGATTGACGTGGCAGAAAATGCCCGCCAAATCTGGACTGACAGCCCCTTTGTCTTCTGTGCCGACAACGACCATCAACGGAAAATTAACAAAGGTGTTTCAAGTGCCCAAAAAGCTGCCGCAAGCACGCATGGCGAAGTCATTATTCCGGCCTTTACGGAGGCGGAAAAAGCACAGGGACTGACCGATTTCAATGACCTGGACGCCAGCAGGGGACGAGACGCCTTTCAGCGAGCCATGAACGCACAGTTAGAATATATCGGTATCCCCACGCCCAACAATGACACTACTGACCGCCGTGAAGCTATCGTGATCGGCAACCTGATATTCACACCGGTAAAAGATGAGAAGCCACAAGTGTACCCTGAAAACAGACAGAGCACAGCCCCTGAACCGGCAGTGTCGGAACAGAATCATCCTTATGACATCCCTGCAGAAGAGACAGACAATCAGGCATATGAAGATGACTATGCAGCATATGCATCCCTGCAGTCGGTAACTGCAGGGACAGCCTCCCCGAATGAACCGCAGGTGAATGCTGTTTCTGCCATTGACAGCAACGCAAAGAATACCTCTGCCGCCACCACTGACGACCGAAATGTATTAGCACAAGAACCCAATGCTGACGCCACAGTTACGACCACGGCTCACGACACCGGCACAGCAGAAACAGATTCACCTTCTGAACCTGCAGAGATTCAGCCAGTGCAGCAGGCCAGTCCTGAACCATCGGCTAAAGATAAACCACAGGAGAACGTAGTGTCTGCTACTGATAATGACGCAGAGAACACCTCTTCCGCCACCACTGCCCTCCGGAGTTACGACACACCGGAAACATCCGTCTCCGACGCAACCGGGACACAGCACACCGCCACAACGCAACCTGAAGAACCACAGCAGGTCTCCATGGGCAGCGCTGACGACTGGAGCGCATTTGCGGAAGACCTCAATGCTGATGCTCCGGGGAATGCCACTGTTCACAGCACCGACAACGCGGAGACAAAGACACTTTCTGAACCTGCCGGGATGCAGCCTGTTCAACAGGCAACCCCTGAACCAACGGAAGAAAATAAACCTCAGGAAGAGGGCGTTATGTCTGCCACTGATACAGGTGAAGAGAGTGCCGCTGCCGCTATCGATGACGACCTGGACACAGTTGCGGAAGACCTCAATGCTGATGTTACTGTGATGACCACAGCTCACCACACCGATACAGCAGAAACAGCCTCACCTTCTGAACCTGCAGAAATTCAGCCCGTACAGCAGGCAACCCCTGAACCAACGGCAGAAGATAAACCGAAGGAAGAGCGTCCAGTGTCTGCCACTGAGACCAGCACAGCGAATGAAACAGCCCGCCCTGAAACAGCATCGCTTTTCAGCCGCCTGCGCCGTTTTCTGACCGGTGGAAAATCACGTACCGCCGAACCTCCCGTTATTCAGGAGAACAAGCTTACGGAGGCCGAAACTGCGACAGAGGCCGCAGCACCACCGTCACCACCTGAAACCAGCCCGGAAGACACATCGTCAGCAGAACCGGACACGATTATCTTTGCGCCCCGCCGGCCCAACAGTCCGCAGCGGCACAACCTGGACGAGATTATTAAAAATCTTACATACGATGAGTTACCCGACAATACTGCGCTCTGCCGCGTCGACGGCGAACCGGCATTCCTGGATAAACTCAACCGTCTGGAAATGGTGGATGGTGCCAGCACTGATGACAAAAAGGTCCTGGCTGCCCTTGCTGTGGCCACCAACTTCTATGGCGGCGTTATCGAGCTGACCGGCAGTGATGCCTTTAAACAAAAAGCCATGCAGCTGATTGTCGAATATGACATCAAGGTTCGCATGAAACTCCCGGTCCAGAGGGCTGCGCTGGAAAAACTCCGCCAGGAGAAAGGGATGGCGCATGATGCCATCGTCACCCACAGACCCACGCCGGAACTCAACCGCCTGTCACCGGAAGAGACAACAATGGCACAACCGGCCCCCCCTGTGTCACCGAAAGCAGAAACAGAGCAAACTGCAGGCAGTACGGCTGAAACACCGCATCCGGAAGCGCCGGTCACGGCAAAAGCTGAAGCCCCCCGGGCCGGCACACCGGAACAACCAGCCGCCCCGTCATCGTCAGCAGGAAACGTCGCTGTCAGTGCACAGCCACAGCAACCCGACACACCGGAGGAAGAGCCCCCCGGCAAACTCAGACCCGGTGAAAGTGTGACTGCCGTCCTGACAAACTACGGAGAAAAAGAGTATGCGCCCGGAAAAGGGCGCTGCTTTTTTGTGGAGCTCACCAACCGCAGTGGCAAACGGGAATACTGGGGAAACGGCCTGGAAGAACTGGTCAAAAACCACCAGAAAGGCAACCCCGTCACACTGACGCTGCAGGCGAGAGAAACATTCCGGCTGTCCGGTGAAACACGGGATCGTATCCGTAATATCTGGGCCATGACTCCTGTCAGTAACGGCATTACCGTCGATAATGACCATCCTCATGCTGGTCAGCATATCCTGGATTTTCCGATGGCAACATTCAGCCAGGTGATGTTACAGATGCAACAACACTGGCCACAGATAATGCAGGAAGTTCGCTCCCCCAAAAATCCTCCCAATAATCTGTACATTGGTGAAGACAGGCAACCTGCATCAGCACCTCAGGATCAATCAATGCGACTCCCCCTCGCTGGTAATGCCCCCAATGAACTGATACCAGCCATCGCCTCTGCCGATAAGGACAATCGTCAGTTGAATCTTCTGCTGGTCCACAGCGCAGATGATCATCTGCAGGGCGTGGTCCGCCTGAACGGCACCCTTTACCCGGCACTGGCCACCCCGTCAGCTGACAACCGTCAGCTGGTCATCAATGCCCTGACGGATAACGGTCTGCAGTTTGCCGGTTACGGTGAAGCTGTTAACCATGATGAGAATAATCATCAGCGTCCGTCCCCACAAATAATGCAGTTTCACCTGAAGCAACAGGACTCCCCGTTGTTTGCCGCCATCCACAAACCGGAAGAGCAACCGGACAAGCTTTTCCGCTCTCTGGGTTTTGAGCAGACCTGGAAAGAGTGGTCTGACAGCCAAAAGGCGGAGGACAGGCAGGAAAAAACTCTGCAACAGGCACAATCCCACAGCCCCGGCCGATGAGCCGGTAAGGACGACCATGAACATGAAAAAAACGCTGCTGGTCATACTGACCGGCATCACCCTGGCATCACCGGTGGCAGGTGCCGCCACCTGCCGGGCGGGGGCCGCTGCCGAAGCCGGCAGCAAAGCAGCCTGGGAGCGGGCGCGCACAGCCAGCCAGGCATGGTCACAGCGAGAAAACGACGTCGCCTCCTCCCTGCAGTCCTGCCTGTCCCGCATTAAGGACGTCAGCATCACTCTTCCGCAATTCCCCAGTCTGGACAAAATCCTTCGCGATCTGGAAAACCAGGTCTGTGATGCCGTCGTGGATCGGGTGAATGAACATCTGCCGGGGAATATCGACCCCTGGAAAGACTATAACCTCTGAACAGGAGCCCCATGAGCGAAGCACACCCCACATCCCCTGTCTCTCCGGAAACAGATAACAGCGGAGATATTTATAAACAAACGCTCAGTACCATTGCACAGTCAGAACAACGGGCCGCACTGGTTCCCGGACTTGTCAGGGCCTTGCTGTGTAGCAGCGCAGCTCTCGTCATCAGTCTGACCGGCAATATCATACAGTACTGGCATAACAGCAACGTAACGCGTGAATACTTTGCCACCGACAATGGCCGGCTGGTCCGCCTGGCCCCCACCAGTCAGCCAGCCTGGAGTCAGAGCGACGTCATGACGTTTGGCAGCATGACGCTGAGCGAAGCTTTTAATCTGGATTTTGTCCACTACAGGAAACAAATCACGACACTGGCCCCCCGCTTTTCCGAAGCCGGTTTTGCCGGCTATGTGAATGCTCTTCAGGCCTCCAACATTCTGGACACCATTAAAAAGGAGAAATTTAACCTCACGGCCACCATCGGGGCCGGCACGCTGGTGAATCAGGGCCAGATGGAAAACGGCATCTGGTTCTGGAAATTCCAGTATCCGGTCAGGATGCGTCTGGTCGGTCAGAGCAGCACCCGCCCCGAGCAGGCCTTCACCTTTGAAATTACTGTCCGGCGCGTTGACCCACGAATCAAACCCGGCGGCATGGAAATCAGCCAGATGGTTTCCCGTAACGCCGCATCAGGAACCTGAGACTCATATCATGCAAATACATCATCTTCTTGGCGCACTGCTTATTGTGTGCGGCACTGTCACGGCTGCAGATAACCCGAGCTGGCAGAACGCACGAACCCCACAGGCTGGCGGAAAGACAGGACAGGCTCCCGGGAACGCCCCCGCAGGCGGCCCCCCGCCTGCCACACAACTCACAGGCCCCCTGCCGCCACCTGCCTCTCCCCTTGTTCAGGAAGCCGCATCACTGGATTCCCCCCTGAATGCAGGTGAAATTCGGGAACTGCGGGGACGAATGGCCGATAACGAACGGGCCATCAGCGCACCTGTCACCAGTGTGGTGCCCCGTATCAGCTCCCTCACAGTAAATCTGTCACCCGGGGCCAGTCTGCCGCTTGTCCGAACCGCACTGCATAACGTCAGCGTGGTAACGTTCACGGACATCAACGGCTCCCCGTGGCCTCAGTCGGATCCGCCTTATAACGCGGCACCCGGTCACTTTGATGTGCAGTTCAACGGCAATATGGTCTCCGTCACTCCCCTGCGCGCCTGGGCTGCAGGGAATGTAACGGTCTACCTCAAAGGACTGTCTGTACCGGTCATTCTGAATATCACCAGTGGTGAAACCGACACCAATACCCTGAGTCAGGAGATCGACAGCCGTCTGGATCTGCGCATTCCCCGTCAGGGACCTGTCAGTCCTGTGGTAGCCGTACCATCAGAGAAGATTGCCCTGCATGATGCCACCCTGCAGGCCTTTCTGGACGGTGTTCCTCCCGATGATCCCACCGTGCGTCGGCTGAAATTCTCCGGAAATGTTCCGGACACCACCATCTGGCAGCACGGCGATGATCTGCTCGTGCGATCGCGGGCCATGCTGCGGGATGAATTTGAACAGACGCTGGCATCTGCTGACGGTACGCGTCTGTGGAAACTGCCGGTGACTCCCTTACTCACCTTCTCCGTGAATGGTCAGTCCATTCACGTCACCCCTGAACTGGAGTAAATCATGAGCGCAGAACAGGACACAGCCGCAAAGTCCGGCAAAAAACTGTCAGCCCTGCTGGTTCTCGGGGGCGTGATTATCATCGGGGGCGGATACCTGCTGCTCACCTGGCTTTCCCCCGAAAACAGCGCATCGCTCTCGTCAGTCAATATCAACAGCACGACAACAGGCAGCGGGCGGACCGTGGTGGAGTCACAGCACTACCGGGATTTACTGCGTGCTGACAATGAGCGCGGGGCCGCAGAAGCATTACGTAATAACCAGACGTTCATCGCCAGTCTGCCCAGGGGACTGGATACTGATCACGGAAAGAATCAAAGTAGGGATACTCAGCCTGCTGACCAGGCCGAGGGTTCTGGTCAACCATCAACGCCCCCTCAGGCAGATCAAACAGCCCGGGAAAAACAGCGGGAAGCGTTACAAAAACTGCTTGCCCGCATCAACACACAGCATCCTGACGCCCGCCCCCCGGTAGTGGCGGCTGCAATGTGGGGTACCACTGGTGCTCCCGGGATAAGCTCACACGCCTCACCACCCGGTACCGGCACATCACCACAACCACGTCTGCAGGAGGCCAGTCTGGCAACCCCGGCAGCTCGTACAGGGATACAGCTGATACCGGCACTGACCCGCGTACCTGCCTTCATTGATACGGAAGTGGACTCTGACAATGCTGTCTCCCGCGTGGTGGCCTCCGTACCTGCCGGCCCATGGGCCGGGGCAGTCCTCTACAGCCAGGACGCCAGACTCGCCGGCAAGGGAATGGATATCCACTTTGACCGGATGATGTGGCGGGGCATGTTTCTGAAAGTCAATGCATATGCCCTGAATGAACATACCGGCATGTCATCCGTGGCCAGCGACGTGAACCACCGCTGGTTTAAGCATATCGTTCTGCCGTCTGTGCTCGGTGGGGTGGGCAGTGTCGGAAGTCTTTACAAAGACGCCAACACACAGGTCATTCAGGGAAACTACGGCAGCATTACCGGCAGGGTGGGAATGCCTGATGGCGAGGCGCTGGCTGGCGTCATTGCAGGCGGCATGGCCGAACGGGGCAGTCAGTTGCTGACCCGCCAGGCGGAGAGCGAACCTTACCGGCAGGTGACAGTGTCACGCGGAGAGGTTGTCTCCATTCTGTTTGTTGAGCCGGTCATGAGCAACGATATCAGTCCCCCCTCCTCCGGCACTGCCCCTTCTGTGCCACCGCCCTCCGGACGCCCGCTCACCCAGGAAGAAGCAGAGCGTCAGGCGTCTGACAGGATCCAGGCAGCTGTCATGCGTAAACAGAACGAAATGCGGCAACGTTACGGAATACAACAGGAAAGTCATCCATGAAAAACGAACATGAAGATCCCGGCAGTTTTGGCGAAACAACGACACCGGCATCCGGCAAATCCTTCCTGAAACGCCAGTATATGGGATACAGCCTGCCAGTCTGGGCCGGCTGTGTCCTCATCATCCTGGCCGCAGTCTGGTACAAGTTTCTGCGGACACCCTCAGAGCCCCCTGCAGATGCAGGCTTCGCGGTCACACCGCCCGCAGCCGAAAGCTGGGCAGAGCCCATGCCCATGACGGAGACCGGGAGCGGAAACACTATGTCCGCACCTCCTGTCGCCCCACAGGCAGACATGCAGCAGCTTGCCCGTGACCTGAAAGCAGAGCTGGACAGACGGGATGAGGAAATCCGACGTACCCTGACCATGCTGAAAGAGAGCATCACAACCCTTGGCGACACCATACGGAAAGATGAGGCCTGGGCACAGGAAACCCGTCAGTTGCTTGATGAAACCCGTAAGCAGGTGCATGCCCTGCAGATGCAGGGACCACTGCAAATCCCGACCGGGAATAACGGCCAGTCAACGAAAACCCCGCCTTCCCGCCTGCAGGGCATGAAAATCATGTCGGTGGAAAAAGGAATGGCCTGGATCCGCTGGCAGGGTAGCGCCTGGGCAGTACGGGAAGGTGACAGGCTGGGGAATATCACCATCACCCGGATTGAACCGTCCAGCCGCTCAGTCATCACCTCTGCCGGTACATTACGATGATGAGCATTGATGCCCTGACAGCCATAGAGAACTTTGCCAGCGGTATATTCAGTGCAGGCATGGAGTTTCTCTTCACCTGGGGAGAGCTGCTGGGGATTATCGGCCTGATTGGTCATCTGATGCGTGCCCGGGCTGAAGGGCGTCACAGTATGGGACCGGGAAAATTTATCGCCGGTATCGTCATCTGCGGCATGCTGGTCGCCCTGCCATCCTTCATCAATGCCGGGGGTACCCAGATGGGATTCAGGGCAGATTCCTTCGGCCCTATCGCTTATGTACAACCAACCACCTTTGGTGCCGCTGCCGGTGCCGCCAATGCCATGCTCTCACTGGTAAAACTGGCCGGAGTGGGGTTTGCCATGAACGGCATTTCCATCTGGCGTAAATCCCTGCTGGACGGGCATACCGCCCTGAGCAGCAGTGAGTCCATCAGCAAAGGAAACGTCAAGTTTGTTGCCGGCGTTCTGCTGGTTTTTATCGATCGCGTCATCGATGCCTCTCTGGCGAGTCTTGGTCTCGCCTTCTGATCCACATCCTTTTTCAGTAATTCAGTCTGTTAGTTAAGGAGACTATATGTCACGATTCCGTGCCATGGCGGCGCGTCTGTGCGCTGCATTTATTTATGTTCAGTTATGCCTGGTGGCCTGCCGTGATCGGCTGATACGCCTGTTACTTCTGCTTCCCGTGATACTGCTGCCCCACACAGCGATGGCAAACACCCTATTCGATATGATCAAAACCGTTGGCGATGGTGCAAAAGGCTCCAGCAGTTCATTTGTGGCTATCGGTCAGGTTATTGGCCTGGTGCTCTTTATCGGCGGCCTGCTTGGCCTCAAACAAATCGGTAAAAAACCCGGTGCCGGGCTGGCCTGCCTGCTGTCAATTCTGGTCGGCCTCTGCCTTGCCGTCGTACCGGAACTGATGGGTAGCGGACAGAAAACGCTCGGTCTTTCTCCGGTTTCAATCAGTTAATCCGCAAAGGCACCGGGAAACCGGTGCCGTCTTCACACAATGAGGAGGACCAGACCATGTCCTGTGAGCTGCCCCCTTTCACCCTGCTCAGAACAGAGCACGGCAACGTGATTGCCCGCGACAACCGGGATAATCAGGAGTTTGTGTTTGCAGAATGTTATTCCACCGCCATCGCAGCACTGATTCTGGCTGCCGTCACCCTGTATACAGAGAGAAAAACGTATGAACAAAACACCGCCACTCATCGCCCCGGTCCGGGAACGCTGGCTTTTCCCGCTCCCGCAACCGGACACGGTATTCAGCGGTGAATCCCTGCTGCCACCACCAGTGCTCTCAACACCCGGACGCTGTCCCTGCTGTCGCAGGACCGTCACTCACCGCTTCATTCTGGAGGATTCATGGCCATTACAGCAGATGGCTGACACCTGCCGGGATACGGTCGTCCTGCTGGAAAAAAACCTCACCCGGGTGATGCGCCTGAAAAAACATCCGGTACCGGAAAATGCTGACGAAAAAAAGAAACACACCCGAACCCTGCAGGATGCGGAGCGGTCCCTGGCACAGGCCCGCCTGTCGGCCAGGCGACTGGCCCTGCGTCATGTGGAAAAGTCACAAATCGTCACAACAGATGCACTCAGCGAAAATGAAAGTGAACTGCTGCAGCCGGAAGGCCCGCCCTTTCATCTCTGTGCCTTCTGCCACGCCTGGCACTGCCTGAACGGCTACGCTGCCGCACAGGGGGTGATGGTCTGGCTCCCTGATTTGCATCCGGCCTCGGTAGTTGCTCTCAATGCACGGGCACTGAAGGAAATTTTCAGCGATGAGCGTAAGCGAGTCAGACAGGGACGGGCCGTACTGAATGCCCTGGTACAGAACCGCCTGGCCGTTGAGGAGAAATTTCGCACCTGGCGTCCGGCGGATTTTGCTGATGCACTGCGCCGCTGGCCGCCGGCACAGCGTAAAACGTTGAGGGAGAAAATGGACGGGGTGGCGCTCATTCTGCTGCCGGATTCGTTTCCTGACAAAAAGTACGTCATGTGACACACACCGGTACCGATGACATTCTGCCGGCACACATTCAACTTACAGAGGAACAAAAATGGATACACACTCTGCCGGATATCAGTTCACTGCAGATTCATTCCGGCGTTTTATTATACGGACGCTGACTGACAATATTCCGCCTGACGGAGATGAAAAAGAAATTGCCCGGTTCATTCTCCGCCACCCGGCATTTAACGGCGGCTGGCTGCTCTTTCTGGCTGCAGAAATTCATGAAAGATCCCGTACCCATAAAAGCATCACCGTCACAGTGAGCGTCGATAACTATCTCTCATGGATGGATATTGCCGTATCCGGTCTCCCGGAATTACCGGATATGCCCTTCTGTGATTTTTTCATTCGCCGCCAGCAGTTTATCTATCCGGGTGTGCCCCCGACAAAATCAGGAGAAGAATGATGAAAATTCACCGCATATCCCCGGAGACGCTTATAACACTCATCCACGCACACCTGGCCGGAAAAACTGACAGTACCGCCAAAGAAGAGCACCGGCTACTCCGTCGTTTCCTGCGGGATGATGACGGCAGGCTGGCCGGCGTACTGCTGAATATTGCCGGAATACTTCAGTTCAACAGGGAATTAAGTGCGCGGCATAATTATCCGGCCACACCCCTGACTGAATTTTCATTAAGGAAACGGGGAAAACAACTTCATCTCTGTCTCTGCAGTCTCCGTTTCTTTTATATTCCTCCGGTATTTATACAAAACAAAAGAAGAAAATCTATTGTTGTACATCTTAATAAGATCACTTATAAACAAACCCATTCAATACGCTGACGAAGTGATTCATACTGATTATACTCATCTTTGCCTATATGTTTTTTAAGCGTATTAACAATATCATATTGAGGATGTCCTGAATTGTCAGTATACAGTGTTGTTGCAGGAAGGACTGCATAATCTGATATTTCACAACCTGTATACAGTTCTTTGTCAGTTCGGCAGGAATGGCAAAGAGAAAGACATGTATACAGGTCTGTGTTTTCTGCCTCCTCAGGAGATAACCACGACACATATTGCAAATCATCTGTATCAGGATAACAATTTTCTTCCTGAACCTGAACTCTGAAAATATAGAAAAATAATTCATCTTTTGAAAGGCATGCTATTTTATTCCCCCAATGCACCGCATTATCAAGTTGATCCGATAAATAAATCCATCCTGGTGTCGTCTCTAACGACCAGCATATAACAGAAGGAGCATCAGTTCTTATTTTCCCATCTTTTATTATTTGCAGACCTCTGCTCATTGTTGTCGCATGAAAAAGATTTAATATTTTATTTTCAGCCTTCACTCTATTTCCTCATTTCCCAAGAAACATATTAAAAACGGAAAACATTACACATAACCTGGAGGACAAATCATGACTTTAAATTTCCCTGCCGGGGAAACTACACTATTCTCAGCAAAAAACATCCTGACAGCAATACTCACTCTGCACAACTTACACGCATAGCGTTCCCATTTGAATACAGTTGCAGCCCGCGATTTATTTTGTCTTCCGGAGCCACCTCTGCCATGAATATCAACCGCATTATTTTTGCCATTGAAGACTGTATCAGTACCCTGTCACGGTATTCCGTTTCCGCATTCTTCCCCGATTACTGTGATCTGCACACCGTCATCGGTCTGGACCAGCAGGACCGCGAACGCCGCCCCTGGCTGAAAGCCCCCTACATTGCCACCACAAAACAGGGGTATTACCTTTCCGTCTTTGAAATCAGCGGTGCCCTGAAAGAAATGGATGAAAACCCGGACCTGACAGCCCCCGGCACACTGGAATCACTGATTACAGCGCTGGCAGAGCGAATGAACACTGCCTATAAAAACACCGGTCACAAAATCAGTTTTGTTTTCGAACGCGATCCGGAGCGTGGAAGGGATGAAATCGAAGCCATGCTCTTACCCCAGCGAAAATCCATCGCACGCACGGGGATCCTGCTTCAGGACGTTCTGGATGAAAAAGTCACCACGCTCACCCCCTGGCTTGTCCGGGAACGCTGCTGGCTGACCGTCTGGAGCTCTGAAGAACTGCTGAGCCGGACCGATCGCAAGGACCACCAGACCCGTATCAGGAAACTCGCTGAACACGCTCCGCCAGCCCGATTTGCGCAGGATCCATGGCGCTGGACACTTTCCGCACTCAAAATACGGCATGACGCCTTTCTGGACACGCTGGAGCAGGCCCTGACACATGATTCTGATGGTCTGCTGGTTCGCCTGATGGATATTCATGAAGTGGGACGGGAAATCCGCCGTCAACTGGAGCGCAACAGCACACCTGCAGTATGGCAGCCTCATCTGCCTGAAGATGCCCGTCCTGCCGGCTGGCGACAGGGCGAGGATACCTCTGTATTCCACGCACCGTCGCTGAATCTGCAGTTATTCACCACACAGCCTGAAACACACGGCAGCCTGATAAAGGCCGGTGACCTCTGGCACGGTATGGTCGCCATTACCCTGCCACCCCAGAATCTGCGGACATTCAACCAGCTGGTCAGGGATGTGCCCCACGCAATCCCCTGGCGTATCCGGATGGATCTGATGCCCGGCGGCATGAAGGCGCTTGGGGTCAAGAAAACCCTGCTGACCTACAGCAGCTTTATTTCCCCTCTCCGGCCCATGTATGACTCGGTGATGATGCTGAATGACATCAACAAACATGATCCGGTCTGTATCATGACTATTGTTGCCACCACATGGGGAAACAGCCGGGAAGTCTGTACCCGCAACCAGGCTCTCCTGAAATCTGCGCTGGAAGGCTGGGGAGTATGCGGCACCACCACCACCTTCGGTGATCCGAGACGTGCCTGGGTGAACACGGTTCTGGCGGCCTCCCACGGTTCCGGTCCAGTCCCCCTTTACCCGCCCCTTTCACACGCCCTTTCCCTGTTTCCCCTGAACAGAGCCGGCTCTGTCTGGCGGGGACAGGGAAATCTGATGATGCACACCGAAGACGGCTCTGCATGGGAGGTCGCGCTGGCATCGTCACAACAGAACAAGCACACGGAACTGACGCCCGGCGCACCCGGTCTGGGCAAATCGGTACTCATCAACGCACTGTCGGAGATCCAGATAGCCTCAGCCCAGAAGAACCTGCCTTTCATTGCCTATATCGACAAGGGATTCAGTGCACAGGGACTGGTACAGCTTATCCGTGACAGCCTGCCGGAGCAGAGAAAGGACGAAGCCGTGGGGATCATTCTGAGCAATGATCCGGAACACACCCGTAACCTGTTTGATGTGATGTACGGTGCTAAAAAACCCGCCACCCCGGAAAAGAACTTCATGGTATCTGTACTCTGCGCACTGTGCGTGGATACCGGCACCGGTCAGCCCTGTAATCCCGGTGACACCCGGCAAATCATAAGCAACCTGGTGGATCTGGCCTTCAGGGAGTATGGCGAAAACAACCCCAGACTGTACCGTGCAGGAACAGAGCCCCTTGTGGATCTCGCCCTGGAAGAGAGTGGCATCGCAGAACAACATGACGCTGGATGGTGGAATGCTGCCACCTGGTTTGAAATCAGGGACATGCTGCATATGGCTGGCAATATCCCCGCAGCCCAGCGGGCACACTACCAGGCCATGCCCCTGCTGGCTGAAATGTCCGCCCTGCTGGGACAGCCATCCATCCGGGATGTGTTCGGCACAGTTCAGCGCGATAACTCAGCAGAATTGTTACTGGACTACATCCGCCGTGCCCTCGATCAGGGACACAGTGACTACCCGATGATGTCCGGCTGTACCCGGTTTATGCTCAGCCCCGACACCCGCGTTGTGGCCGTTGATCTGAACAATGTGGCCGGTGACAAGACACCTGCCGGGCGTCTGCGCACCGGCATCATGTACCTGCTGGCAGGACAAATCGCCGGCGGGGATTTTGTCCTGCCGCAGTATCAGGAGGAAATACGGAAAAATCTCGACCCACGCTACCATGAGGTGATTTTCCGCCGCATTGAACAGCTTGATCAGGAGGTCAAGACCAAAGTCTATGACGAACTGCACAATGCAAAAGGGATCAATTTCATCTGGGAAGCCCTGGACACCCAGGAGCTGGAGCAGCGTAAGTTCGGGATACGCACAGTGCTGAGCACCCAGCTATTGCAGGACTATCCACCGGCAGTTCTCAAATCCGCCAACACCCTCTGGTTGCTGCGTTACCGCCCTGACGAAATTCCGTTTCTGCGGGATAATTTTGGTGTCCCTGAAGTCACCCTGCGGCGCTTCCTGAAAATGCCGGAAGGGGCTGCACCGGATGGCAGCGGTGTCCCGGTACTGGCTGTGTTCCGTGTAAAAAACGGTACGCTGGCCCGGATCCTGAAATTCACTCTCGGTCCACTGGAGCTGTGGGCACTGAATTCCTCACCCAAAGACAGCGCCCTGAGACGTGCGCTGACGCAGGAGCTCGGGTCACTGCGGGCACGCCAGATCCTGGCAGAAAACTTTCCCCGTGGTTCAGCCACCTCACTGATAGAACACCGCGCCCGTACACATGACAGTGAAAACGTCATCCATGATCTGGCTGCAGAACTCATCCGTAAGCAGGGATATCACCTCTGATGTACAGCATACACATCACTCCCCGCTGCCGGCGTCCTGCACGGGGACAGGTCTTCCTGAAAACGCTGCGCGTGGACGGTGACAGTTTCAGCTTCACCCTGCCGTCCGCCTGCTTCACGCTGCGTCCCTCCCCCAATCCCCGGGTCATTTTCGCCAGTGACAGACGGGCTGACGGGGAAATGAGTGGCGTTCGCCTGCCTCTGCCCGGAGAGACAGGCACGCTGATAACAACGGCCACCTGGCAGGTCAACGTGCCGGAGCGGCCTCCTTTTGATATACAGCATGTCATTCACTGGCTCCTGCCCTCGCCTCTCACGGCGCTGATGTCCGACAACACCTGGCTGTGGCCGGATAGCCCCGGCACACCGGCACTGACGGCGGGAGACTGGCCGGTAATGGAAACCGATACCCCGACGCTGAAACGCGTGAAGCGTCGTACCTTCACGCTCATCGATAACCGCAACCGTCAGGGATGGATCACCCGTCGCTTCCAGTGCTTCCCGCTGGCTCCGCTGCCGGAATCACACAGTCACCGCGTACCAGACATCCTGTATCCCCTGAAAACGGAGAAAAAAGAATGCAAAGACAACCAGCAACCACACTGCTTGCACTCCTGATAGGCTGTACGGTTATCCCGTCCACCCACGCCTATCCTGTGACCGTAGTGGCCAGCCAGCCTGTCACCACACAAATCATGCCGGAGCTGGCCGCCATTCAGGGCGTGATGGCAGAGATGGTCCGTATGCAGACAGCCACCGGCACAGCCATCAACCAGAGTTCAGAGAAGCTGGCCTCTGTCATCGCACAGGATGGGCAGGCCACCCGTCAGCAGATGATATTCAGTAATGAAACCCGCCGGCTTGAGGAAGCCCGGAAGAGCTTCAGCGTGCCGGACTCCATCTGCAGTGAATCCGCCTCAGGAGTTGCAGCTGAAAGTCGCCGTGCAGCAGCGTCTGCGGCTGCACGTCTGAGTCAGGGAGGAGGCGTCAGCAGTAAACCAATCCGTGAACGTCTCTCCCGGGCAGCAGACTCACCAACCCGCGAGGCATATGACAGTGCAGGCATTCATGCCGGTTACTGCACGGAAGCTGAATATGCCCGCTTTGGCGGAACCGATGTCTGCCCTGCCGTGGGCGAGCTGCCGGGCGGAGACAGCCAGGTGCGATCGCTCTATCAGGGTGCAGGCACAGCAGATACCCCTGCCGCCCTCACCTGGGATCAGAAACAGATTGATGCTGCCACGGCTTACATGAAAAACACCGCCAGACCGTCAGCGGGTCGTGCCCCGGGGAAAGGTGAAGTGGGAACACAGACCGGGCGCACGTATGTGGGCCTGCAGAATGAATACAACGGCATCATCGATGCCGCTTCTCATCCGCAACTGTCACTGATAGCTGACAGTACCCCTAATGAGGCCACCCGTGGAGCGCTGACTGAAGCCCTGCAGTCACCATCCGCTGCGGCATATTTTGACCGGACCGCATCATCAGAGGCCCGCACCCGTGGTCACATGAGCCAGCGGGAGTTTGAGGCCTTTGAAGCTGGCAGACGCTATGCAAACACCGACTGGCAGCAGGATCTGCAGGGCATGGAAGGCGATAACCTTCTCCGTGAACTGCTGCGCACTACCGCCCTGCTGAACTGGCAGATGAACGACCTGAAAGAGCAGATACGCCAGGGTAATGTTATCGCCGGGCAGCAGCTGGCACTGGCGGCACGACAGTATTACGGACAGCGTCTCGGTGAACTGTCACAGGCCATGAGCCAGGGGAGCGTAAGATGAAAGACGACAACAGCACCGACAAAAAAAAACCGGCCCCCCGTCTCCGCCGCATCGGTGACATCGGGATAAACCTGTTCGCACCACTGGCAGAAACCCGGTGGATGCTGCGCAGCTGCCGCCATATGCTGGGCCAGCATAAAACGCGCCTGAAGCGCCTCATGCCCGACCGGCAACCGGAGAGTCCGGTCTGTATGACCTGGGAAGAAGCCGTCAGGGCCAGCGGCCTTACGGTCAACGAACTGGATCGGCGTCTGCGACGTCGCAGGATGTTCTGGCGGACAGGATTCTGGCTGATGATGATACCGGTACTTCTGCTGTGCGGCATGGCCCTTGCTGCCACAGCGCTTCCGGCCATCACCCTGATACGTATACTGGCCTGCCTGTTACTGATGAGTGCCATTGCAGCACTGTGTGCCTCAAAAACCCTGATTGTGTCATACCGCCTCTGGCAACTGAATGAACGGCGGGTCAGCGAGGACGAACAGGGCACCTTCCCCGATTACCTGCAGGCCCGGCACGGCTGGAAACAGGCCACATGGCTGGCCATTACCCACCGGCAGTACTGACCGTCCGGTCTGCAATTCCTTTTCCTCATTCCGGAGGCTGATGCCCTGCATCCCTTCGGTTCCGGAGTTATCGTGAAAATCATACCCAGAGCACTGAGTGCGGGTCTGGCGCTGGCTGCCGTACCTGCACAGGCATTCGTCACCTATCAGGACATTGTGAGCGCCGCCACCAATCCGGATGACCTGTCGCGCCAGGCACTGGTCACCATTTTTGGCGACGTGGTCACAAATCCCCTGACAGCCAGCAGCAACACCATTATCGGTAACCTGTTCATGGTGTTTAACGCAATTATCGCCATTATGGGGATAGTCTGGTTCCTGTTTATTGGAATCCGCCATGTTGTCCGCACCGGCCACCAGGGCAATGTCTTTAACAACGGACGGGACGTCGTCGGAATGCTCAGTATTGTGAGCGGTTTTATGATGATTGTGCCCACCGCTTCCGGCTGGAGCCTGGCACAACTGGTCATGCTCTGGGGCGCATCCATCATGGGCATTGGTTCCGCCAATATCATGGTTCAGACGGCTGCAGAAAACATCGCTGAAGGCTATTCAATGACCGTACAGCCAGTTCATGTCTCCACCCGCACGGCAGCACGGGGAATACTGGAGATGGCGCTGTGCAAACACGCCATGAATGCAGGCCTCGATGACTTTAACCGTACTGCCCGTTCATCAACGCCCCCCATGAGCGAATCCTCACGGACAGAGAACGGCAGGTATACCGTCACCGTTTCAAATGGCAGTGCCACCTGCGGGAGTGTGAGTCTCACCGTGAAAGGGAATGGCAGCAACAACCAGTCCGCACTGGACTATTTTTTCAATCCCTTCATTGAAACGGAGTATCAGGGTGTCCTGACGGCACAACGGTCTGCCATGGATACCATGCTCCGTGACCTGGACAGCGCAGCACAGGAATTTGTGTCAGCGTACCGGACCCGACGCGACACGGGTAACGGCAACCTGCCGGATATTGAAAGCCGTATTCAGAAGGCTGCCAACAGGTATGAAGAAACGGTGCAGAAGGCGTTGCCAACAGATAACGCAGAAACTGAGCGCAGGGAGCAGCTGAAATCCTACCTGACCACCTACGGCTGGGTTGCCCTGGGGGCCTGGTACCAGACCTTTGCCACTGCCAACCAGCGACTGGCAGAACTGGCCGACCGTGCCCCCACTGTGAGTGGAGTTTCATCGCAGGGCGAAGCAGGGGATACTGAATTCCTGAAGGAAGTAAAAGGAGCTTACCAGGCACAGTTGCAAAACTCACCATATACACCTGCACTGGGAACAGCCACCTCAGCCAGTGAATACCAGGCATCTAATACTCAAGATCCTCAATCAGCAATCTTAAAACTGATAGGATTTAACCTAACAAGAATGACTAACTGGACAGCTACTTATCTGAGCGGTACAGGTACTACAACTAATCAACTAAACCCGTTGATAAAAATGAAAAATATTGGTGATTACACCATGGTCACAACCGAAACCATCTGGGCGGGTTATACCACCGTCAGGGTGCTTTCCACTGCCGGCAGCAACTCCATTTTTGGTCGACTGGTCAATGCTGTTAGCGGCTTATCTGATGCCGCAAAGGCTTTTCTGGAAGCAGCTGCACCACCGCTCTACTTCCTGCTGTTTTTGCTGTTCTGTGCCGGTTTTTCGTTATCCATTTACCTGCCGTTTATTCCGTTTATCTTCTGGATGACCGGCATCGGTAACTGGATAGTCAGTGTACTGATTGGATGCGCCGCCGGCCCCCTGTGGGCCGCAACCCACCTAGGAACAAGTCAGGACAGAGGAAGTCGGGCCGCTTACGGTTACATCTACCTGATAGACAGCATGATCAGGCCACTGCTGATGGTGTTCGGGTTCTTTTTTGCATCGGTCGCCATCGTGGCTGGCGGCACCATACTGAATGCTCTGTACGCTGCAGCACTAATTAATGTCCAGATAAATTCTGTGACGGGGGTGTTCAGCATGGCGGGATTTTTGATGATTTATGCCCGCGCCTGTACCACACTGGTTGCGGGCGTTTTTGCACTTCAGGCTTATCTGCCAGACCATGTGATTAATTTTCTGGGTGGACGTGACGGCGTTAATATGCTGGGGAATATGGTTTCTTCCGTCAAAGATATTATTGCCGGCGGAAACACCAATATACGCAGAACACCTGGCGTTCGTGAAGAAAAACTGAAAAATATTAATGGAGATGATAAGGACGGAATAAAACAATAGAGTACAAAACAGTATTGCCATATTCACCTGAAGAGATTAAAATACATTCAGGTGAATATGGGGGTTCATTATGAATACAACAAAAAACAGATATCCTTCCTGGTGGGGATATTATTATCTTATTCGCAACACTTACTTTATATTTGGCATTCCTTTTTTATTGTTATGTTCTCTAGGCTTTACCGGCATGATGCTTACAGAACCATATATAGGAACAGATATTCAAGCATATCTATATACTTGTGGCAGTTGGTTTCTATTAATAATTCCTTCACTATGGCTATATCTGAGAACTAAGGCAAAGAAAAAGAAAATCCTACAGGTTGTTAAGAAGATAAAAGAAAGCAGTCCCTTTGCGCCGACTAGCGATTACGAGCAACTGTCATTCTCGAAGAGTTGTTATTTCGGGATCGACATTAAAAACGGCACCATGCTGTATGTGCGCATTTACCCAAACAATGTCATGGATGTGATTGGTCTGGATATTCACAACTTCACCCGAACAGTTGCTGAAGACGGCAAGCTGGAAATCCACACCACCTATGTGAGTCTGCCGATGATCCCTCTTGAAATCTCCGGCATCTCATCAAGGACACTGGCCAACACCATGCACACCATGGCTGCACGTGGATATGAGTACAAGGAACGTTTCCCGCAGATGATCCGGTATCGGGTTAAAGAGTGGGAAAAAGTTGCCGGTGTGCCTGTTGCAGAAGTATTTTAAGGTAGCGACCAACTGTTAGACGGTAATCCGTCAGCCGGTTTTCTCTGAACCGGCTTTTTCTTTTCAGGCAGAATGCCTGTCTGCCGTCTATCTCAGGACGCCGCATGGAGTCTCTATTTTTTCCCCACAAATTCTTAGCACTGTCTTGCCCACTGTAGACAAAATCAATACAATTCTGCATATCAGTTATCTATAAAAGATAACAATATCATTATAAATAATTATCATATCCACACACTCAAGGCAGTACCTAGAAAACATAAAGATAAAATCATGTCTGAATCCCGCAGCAATTTTCCAGCACGACATGGTACTCCATGGAATACTGAAGAGTTACAGCGTCTTCTCGTATCCATAGCGGAGGGCGTCTCGCTAAAAAAACTTACTCAAACACATCAACGATCGTCCGGGGGAATACGTGGAGCAATCAAACGCCTGCTTCCTTCTGAGTTTCTTGAGTTCAACGATATAAACACTGTGAATGATCTCAGCAATTACTTCAACAAGATTCCTCGCCAAGAACACAATAGTATCATCAATAATTTAATATCATTGAGCACTGCAAAAACAATTGCTCATGATAAAGTTGAAATACAAAAGAATAGTTTTAAACAAAATACCCCACTCCCCCTCTGCCAACCCAATACAGATTTTAAAGATTATATAGCCGATGAACATGATGTCATTATGCTAATTCATTCCGCTATCGAAAGTTTATCTAATAAACGACATCAATATATTCTTCTAATGCGACTCGGCACAGATGATTCACCTCATTCTCTGGCAGATATTGCCGTCAAATTAGGAATTTCCCGTGAAAGGGTAAGACAACTTCAGGAACGAGCCCTTGGCTTACTAGCTGCTAAATCTCGCTATGAAGGGACACCAGGAGCTTGCCTTAAAGCCCTTATTAACTCAATAGGTAATTCACCATATGATATAGCAGTATGGATTTATCGTATTGTTCATCGGGATTTCGTTACATCCTCTGAGTTAGCCGCCAAATTCATTATTTTTACCGCAGGCATTCCTAAAGCAAGACGAGATGAAATAAAAAATTCGCTCTCATTAATATCACAATTACAAAAGCAGAGGTTACGTGAACGAAGAGCAGAATTAGCACACGCTCGCGCTCAGGAAAGAGCCCGAATCAAGAAAGAAAGAGTTGAGTTCATATTCAGTAAATGGCTAGACAATACACATTGGCCAAAATATATCGCACCTCCTCCCCCCGTAGAACAGCTATGTTCACAGAGAGCGGTTAATGATACTGACATATCTGGATTCTTTTACTCTCAAAAATTAGGTCGTACAGTCCAGTACGAATCAGGGCTTGAGTTTAAAATAATGAATCTATTAGAATGTTGCGATCAGGTTCTTTTCTATCAAGAACAACCATTTTCTATTCCATATTGTTTTAAAAACAAATCAAAAAAATACTATCCAGATTTACTCATTGCGACAGTTGATGGTCGGTGCCTACTTATGGAAGTGAAGCCAACAGACCGAATGACCTTGAGTCTCACGAGAATAAAAAGTAATGCAGGTCGCAAATGGGCACATACTCGAGGATGGGGATGGTTGGTCATTAGTGATAGGTTCTCGTTACGTCAGCTGGAAGAACATGCCATCTCAACAAACACATGGAAACTTATAGAGGCTGAACTGAAAACATCAAGGATTTTAGCATGGCGTGAAATGATGGAGTTACGTACACGATACGAGATTCATCGTTTAGATCTTATTGCATATATCATTCAGTCTGGTGCTGAAGTGGATAACTTTTATCGAATTACCCCGAAAATATCTAATAATACATCTAACCAGAGACAACCAAATGAGAGCGACTGTCATAATTGATGACGCACAGGACGGAAAAAATAATAGCTGCCGGACAGCAGCAACCAGCAGTCGTCCGGTAAAAAAGACAAACAAGGCGCATTGAGGTCAGCCTTCGCAACAATCCGGCGGCAGATTTCCTGCCGCCGTGTTGCCCGTTAACGTTTAACTTCGTAGGCTAACGTTGCCACAAGCACTGTGTTTCCCTGCTCGACACGGAATCCGCAAAGCGAATCCCTCAGCATCCAGACAAAACACAGTATCGTCACACAGACGACAATTAACATTGTTAAAAACGTTCGTTGTGGCATCGCAGCCCCTCCATTGCCTTTCGGCCGTCATCGGGCTACTATAATGTTGTCTAGGCATTACAGTGGGCCCTGGGTTGATTGATAAAAAAATCGCCTGGGGCTTTCTGCTGCATGCCGTCCACAAAACGCTTTCAGCATACAGCCTCAAGCGCCCGCCGCTATTCTAATCGATTTTCAGTCTGCCACAATCGTTTTCCACCTAATGACATGTTATGCACAACAGTATTTTTACGGGAAACTACACGGCAAGGATTCCCGGAACACGTTCATTATTTTATGGTTACAGACATCATGTTAAATCCGGAAGTAATAATGACCTGGAAGGAAATACTATGAGTAACGAATATCAAAGCACCAGTATAAACCCGGATGTTTTTGAACAATTTTTTACCCTCCTGAATACACACTGTAAATCATCAGAAGCTGCACTTGCCATGCTGAGTACACTCTGCTACGAACTGATGAGGAGGAGTGGGATCCATTCACTGGACAGCCTGATGCTCAACGGAGAAGGTATATTGATACAATTACAGGGGGCTGATATTCGCGAAAAAACAGGTCAGCATATTCACTGATCCAGGGATGTGCTGAAAACAGTGTCAGCCTGAAATAAACGTTCAATGCCTCATACACATGAGGCATTGAGCACGGTCATAAATAATCTTTATTATTTTTCTGATTCAGCATTTCCGGTCAGTATCGGCTCTTCTGGCAAAGACATTACCGGAACGTCACGTTCACCATTGAATACAGAAACACTTTCAGCGAAATCATTCTGTAACAAAGAAAAACTTAACGGCAGATTTTTGGTTTGTATCCCTGTGATCCATTGAAAAATCTCGGGAAAACGACGTGCACTGATATGCACATGATTGAGGTGGTGCTCAGTAATATCACTGGCCATCATCATGAGAGGTACATCGTATCCCGAACGCAAACCTGGCGCATGATGCACAGGGGTGCTGTCTGAACTGACGGATTGCCCATGATCAGAAAAATACAGCATGGCAAAATCATCACCATGCTCTGTCGTCATGTTATAAATTGCCTGAAGAAACCGATCCAGCTTAAGCAATGTTGATAAATAACAGGATACTTTATTTCCGAATAATTCCCTGAATGGCTGTGCATCATTAAAAAGTCGGTCACAGGGATTAGTGTGAGACCCCAGCATATGAATAAAAATCACTTTTGGAGAAGACGAGTTAACAGCTTCCCTGACATACTGAAGCATATCCTCATCATCAATGCGAAGGGAAGAAGAGCTCCCTTCCTTAAGAAAATGTTTTTTATCCGCATTGGCGGCGATGACAGAAATCAGCGTATCATGTTGCCCTAAAGAGCCCTGATTTGATATCCACCACGTCTCATACCCGGCTTTTCTGGCAAGCGTAACAATATTATTACCCGGATTCCCTGTTTCAGTGTAATCAAGCGTCAGTGTTCTGCTGAGTGAACCTATCGTATTCGGCGCTGCTGAGAAATACCCATTAATAAATATACCCGGAGCAGAATTCAGCCATGGTGTTGTCGGCAAAGGATAGCCATAAACAGAAAGATAATCCCGTCTGACACTTTCACCAATTACGATAATTATGGTTTTATATTTCTTCTCCACACTCACAATATCCCATGAGTCTTTCTGATTGTTTTTCAGCGATTCATATCGCATCATTTCTTCTCTGGTTTCAGCTATCCCCGTCATTACATTCGTAACCATACGTTTTGGCCATGCATTTACTGACAATACGATAAAGAACAACAGAAAGATAAATCCCCGGTGGCTTTTATCACGCTTACGCCAGAACCAGAATGTAAAAGCAGCAATGACCAGCGAAACAATAAAATAAAGAACAGGTATGCCTGTGATAAACTCACCTGCCTCATTTATATTTGTCTGCATTACAGACGCAATAAAACTGTTGTTTATTTTCCCGTAAATCATCCCAACCGGAGCATAGCATGCACTTAACAAAAGAAAGATACAGACACACGTTGCTGAAATAACATTCTGCCGCCCCAACAACAACATCAGGAACAATATAAGCACATTCCCCAGGGTGTTTTTCACTGTATATCCGCAGCACCATGTAACAAGCACAGAAAACAACAGATAAATCAGTGACTCTTTGCACCACAACATAAAATAAAACTGTTTTGCTCTCTCAAAAGCATATTTTGATTTTTCTTTAATACAAGACACGCCAGTCATTTTCCTGTACAAACACAGACAATCATTTCAACGCATGGATATTTATATGAAACAGCTCACAAAAACATCCTGTTCTGTCCAGCAAGATTGACATATTATCAGGTTCTGTGTTTACAGCAACTGCTCCCCGAACCAGATTATTCGCATAACCCGATGAAGGCCTCATAACCATAAAACACTCAGAATACATTTAGTTAACAAAAATATGTCTTGCCCTCCCGGAAAGGCAAACATACGAAAGAGAAAGCATGGCTATAATAATATCAATCAAAATATACTCAATCTTTCCGGTTGTCATACACTCAGCACCGACAACATAAAGACAATAAACAAAAGTGATAGCATAGTGCGATATATAAAGGAGATGAATAGCCAGAAGTAATTTTCCTACCACTCTTTTTCGTTTAAAGAAAGAATAAATGAATAGCAAACATAACCCTGACAGAAAAAGAAAGGTAGCAATGGAGATTATAAAATACTCCGTCACCTGTGAATTCTCACCCAGAGATGAATACAGCGAATAATATGTAGTTGTGAGATTAAGTCTTGTTATCAATATATAAACAACTGATAATAGTATAATATAAAGAATCAGACCAAATCTGTTTTTCTGCGCTCCGGTTAATACTTCTGATTTATCTCGCATAAAATATCCTGTCTGTAATCTGTCCCGGTAAACAATGGTAAATTTCAGAATCAGTGCGAATACGGTAACAAAGATTCCTCCTGTGCTTTAAAGTGTGTAGGCAGAAACCAGTCTGGTGGTTCCGGTCAGGGAGTCTGATACCTCAACTTCCCGGGTGACTATCACCATACCTGACTGACGCAGTCTCTGCACATCAGCGGCAATTCGCTGAGTTCCCAGCCAGAACAGGCCATCCAGTGCCGTTACCAGCAACCCGCTTTCCAGCGCCAGTTTCAGCCGTGCCGTCGGGACTTTAACCTGCCCGGCGATATCAGTAAAACAACGCGTCGTCATGCCATAGCAGTCCATCCGCCGTATTCGCGTCGCAAGACTGTAGCTGAAACAATCCGGCACGCCGGATAAGTCATTCTGCAGACTGTATACACATCCCCGCTGCCGCCCGTTGAACAGGGCTTTTTTCTGACTGAGCAACCATTCCCGACGCAGAGTGTCAATCATCTGCGGTGTCCGGGTTAACAGCAGACGAAACGGCAGCTCAAAACTGGTCACATAATCAACATTCAGTAATGCTGTCCGCAGTCGCTCCCTGGCACCTGCCCCGGTCTCCCGGCATTCACGCATGACATCAGCCCACTGACGCATCAGTCGTGGAGACTCATTCCTGGCCCTGAACTGATATTTCTCAATATGATAATCAATACGTTCCTGCATATCGCCACCAGATATCTGTTGTTTACCCAGACACAGTGATTAGCCTACAGGAATAAATATCCTCCGTGAAGCCAGGTGCCTCAGAAGATAAAAACATGTATTTTTTCGACGCGTAATATTAACGTCATCCCCATAAAAATAAATCAGGAAAATATAAAATGATAAAATATATATTCGCACTCACTCTTCTGCTTTCCGGTTCTGTCTGTGCCGTTCAAATTCAGGGACTCGTTATTCGTGTGCTGGACGGTGATACTCTGGAGATATTACAGGCCCGGCACCCCGTGAGGATTCGTCTTGTGAATATTGATGCGCCGGAAAAGAAACAGCCTTTTGGACGCTGGTCAATGAATCAACTTAAAAGCCTTGTGGCAAATACGCCCGTAACCGTGACATACACACAGACAGACCGCTACGGGCGTATTCTGGGACGGGTATATACCGAAGACGGCATGGAAGTTAACCGCTGGCTGGTACAGCATGGTGCAGCCTGGGTATATCCTGATTTCAACACAGATTACACCCTGCCGGCATACCAGAGAGAGGCCAGAACAATGAAGCGGGGTCTGTGGGCAGATAAAAAACCTGTTCCTCCATGGCTGTGGCGAAAAGAAAATAAAAATGACCACACAGAATTACAAATAAACAACATCTTACCGTAATATGTATTTTTTCTGCTGCATTATCTTCCCTGTTTACAGTCAGCAAAAAAACGTCCGAAGCAAAACAAACACGAATAATAAACCTGCCCGATGCATCCATTACAAAAATGAATCCTTCCTCTTATGGAAAATACAGTAACCACAATGAAAAATAAACAGATAAAGATGATACTTATCTCACAAGGAAAAGCCCCGGCAAAAACATAAGATTCACTTAACTTTTTCACCTTGTAGAATCTTCTTTTTTCATGGACATGTTATTTTGTTGATTTTAAAATATCAAAATGGGTGAATGTATCACATCACTCATAAAGTGGATATTATCACGAAACTATCTATTAAACAGCAGATTAGCAGATACAACATGAATAAAATTTACTCACTAAAATATAGTAGCCTTACTGGTGGGCTTATAGCTGTATCAGAGTTAAGTAAAAAAGTTAAAGGAAAAACAGGCAGAAAATTAATGACTGCTTCCGTTGCTTTATCTGTGAGTCTTTCAGCCTTACCCGCAGAGGCATCAACGGTCAGCGCTGAAATACCATATCAGACTTTCCGTGATTTTGCTGAAAATAAAGGCGTATTTACACCTGGTGCAACCGGAATTGAAATAAAAGACAAAAATGGAAATGCAGTTGGTACGCTTGATGTGCCAATGATTGACTTCAGCAGCGTGTCTCGGCGGGGCTCACTGACCCTGTTGTCGCAGGGATATGGTGTATCAGCAAAACACGGAGGCCTTGGTGATGTAAACAATGCCAGTTTTGGCTATGATAAAAATAATTATACTGTAGTAAAGAACAACAAACATTCGGGCCTTGATTTTTCTCTGCATCGGTTCAGCAAACTCATCACAGAGGCTGCACCTGCTGATATAAATATATCCGGACAACTTAGTGATTCGTCACAGTATACTGCTTTTTACAGAGCAGGCGCTGGCACACAGTATATTAAAGAACGCTCAGGTAAACAGACTCATATCCCGGGAACATTTTTAACTGGTGGAACAGTAGGCACCCCATGGTATTCAGGAAATAATTTAATATCAAGCTCTCCAGGTGACACCTATAATAAATCACAGGGACCATTAGCCAGTTATGGGCAGATGGGTGACAGCGGGTCGCCATTATTTGCTTATGATTCTCTCAGTGAAAAATGGTCTCTGGCTGGAGTCACCCTGCATAATAATGGTGTTAATGGCCAAAAAAACAACTGGTTGTTATTACCTGAAGATTATATTAAAAATATTATTACAGCCGATTTCGATCCCATTATTTCATTTAATAAAAACAGTAAAGAACATATGTCATGGACATATGATGCAGCCAAAGGCGTGGGCCGTATTCAGCAGGATGACCAACAGTTTGTGATGCATGGTAACCTGAATGGTAATCTGAATGCAGGTAAAAATCTTTATTTTACAGGCGAAAATGGCATTATTGATTTAAAAGATAATGTTAATCAGGGGGCCGGATATCTTCAGTTTGCTGATGATTATACAGTAACAACGAGCAATGACAGTTCATGGTCCGGAGGAGGCATTATTGTCAATTATGGTACAACTGTAAAATGGGGTATAAACGGGGTTTCCGGAGATGACCTTCATAAAGTTGGGGATGGAACGCTTATTATTAATGGCACAGGGAAAAATGAAGGGGGACTGAAGATTGGGGCTGGTACTGTAATCCTTGAACAAAAAGCGAAAAACAACGATTCAACGGCTTTTTCTTCCATTAACATCAGTGGGGGAAACTCGCGTGTTAAACTCTCAGGAGATAATCAGATTATACCTGATAATGTTTCCTGGGGATTCCGGGGTGGATATTTAGATATAAACGGAAAAAACACAGAGTTCTCCCGCTTACAGGCTGTTGATTATGGGGCTGCAATTATTAACAGCAGCACAGACAAGTCATTATTGACTTTAAATCTGTCACCATTGAAAAAAGATGAAATAGCTGTAAGCGTGAAGGCGTTAGATATGAACGCCATCTTTCAGGGGGGACACGGGACAGCCGGAGATTTGTATAAAACAACTTTTTACGGTCCGACACAGTATTATCTGCTGAAAAAGCCCAAATTTGGCAGTGTGCTGATGGGGTCACTGAAAAACACCAGCGAATGGCAATTTGCAGGAACAGACCTGAATCAGGCCGTTGATATGGCAAAGAATAATAAACTGACATCAAGTGCACAGGCTTCATATCTTTATCACGGTAAGCTCCTGGGGAATATGGATATTGTCATTCCGGAGCTTACAGGCAATGATATTTTAACGCTTGATGGTTCTGTCAGTATATCAGGAGATATGTCAAAACAGGACGGTGCTCTTATCTTCCAGGGACACCCGGTTATTCATGCAGGGCAAACTGTTTCTGCATCGCAGAGTGACTGGGAGAACAGGGAGTTCTCACTCAACAATCTGAATCTTAATAATGCGGACTTCAGTCTGTCCCGTAATGCATTTATGAACGGGAATATCAGGGCCGTTAACCAGAGCACTGTTATTATCGGCGGAGATACAGTCTTTACTGATAAAAATGACGGAACAGGTAATGATGTCATCAGTGTTGAAGGGAAATCTGCTGCCGCAGGAACATCCTCCTATACAGGGCATATCACTCTGGAGCAAAAATCAGCACTGGATATCCGCGATAATTTTCGTGGCGGGGTTACGTCTGAAGACAGTCATATCAATGTTTCTTCATCTTCAGTCCTGTTCTCAGATGCATCGTCATTTATAAACAGCTCCCTGAATATTCATAAAGGAGGAGCGCTGACCGCTCAGGGAGGGCTGTTTACAAGTGGAAGCATTGATATTGGTGACGCTTCCCTTCTGCTTACCGGTACACCAGTGAATTCAGATGATGCTGCTTTTTTACCGACCATCAATATGGCTGATGGCGGATTTAACCTGATGTCTGATTCATCAGTACTGAAAGCCAGAGACCAGGCATCTGTTGTTGGTGATATTATTTCTGATAAACAGGCCACAATCAGCTTCGGAACTGAATCAGGTAAAGAGGGCATATTGTCTGAGAAGGCATCCCGGGGACTGGCGGTCGGATTACTGAGTGGTTTTAATACGGCATACCGCGGTGCAATTCATGCCCCGTCTGCATCTGCCACTGTGAACAATACCTGGTGGCAACTGACAGGAGACTCCTCACTTCGCTCGTTAAAAAATACCGGAAGCATGACATATTTTACAGGAAGTGCAGCGAATAAAGCATTCCATACACTGACGGTTGATGAGCTGACGACGAATGGCACTGCGTATGCCATGCGTACGGACCTGAAAAATGCGGATAAGCTGGTAGTAAACAAAAAGCTGTCAGGTAAGGACAATATTCTGTTGGTTGATTTTCTGAACAAACCCTCCGGAGAAAAACTGGATATTGAACTGGTGAGTGCACCGGGGAACAGCAGTAAAGATGTCTTTAAAGGAAGTGAACAGGCGATAGGTTTCAGTAATGTAACGCCGGTCATTACAACCCGGGAAACCGATGACAAAATAACATGGTCACTGACAGGCTATAACACGGTTGCAAACAAGGAAGCAACCCGGAATGCCGCCGCCCTGTTCTCTGTTGACTATAAAGCGTTTCTGAACGAGGTCAACAACCTGAACAAACGTATGGGGGACCTGCGTGACATCAACGGCGAAGCCGGTGCATGGGCACGCATCATGAGCGGTACCGGCTCTGCCAGTGGTGGTTTCAGTGACAACTACACGCACGTTCAGGTCGGGGTCGACAAAAAACATGAGCTGGACGGACTGGATTTGTTTACCGGTTTCACTGTCACACACACTGACAGCAGTGCCTCCGCCGATGTTTTCAGTGGTAAAACGAAGTCTGTGGGGGCTGGCCTGTATGCTTCCGCCATGTTTGATTCCGGTGCCTATATCGACCTGATTGGCAAGTATGTTCACCATGATAATGAGTACACTGCAACCTTTGCCGGACTCGGAACCCGTGATTACAGCACGCATTCATGGTATGCCGGTGCAGAAGCGGGCTACCGCTATCATGTCACTGAGGATGCCTGGATTGAGCCACAGGCTGAGCTGGTTTACGGTTCTGTATCCGGTAAACAGTTTGCATGGAAGGACCAGGGAATGCATCTGTCCATGAAGGACAAGGACTACAATCCGCTGATTGGCCGAACTGGTGTGGATGTGGGTAAATCCTTCTCTGGTAAGGACTGGAAAGTGACAGCCCGTGCCGGTCTGGGCTACCAGTTCGACCTGCTGGCTAACGGCGAAACCGTATTGCGGGATGCATCTGGTGAAAAACGCATCAAAGGTGAAAAGGACAGCCGTATGCTGATGTCCGTTGGCCTGAATGCAGAAATCAGGGATAACGTCCGCTTTGGACTGGAGTTTGAGAAATCCGCCTTTGGTAAGTACAACGTTGATAATGCAGTCAACGCTAACTTCCGTTACTCGTTCTGATACTCCGTATTCAAAAGGGCCTGCGGGCCCTTTACGCTCAGTGCCTGCCGCCCTGATATGTCTGAGAGACATTTCCGGGATGTCTGTCGACTGGTTTACTTAACTGCGATGGTTAAAGCTGGCAGTAATGCCGGCTTTTTTACGGTCGCACACGTCTTCCTCTCATCCGGAACTGTGATACAAATCCTGCATACAGGATTGACCGCCGGTTCCTGCAAATGGCACATTTTCAGTAAGATAGCGAAGGTTACATTCCCCCGTCATGTGTGGCACAGCTGTCACCGGGAAAGAAACGGAAAGCACATGAAAAACATCAAAACTCACACCGGACTCCTTATCCACAAAGAACAAACGCGGCGCGTTCGTCTTCATGAAACACCCACTGCCTGGTGCCACACGCACCGGGAATGCTACAGCAAAACGACCGGTCGCCGCTGCGGCAGCCCTGACAGTCTCAGCAGGCTGATTCTGAGCAGCATTCAGCCCATAGAATGAGATAACCCCTATGAATGATGGCAGACAGACGCCTCCGCCCCCCGAGGCATGGAAAATCCGGTTTCTGGCGAACGGTACACCCGGCACATGGTTTTACACCGATGACGCAGCCGTCACAAAAGAATGGCTGCGGGCACATTGTGACGATGTGGAAGTGATCCCCCTGTGCCGTATGCATGACGGTCCCGTTTTCCGGGAACACCATATAAATGAACTCAGCGCCGCACTGGCCAGAATGCTCCATATGCACCACATACTGCTGGAACGAACCCGGTACAGAGAAAATATCCATGATGCAGAATGTATTCGTGAAATCCACGAAGCCCCCCTGCAGGCTATCGGCATCCTGGAAAAATACAAACGCACAAAATAATAAGGCTGTTCTATGTGGATCCTGATTTTCTGGCTCTCATCCCCCTTTAATGTCTCCTCCGGCGATGCCCGGCAACCCACACTGGCTGTTCACAGTCAGGCGTTCCGTACTGAAAAAGCCTGTCGGGATGCCTTCACCGCGCTGAAAAAAGAAAACGTGGGGGAATTTGCTCTCCGTGGCGTCTGCGTCCCCGCCGGAGAATAAACAAGACATGCGCAACCGGAGTCCGCTATGACATCCCCGGACCTTATACAAGCTGATCTGCACCGAATGTCCTGGTCTCAGCTGGCAAAAGCCGCGGAAGAGTCGACAGTACATCATGATTATGCCCGGGCGTTAATATTGTGGCGGCATGCATATCATGCCGCCACGCTGACTATTAATAAAAACCTGGCAACCGCTAAAATCAACTTCTGTGCTAAGCGCATTCTGATGCGTAATCAAATGAGCAAAATAATCAGACATACAGACACAGACGAAAGACTCTTCCGTCTGAGTAAACACCATCATTTATATGAGAAAAAGAAAACAAAAGAGGGATGACAATCCCATGATATGGGAAAAACTTGCCATGCTTACTGCAGGTGCATTTTTGATACTGGCAGTCCTGTGGGGGTAATAATATCCTGTTTATTAAAGGGCAGAAGGCGGTGCCCCTCTGCCCTTAAGTACGTTTCCGGGATTATCAGTCAATAAGTTCCCGGAACAGTTCCAGAAGAGCTATCACTGCATTGACCACAGCAACAACTGCCCTGAGAACGATGATTAACAGGTTAATCATCCGTTTCTCCGTCAATGGAGGAAATCACTGTTGTTTACTCTTACAGTAAGCGACTCGTCAGAACCGTATTGATATTTACTGAGAGCTCAGATCAACTTTCCAGGGCAACAGATCGCGTACCCGGTTTGCCGGCCAGTCCTGGATATGTTCAATGACGTAACGCAGCCACTTTTCTGGCTCCACATTGTTCAGACGGCATGTGCCGATCAGCGAGTACAACACCGCCGCATGTTCACCACCGCTGTCGGAACCCGCGAACATCCAGTTTTTCCGGCCTACGGCCACTCCCCGTAAGGCGTTCTCTGCGATGTTGTTGTCGATTTCCACCCAGCCATTACTGCAGTACACGTTCAGTGCATCCCACTGTTTCAGCAGGTATGCGAACGCTTTTGCCGTATCTGAGTGACGCGACAGTGTTTTCATCTGTTGCTGTATCCAGTCATACAGTGACTGCATCAGTGGCGCGGCTCTGGCTTTTCTTGCCGCCAGACGCTGTTCTGCTGAACAGCCCCGGACCTCTGCCTCGATGGCATACAGTTCACCGATACGCTGCAGGGCTTCCGTGGTGATGTAGGTGGGCGCTCTTGCATGCACATCGTGGATTTTTCTCCGGGCATGAGCCATACACGCGGCTTCCGTTATTCTGCCGGATTCGTATAACGCCCGGTAACCACCGTAAGCATCGGCCTGAAGCACACCGCTGTAACCGGCCAGGTGATTTTGTGGATGGATACCTTTCCGGTCCGGACTGTACGCGAACCAGACCGCCGGGGGCATCTGTGAACCGGCGTTACGGTCATCACGGACGTAGACCCACAGCCGGGCTGTCCGGGTTTTACCGCTGCCCGGCTCCTGGACCGGGACGGGGATATCATCAGCATGGACTTTACCGGGCATCAGCACATACTGGCGCAGGACGTCATACAGCGGCTCCAGCAGTTCAGCAACAGCACCTGTCCAGCGCCCCAGTGTGGCACGGCTCAGCTCCACTCCCTGACGACGGTATATTTCTGACTGGCGGTATAACGGCAGATGGTCTGCATATTTCCCGGTGACAACATGGGCCAGAAGCCCCGCTCCGGCATAACTGCGTGCAATGGGTTTTGAAGGTACTGGTGCCTGCACGATATGGTCGCACCGGCAACAGGCCTGTTTCGGACGTTGTGTTTCGATAACCTTAAAGGCGCTGCTGATAAGCTCCAGTTGCTCTGACACATCACATCCCAGAGAACTGAGTTCACCACCACAGGCAGGACAGCATTCCTCTTCCGGCCGGATAACCCGGGTTTCACGGGGAAGTGAGGCCGGTAACGGTTTACGGGCTGAAGACTGGCGCAGGGCGGATGGCAGTACCGGGTCATATTGCTCACCCAGCGTTTCCGCCATTTCTTCCTGAAGTGCGCTGATTCGCTCCTGTGCTTCCTGTATCTGCCGTTCGGTTTTTGCACGAAGTTTTTCTGAGCTTTTACCGAACTGCATACGTTGCAGTTTCGCAACCAGCGCCTTCAGCCGGTTGATTTCGGAAGCATAAGCCGCCACCCGCTGTGAGAGCAGGCGGTTGTATTCAGCCATCTGGCGGATGGTGTCCTGTTGCGTCTGCAACAGTGCCCGCAGGCGGGCGTTCTCATGAGCAAGTGAGGTGTCCATATCCTCACTTTACAACGGGTTATATGCGGATTCCAGCGCGTTCCGTTCGTTTCGGGTGCTTCCAGTTGATACCTTCAAGAAGCATGGATAACTGAGCCGGAGTAAGGTGCACCTTGCCGTCACGGGTGACTGGCCAGACGAAGCGGCCCCGCTCCAGGCGTTTGGTGAAGAGGCACAGTCCGTCACTGTCAGCCCACAACACTTTTATCTGGTCACCCCGACGTCCGCGGAAGATGAACAGGTGTCCGGAGAACGGGTCATCCTTCAGGACGTTCTGAACTTTTGATGCCAGGCCGTTAAAGCCATTTCGCATATCGGTGATACCTGCAACCAGCCAGATACGCGAACCTGCAGGGAGAGATATCATCAGTGGCTGCTCCCTTTTATTTCGCGGATAAGTGTCTGTAATAACGCCGGCGTCAGTTTACCTTTAAGCCTGAGAGTTCCGGCCGGCAGAACCAGCTCACAACACAGACTGTCGGACGGTGTATTTATCTGCTCTGGTTCCTGTGCGGGGGCCGGGATTTTATTATCCGGCTCCGGCGTTAACGTCACGGGAAGCAGTGCCGGCATATTTTTTCCGGAAGGCAGCAGGCCACCTTTCCGGTATTGATGGCGCCAGTTGAAGAGCAGGTTATCGTTGATTCCGTTTTCCCGGGCGATCTGCGCCACACAGGCTCCGGGCTGCAGTGACTGCTCCACTAAGGCGATTTTAAACTCATAAGGGAAGTTGGGCCGCCGGGGACGTTTTTTTACCACGGGGGCTTCGGATATAACGGTGCTTTCAGGACGTACGACTGGTACCGTGGAAAATTGTCCGTAAAGGCAGGCATCAAGTTCCTGCTCCGACATGCCTGCGGGCAAAGGCCACGAAAGGCCAGCTCTCCGAAAGCGCACGAACATACTACAAACTGTTGATTTTGGTACACCCAGGCGACGCCCGGCCACAACCCGGGGTAAATGTTCTTCAAAGTGAAGACGTAAAGCTTCAGTGATCCAGGTCCGGTGTTTCATACGATAGTGTCCATTAAAAATGATGGACATTATTTTTGTAGAGCCGGAGGAAACAGACCAGACGGTTTAAATGAGCCGGTTACCTCTTACATTGCCTGTCACAACAGCTCTTTCATTGTTAGATGTAAAGTGATTTCTCTCCAGCCAGAGCACTGAACACAGCACCACCTGTTCGATCAGCCAGGACTTAAAATCTCGCGTTCATCGTCCCATTGGAGATCACGGCAGAAGCATCACCAGACAGAGCTAACGGAGCGATTATAGTCATTTTTCTGATTGCAAAAAAGAGAAGCGCAGCCTACTATGATGGTGTTAGATGTAGAGTGATTTCCCTTTCGGTCAGAGTCACCAACTCCGCCCCGGAATCGCAAAAAAACCGACCTCACCAGTCGGTTTTTTTGTGCCTGTCTCTCACTGCCTTCTGCTGTTCCTGTGAAAATACCCTGGTTATTTCATCCCTGCCCGGTCATTACCGGCGATTGTTCGCATTAATTCCACTCAGCCTCATCCCGAAATTTATCTATTTATCGATGGAGGAATCCCCGTGTCTTACCAACAGACGTCTGCCGCCGAAGATCCAATGGCTATATGGTATATCGTCGGTGCCATATGCCTGCTCTTTGCGATTATCATCTGGCGCTTTTTACCTGAAATCGTCTTCGCCTCCTGCCTGATCCTGCACACACTGTGGGGCATGATTGACTGGGGGCCCTTTCACAACTTTGCCGCCCCCCGTTACAACCTGCTGGCCATCACTGCTAACAACGCGGCAACCATCACTTTCAGCCAGTGGCTGGATGTTATGTCCCGGACAGTGGGGATCCTCTGGTTGATTCTGCTTCCCATGACATTCGGCTTTCTGTGGATGTGGTTTCACCATCCGGCCCAGCCCCGTTTTACCCGCAGGCCACTGAATATCCACACACTGCCCCATATTTTTTCAGCTCTGTCACCGGCGATCGCCCCCGTTCTGGCTGATGGAGACAACAACAGACTCTTCCACGGACAAAAACGTCCCGAGCGCCGTGTCGCACTAACCCCCGAAGCCTTTGTGGAGCAGAACAACCTTATCCGCAACATGCAGCTCGATGTTGCGTCCACACGCCAGTGCTTCATGGCGCAACTGGGGCAACCACTGACCAGCTGGAAAGACATGGCCCCACATGAAAAAGCGCTCTTTGCCATCTTTGGCCTGCAGTTCTTCCTCGGTGACCGGAAAGCAGCGGTAGCCCTGATGAACAACCTCAATCTCTCCTGCAGGCTCAAAAGTAAACGGGACCAGGGGCGTTTCAGCACGCCGGTGTATTCACTGGCCAGAAACGCCTTTATCCGGGTCATCAAAACAGAAGGCGCACAAAAGTGGCTCAGGCAGCACCGTTACGTTCGCAGCGGTCTGGTCTGGCTTTACGCACATGATTTGCGCCTGACGCCTCCGAACTGGCTGTGGCTCAAGGGCGTTGACCGGACGCTCTTCTATGCCCTTCACCGGGCAAACACCACAAAAGGCTTCATCGAAGGGGCCGGCGTGGTGGCCGTTGCCCGGGCAGAAAATGAAGCGTGTCGTCTCGGCCTGCCCTGCCCGGAACCCTGTGTGGAAGAAGCCATTGAAGGGCTGCGGCAGGACATGCTGAGACTGGGGTTGATATGGGACGAACCTCAGCCAGACCGCGATCGCAGACGTCAGATAAGGACCCGCTGGTCACTCACGGATGACGTGATACCACGCCGCCATGATAACGATGAAGGCTCAGATACTGGTGAAACCACCGAAACCACTGAAACCACTGAAACCACTGAAACCCGGCATCCCGCCGACAAGGAAAAAGCACAATGACCATCCGCTACACTGCAACACTGAACAATAAACACCTGTCCCTGACCGCCCTGTACCCTGACGGTGGTCAGGAGGTTATTGCCATCCTGCCGGTTACAGAACTGGGCGCACTGATTAACCGTAATAACAGGCTGATGCACCTGTCCTTCAGCACCCCTTTTCGTGAAATAACCGAAACACTGCTTGTTGATACCGTTGATACTGAACGTCCCGGACATCACATCGGCAGAATGCTCTCCGCGATTGACAGCTGTCTGAGCGCGGCATATGCAGAACTTCCTGCCCGGAAAACCAGCTTCATGAGAGGGCTGATATACGGTGCAGGATTAGTGCTGGCACTTCTGACAGCGGTAACAGCCGGATATATTTTACTGAAACCGGACAGCGATTCCCCTCTCAGGGTACCTGTCACAGAATCCGTAACAGAAACAGCACCATTACACATCGACAAGGAAATTGTCCGGTCAGTAGCCCCGTCAGAGACGAAAAATGAAATCGTTCACCCGGCACCACAGGAAATGCAGGAGACATCCGCTACCCCGGCGATAACAGCAGACAAAAAGACTCTGGTCGCTGAAGCCCGCCGTAATCTGGCCACTGTACTTAAACGCAACGCGGACCGGGGTATGTTCACCATTAATCTCTCCACTGGTCATGAACGCACACTCTACGCCTTCCTTGACCCCGCATGCATCAACTGCCGTCTTCTGGAGCCCGCGCTTAAGCAACTGGCCCGGGAATTCAGCGTGGTGATTTATCCGGTCTCCGTAATCGGCGGAGAGGCCAGCACAAACCGGACTGCGCCACTGCTGTGTGAACCGGACGCACAAAAACGGGCGACCGGATGGCATCAGCTGTATTCCGCAGACGGTGGTATGGCACCCACCGGCGATGCACCGGCTGCACCGGATGAAAAGTGTCTGACCGCTGCTCGTGCTGCCATCGATGTCAATAACCAGGCTTTCCGCCAGTTCGGTTTTGGCGGTACCCCATGGGTGTTATCCGATACCGGCTGGCACCTGCCGTCCGGCATCCTGAAAGACGCCACTACCGTCAGCCTGTTCCTGAAAGCCACAGATACCGAGGATAATCACAATGAGCCAGCATCACGTTAATCCTGACCTCATACACCGCACGGCCTGGGGAAACCCGCTGTGGAATGCACTGCACAACCTGAACATCATTGGTCTGTGTCTGGCCGGCAGTATCATTACGGCCCTGATATGGCCACTGGCCCTTCCTGTCTGTCTGCTGTTCACCCTGGTCACCTCCGTGATATTCACGCTGCAACGCTGGCGATGCCCCCTGCGTATGCCCATGACGCTCAGCCTTGATGACCCCTCCCAGGACAGAAAGGTCAGGCGAAGCCTCTTCAGCTTCTGGCCCACCCTGTTTCAGTATGAAGCAGATGAAACATCCCCCGCACGGGGGATTTTTTATGTCGGTTACCGCCGTATCAATGATATCGGTCGTGAGCTCTGGCTGAGCATGGATGACCTCACCCGGCATGTCATGTTTTTTGCCACCACCGGTGGCGGTAAAACAGAAACCACCTTTGCCTGGCTGCTCAACCCGCTCAGCTGGGGAAGAGGCTTTACCTTTGTTGACGGAAAGGCACAGAACGATACCACGAGGACAATCTGGTATCTCTCCCGACGTTTTGGCCGGGAGGATGATATCGAGGTCATCAACTTCATGAACGGCGGAAAATCCCGCAGTGAAATCATTCAGAGCGGCGAAAAATCCCGCCCACAGTCAAACACCTGGAACCCGTTCGCATTCAGCACAGAAGCCTTCACCGCCGAAACCATGCAGTCCATGCTTCCCCAGAACGTTCAGGGGGGAGAATGGCAGTCACGGGCGATAGCCATGAACAAAGCCCTGGTCTTTGGCACAAAATTCTGGTGCGTCCGGGAAAGAAAAACCATGTCCCTGCAGATGTTACGGGAGCATATGACGCTGGAAGGTATGGCAAAACTCTATTGCCGTGGGCTTGATGACCAGTGGCCGGAAGAAGCCATCGCACCACTGAGAAATTACCTGCAGGACGTTCCGGGATTCGATATGTCACTGGTGAGAACGCCGTCAGCATGGACTGAGGAGCCCCGTAAACAGCATGCTTATCTCTCCGGTCAGTTCTCGGAAACGTTCACAACCTTTGCCGAAACCTTCGGGGACGTCTTTGCGGCAGATGCCGGCGACATCGATATTCGCGACAGTATTCACAGCGACCGCATTCTGATTGTGATGATCCCTGCACTGGACACATCGGCCCATACCACGTCGGCACTCGGTCGTATGTTCGTCACCCAGCAGAGCATGATCCTCGCCCGTGACCTGGGCTACCGCCTGGAAGGCACAGATGCACAGACCCTGGAAGTCAAAAAATACAAAGGCAGCTTCCCCTATATCTGTATCCTTGACGAAGTCGGTGCCTACTACACAGACCGCATTGCTGTGGAGGCCACCCAGGTACGTTCACTGGAGTTTTCCCTGATAATGATGGCGCAGGATCAGGAGCGAATTGAAGGGCAGACCTCCGCCACCAACACCGCCACACTGATGCAGAACGCCGGCACCAAATTCGCCGGACGCATTGTCAGTGACGACAAAACGGCAAGAACGGTGAAAAATGCCGCCGGTGAAGAGGCTCGGGCCAGAATGGGCAGCCTGCTGCGCCACGATGGTGTGATGGGTGAGTCCTGGGTGGACGGTAACCAGATCACCATCCAGATGGAAAGCAAAATCGACGTGCAGGATTTGATCAGACTGAATGCCGGTGAATTCTTTACCGTTTTCCAGGGGGATGTGGTGCCGTCAGCCTCTGTGTATATTCCGGACAGCGAGAAAAGTTGCGACAGTGATCCGGTGGTCATCAACCGCTATATTTCCGTTGAAGCCCCCCGGCTGGAGCGTCTCCGCCGTCTCGTCCCCAGGACAGTGCAGCGCAGGCTCCCCACACCGGAGCATGTCAGCAGCATCATCGGTGTACTGACAGCAAAACCATCCCGTAAACGTCGTAAAAACCGTACAGAGCCTTACCGTATCATTGATACATTCCAGCGCCGGTTGGCAACAGCGCAGACATCACTGGATCTGCTTCCGCAATATGATACAGATATCGAATCCCGGGCAAACGAACTGTGGAAAAAGGCTGTGCACACTATCAATAACACAACCAGGGAAGAACGCCGGGTATGTTATATCACACTGAATCGTCCTGAAGAGGAACACTCCGGTCCTGAAGATATACCTTCAGTGAAGGCGATTCTGAATACTCTGCTCCCCCTGGAGATGCTGTTACCTGTACCGGATCTAACTGCATCCCCGCCCCATAAAAAAAATGTCGCTCAGACACCATCAGGTGGAAAACAAGAGAGTCGTAAAAAAAGATTCTGATAACACCTGTATGGCTGATTTTAATAACAACCTTAATAACAACCTTTACGCGATTATTAATCTCCTCCGCTCACCATAGTAAGCGGAGGATTCAGGATTTCAATCCATCATCAGAGGTACAATAAATGTGTATTAGTAGCCCGGAAACAAACTCATGGTCTGTTATTTATCGTAAAAATTCCGGAGAAGATATCAATATCACTTCCCTGACGTTTAAAAATAGTCTTCTGGCAGCCCGGATACTGATGGTGCCCGAAAACTATATGATATGCATACTCAGAAACGGGGAGAGGGTCAGACGATGGGACAGAGAAATACTTGCAGGCTCAAACAGATGGTACAAGTGTTCTCCCGATAATTTCGAAATACTGGGTAAGCTCCCCATAATAAATAAAGTCACAACACTGATAAAATCATAATCTACTGATTTTACTCAGTTAAGCTAAATCAGGATGAACGCTTTGATTATGAATTATACATGAAAACAAATATGGGCAGCACAAAAAATGGTGCCAGGGTTCCCCACGTTCTTAATAGATTCACTTCTATGGATATTGATATGAATTCCCAGATCCTGCCAGACATGCTGATTAATTTTGCCCTTATTAACATCACAGACAGAAAGAACGAGGGTACCAATACCATTGATGGTAACTGGCAGGCCGATGAAGGACGCCGTTACCGGGATAATGTAAGAATCTATTTTTGAGTATGTCAACATAACCTGAGGCAAAGTACCTCAGGTTCCAGTGTAGTAATCAGCCAACCTGACAGTCTTCTGTTAGCCCTACAGATATGTCGTGGAGCTAACCGCGCATGTCAAAGCCGGATTTTTGAAAATCTCTATAAACTTCCGGATTGTTGAAGGCCGGGAATTTAGCTTTATGGGCTGCTGACTTTATCGCTTCGCAATAGGCTTTATCGCCATTACTGGTTGATATTTTTAACGCCGTGCCATCCCGGGAGAATTCCATATGCAACCTGCATTTTTTCCTTTTCCATTTTTGCGGATCATCAAGTTTAGCATTAATTGCATCCCTGATTCCCCGTGCCTGCTCCCCCCATTCATCCTGATCATCCCAACGTCCTGAACTGCAACTACCCAGGGCTGTAGTTTTATGGCAATTTGAAGGATGTAATGGCGCACATCCCGCCACAAAGCTGACTAAAATAGCCAGCATAACGATTTTCTTTACCCCCATATATTGCTCCTCAATCCATATAGATCTCAGTACCATAGCTCTGTCAGAGCAAAGAAAATCTTAACTAATACAAGTTAAGATTTTTAATATCCACTCCTCATCCCTACATTCCAGGTGATGGTGGCGTCCACTCATTATCCTGAACTGGAGCATAAGATGCGCCATGCCCCCCGGATATGCTTTTCTGTTGCCTGATATATTCGTGGTAGTACTGTTCACTACGCTGACGATGTAAATCCACATCCGGGCGGCTGATTACAAAGTGTCCATTTCCGGTTATTCCAGCTGCATTATGCCAGGCCACCATTTCCGCAAATACATCATTAAACTGTTGATATGAGCCTTCCGGTTCAAAACCCATTCCTGGCTCACGATCAAACAATACAGGAGCAATCAGATTCAGCTTATCCACCAGTTCATTTCTGTCCTGATGATGGTAGAACACCACACGGTCCCCATAATCCACACAGACTAACTCGCCATTCCTCCGATCACGAAAACGCACACTGCCATCTTTCTGCAGACGGGCTTCGAGAACGCCAGTGTCTTCATAAAGTGGAGTTCCTCCCGGTTCACAGAGAATCACGCAGCGGTCGGCATTCGTTGTTCGTCGCTTGTCTTTGCGACGATCACGATAATCCCAGCCACGTAACTGTGATAATGCAGCTCTGTCTCCCTGTACCGCCTGTTGCTCCACCCACTGCCGGTAGGACAAAGGATACCACTTACCCTCCGCAATCAGTGACAACCGCTCTTCCTTCACACTCTCCTTCAGCCTGATCAGCGCCTGCATACGCTGCACTTCCGCAATATGGTAATGCAGCTTACGCAATTGTGGATCCCGGAACTGCACACGGATATACGCCTTGCGCCGACGGCAGGCAGCATGAATTTCCCGTAACCGTTCTCCGTAACGTAAGTCGGGTTTACGCCAGTGCTCCTTCCATACAAGATAACGCGCGCGCAAATCTTCCCGCGCAGCTGCACGGGCTTCACGGCGTTCACGACGCAGTACAGGATCGCGCCGGAAGCCGGGCTCCACTTCATCGCTGGCAGCAAGTTCCGGATTGTAGCGACATTCAGGCTTCACCCGTTCAAATATATCTGCACCTGCAATCTCAAATGGCCCTGCCTGCGGCTCAGCCCTGGATAACGTCAAATCCGGGTGGATACTGCTGGCCTTCACTGGTGTGAGCTCATGATTAAACGCATCCACAATCACAAGACCATGATGCTGTTTCTGCAACATAAGCCCTTTACGCGCAAACATCTCATGGCACGCCTGCCAGCTGAAATTCCCGCCCGCGATCATATCTTCAATCAACGACTCACACTGAACAGTCGTGTACCCCCACAGACTTTCCTTATCAGAAAACAGTTCGCGCTTTATTGCTCCCTGTGGACCTGTCCCCATCCGCATACGATACCATTCGTAATCACTGACAGCCTGAGTACCAAGATTACGTCCCCGGAATCGTTCTCCGGGTATAACCTGAGTAAAAATATCCTTCGGTACAGGCTGCCATCCACCATCCAGATCCTGCATATAATCCAGCGTCATTAACGGCCACACACTGTCTGCACGTACTGGTGTCTGTTGTTTATCAAATCCATCATGCAGTACCAGATGCCCGTGCTGGATCCCCATCCATAATCCAGCCTTTGCCAGAGTTCTGTGCACATCCAGGCAACTTTCCAGCTCACCATTTCTCGCCATTTCCGGTAAGCGTTCGGCAAAATGACGGCAGGCGTACTGTTTCAGACTCTCCGTTTCTGCCACTTTTTCCGGCCGGATATCAACGTTTATGGCTTCCGGATCATAACGACCGGGTGTCCCCACCTGACTGAAAATATCTGTCGGTACAGGCTGATATTCCCCCAGTTTCCGCCCCAGTTTTTCAGCTGTCCATGACGGTCCGAACGAACTGAGTGCAACACCTTCCCGCGCTCTGTCCCAGCCATCCTTCACCACCAGTTCCCCTTCCTGCATCGTGATATACAGACCATCACTGGCCAGCCGTTTATGCAAAGACAACCAGTCTTGTGCGGGTTCTTCACGCAGCCCGGCAATCGACATCTGCGCAATATATTCCCTGAACGTCTGCTTTTTCCCGCGTCGCCAGGCATTACGGCGCTCACGTACCAGTGCTGTTTTGCGCACAATACGGTTGCCGGGTGCATGCACAAAGCAGCCATTATCCGGCGCGAATCCGTGCTTAAGTTCAAGTTCACGACATGCACGGCTGAGTTTTTCCTGGCTCCAGGAAAGCCAGTTAATATAACCAGTTTCAGGATGTACACGATTCACGGCAACATGCACATGCAGATTATCCGTGTCCGTATGAACGGCAGCCACGTACTGATGTTTTGAGAGTTCAAGAGATTTCAGTGTGTGACGCACACAGTCAAAAAGCTGCTCAGGACGCGGGCTTTCATGCGCAGGCCAGGAAAGAATGTAGTGGAAAACGGGGTCTGTATCATTACGGGAAAAAACAGCTTTGTCCGCCTTGTACTGCATCTCTTCAGCAGCTGTTTCCAGTGAATTGCAGTTATGGAAACAGGTTACGCCATAGAAATTTACCCACTGACTGCCGTCTTTCATCACATCAATCAGGGAGACAAATTTTTCGTTACGCAGGCGTGTTGCATAATCAACAAGCCGTCTGAAACGGTTGCGGTGAGGGACATCACTCTTGATTTCGCTGTCTTCTGTGAGCTCATTTTCCTGCACATCATCCCGCACAGACGTGTACGCAATCAGGTCTTCAAAGGAAGACCTGCCGTCACGTCTTTTGTGCGGAATAATGGCATTCATCAGCAGTTATCTCAGCGTCCCATTAAGTCTCTTCGCAGAGCATTGACATATTCAGTAATGGCAACAAGAACCTCTGCATACTCCTTATCACCAGTGCGTTTTCCCTCCACAAACAGATGCTTCTGAAGGCGGCCAAGACGCATAATCTCATCAATCATACGGTCGTCAGTACGGCAGTTAACCACCTTATCCAGTGAAGAGCTTCGTATAAATGTTGAAACCGTCTGTCCACTTGACTCCGCTTTTTCTCTTACGATTTCAGCCTCATCCTCCGTGAATCTCGCCGTGAATTTTACAATTCTCTTCCTGTTCTCACTGCCCGTTCGGGTTTTCTTCTCACTCATGGTCTGCTCCTTACCGGGGTGTCGGGGCAAAGCCCTGACCAGGTGGGGAATGTCTGAGTGCGCGTGCGCGGTCCGACATTCCCACATCCTGTCCCGTTTTTCAGGCCATTATAGCCTGTTATTTTTGTGCATCATAGTCTTATGCAGACGGCAGAGGCAGGGCGCAGCCCTGCCAGGAGTCAGTTTTTGATGATAAAATCAGACTTCAACATGAAACGGAGAGAAAGTGCCAATGGCTTCTAAAAAATTTTACTCAGATGATGACATCCAGCTGGCAAAAGCTGCTTTATCAGAATTGCCGGACCTCACCGCTCAACGGAAAACATTGCGTGATTTTCTTGATGCCATTCGTGATGACATTATTGTCCTGGTAAGGACAAAGGGTTATACACTGGCAGATGTTCGTGACACGCTCAAAAATGCAGGGTATGAAGTAGGAGAGAAGGCACTTCGTGACATTATTCGGGAAGCAGAATCGAAAAAACCATCCCGCCGTTCTTCCTCTAAAACAGCACCTAAAAAGACAGATTCAGGCAGGAATGATGGCATCGATATGAACAACAATTGATGTGACAATGTCACATCGTATTCTGAGATTATGATGATTACAGAGAAAAAGCCCCGGCATAAATACCAGGGCTTTTCTGTTTAATCAGACTCGTGGCGGCAATGCACCAGGATAATGCCGTGCAATAATATCATTCAGTTTTTCAACAAGGTCAGGACGCTTAAAGACAATGTGTACGGTTCCTTTCTGGTAGCCACGCACCGTAAAATATTCCCCTTCTAACAGCTTACCGACATTGTCTCCGTTCCCGAGAAATTCACCATACTGCGCACCGATGCTGCTCCGGAAGTCAGGAACGTTGCGCCCCTCCAGCAGATAAAACGGACGTACCAGGTCATCCAGTGCCTCCCGTCCGCTGCAGTCCAGCGTCACACGCCCGTTACTCCAGCGGTACAGCAGGTTTTCAATGATGATTTTCTTGCCCAGACGGCAGGGATTATTGGTTCTGTAATCCCATGACAATTTCCGCCAGACATCAATCAGTCCCTGTTCAAATGTCTGCATCTTGCTGGCATTCAGATGGCGGAATGTTGCCAGTACATTGTCCAGGGTGATTTCAGGACAGGTGTCTCTCATCAGCTGGCTGTTCCACTCATCACGCTGACATGAACTCATGAAGGTGTACATCCCCGTATCCGTCATCAGGCGGTCCCAGATTTTACGGTCGGCAAGACGGGTGATATTCCTTTTCGCTTCTTCCGGTTTATCCATGCACCGAACGGAGTCGGTCACGCAGTCTTCAAAACCGTAAAGAAAAATATCACCTGACGCATCAAGCAGAATCCTGCGCGCTGTCGCCAGGCATTCCATCGCCTGCATGAACAGTGCAATACCTTCGTTACGCTGCGCGATGATACGGTCGATAGCCACAGACGGAATAACATCTGTCGTGCCGGCAGTATTCAGGTCAGCAGTGGGTAAAGTCTGATTCATCACATTGTCTCCTCATCATCACGGCTGCCGGGTCAGCCCGGTCATTTCCCGGAGGAGCGAAGCTCCTTCTGCCGTCCGGGTCTTCGGGGATTTCCCCGCAGTGGACCTTTCCGATGGGGGCCCGTTTACCGCCTCACGGGACAGCTGTCCGGGGGCGGACGCAAAATTTTTAGCCGGGTTCATGGCTAAAAATTTTGTGGCCGGTGCATCTCACCCTGGACAGATGGAACGGGAGGGGGTTACGTCTGCCCCCCGGAAAGTCCACAGCGGGAAACAGGCCGCAGGGGTGGCGGCAGGAGGGAAGACTGCTGCGCCATCAGGCGCAGTTTCCTCACACACCGTCAGGTGTGCAGGGAGCGCAGGTCACGGCGCGACTGAAGAAAAACGACGGCACAACAATGGCATGTCGTGGTCACTGGCGCACCACTCCCGCACAGGTGAAAACAGAGAAAACCGCACGACATCTATAACTAAAAAAAGTGAAATTTCTTCACTTTTTCACACTTATTTATCGCGCTGATTTGGTGATTATGGTGATAAAATAAAATGAAGTTTTTTCACTTTTTCAAAGGTATTTTATGACCGGCTGGGAACTGCGAATCTGGCGAAAAAGCATGCTCTGGTCACGCGAAAAAGCGGCCAGAGAATTTGGCGTGACGCAGAGAACATGGCACGCCTGGGAAAATGCGGAACAGGTGGACGTCACCGTCTGGAGGACCACCCAGGCTCTTTCAGTCCGTGACCTGCTGCCTCACATGCAGGGGATGCGTAAGGCAGATATCATCAGGCGTCTGGAAAATGAACTGGGGGAAACGGCAGAGGATGTGTGAGCGTGATTCACAGCCTGGCTGAATGTCAGGCTACTGCTCATCAGGAAACAGTTTTTTCAGTTCTTCACCGGAAAGTCCGGTTGCCTCCTGAATCCGTTCCGGCGTCCAGCCCATATTCCAAAGCCGGCAGGCTATTTCCCGCGCCACTTCAAGTGCGCCTTTTTGAATAAGACGTTCTGCAATCGTCATGCTGTTTGCTCTGCTCCTGCTGACAAAAAAGCCCGGGATTTTGCCGGGCTTTGTGGTTCTCATCAGTGAGTGATTTTCTTCAGTTCGTCATCGGAAAGTCCGGTAGCCTGCTTAATCTGCTCCGGCGTCATCCCCATTTTCTGAAGCTGGCACGCAATAGCCAGGGCTTTTTCAAGCGCTCCTTCCATGCGTCCTTCCATGCGTCCTTCCATCCTGCCTTCCTGGCGACCTTTTTGCTCAAGACGTTCTGCGATAGTCATCAGTTTATCCTCATGCTGCGGCAGACGCTCAGCCAGCGCCCGCATAAATTCCGGTGATACAGAGTCCCCTGCGTTAACGATGTAATGAATCAGAACACGCACCTGCTCGTCTGAAATTTCCACCATGACCTGCGGGAGTTTGTCCAGCAGCTCCATCATGTCACGATGGCGGATATGCTTCATCAGCAGCGTCAGTGCGGCCATCCGGCGATGGTTCATGATTTCATTGTCATCAACGACAGTGATATCAACCAGCGGAAACGGCTTTGTGTATATTTTAGCCGCAAGCGCCGGATTCTCAAAACAGTCCAGCCAGTTCATGCTGTACGGGTACGGGCTGCGCTCACCATGATAGAACAGCACCGGAATCACCAGTGGCAATGTTTTGTACTGCTCCAGATGTCTCTGCATCGCCGCCACACTGTAACGTAACATGCGGAAAGGCATGTACAGATTTTCGGTGCTCTGGTGCTCGATGAGCGTATAAACATAGCCGTCTTCACCCCCGGTGGTTTTCACACTCCAGAGGATATCGCTGGCGTACTGATGCAGGTCCGGCTCAACAAAGGTGGCGGGTTCCAGCTTCAGCGTGGACAGGTCGCACAACTGCCGGTACTCCGCCGGAAGATGCAGTTCCAGAAAATCTCTGGCGACGTCGGGGTTCGCCAGGAACGACCGGAACGCGGCATCATGCGGCGTGGGCGTTGTGGTGTTTTTCTTCTTACTCACGGTTCCTCCATCAAATCAGCAGCATCGCAGCAATCATCGTCCAAATCCCCACAACCAAGAGGACAGCAATTGCGATCAAAGCCGTGACAACAATAGCCACGTTCTGCGTCACGGCGTATTTCTTCTGCAATCTCTTCAGCGGAAAGGTAATCAAACTCCTCACGGGCCAGTTCCAGGACCAGCAGATGTTGTTCTGTCGGCAATGTAGACACAAAATTATCAATAGCAGCACTCAAACGTCGCTGATATAGCTCATAAACAAGACCACAACGGTGCATTAGTTCTTCGGATAATAGTTCCAGTTTTGAGCGAACGCTGTCAGCATTGAAAGTGACTTCATCAGATGACATCTGAAAATCTTTGTCAGTGTCAAAACAAGACTTCATTTTTATCTCCTGCCCGTCCGGGCCCTGAATGAAAGAAAACCTGTTTCCCTTCTCTGTTTTTTTATGGAACAGGAGGAATCCGGTACCATGCGACATAGACGTCATGATGTTTTTCATCTTGCTCACGGTTCCTCCTGGTAAAGTACCTGAACATATCCTGCCACCTGCACAGACAGACGGCAGGGGGTAATCAGTGGCAGACCCGTTCAATTTCAAGCGCACGGAGCAGGTGCCCCCACTCGCTGACTTTCATGGCGGGGATACGCACCCGCTTCCGCTCACTGCAGCGTCTGGCGATATGACCGCCCATCGCCAGGACGTCCGGGTTAATCTCATCCGGTGCCAGTTCCTGGCGTCTGAAGCGGGTATGGCGGTGCAGGGGTTTGTTCTCCCGCAGGCACTCTTCACGCAGACGCTTTACATATTCAGCCGTTGCAAAGATAATTGATGGTCTCATGGCATAATCTCCATAGTTCGTGAATGAGATGCCGGACTTCCGTACGGGGAAGCGCCGGCAGAGAAAGGCAGGGTTTATCGCCCTGCTTTTTTTCATTCCGGACAGCGACGCAGTGCCAGCGCGAGCGCTTTCATCTTCCAGCCTTCCGGCGTGCGGTACATCACCTTCCAGTAGCCGTCGATGAACACATAATGGAAGCGCACCTCTTCTGTGCTTTCAGTGGCAATAGCCTCCCTGAAAGAGCGGTACTCACGCGCTTCACTGTCCATCCGGAAACCACTGTCACGTCCGTAATAAGCCGTCACACCGTCCACCGGGTTCTGAAGCGTATGCCCGGCGGGTTTGTCGCAACGGGGACCGAGGCAACGGATATCTCCGTGTTCAACCAGGGCTTCGGCCAGCTGACCGGTGGCATAGTGGGTATGCAGGATGCGACCGTTCCAGGTCGGCTCACCGTGCAGGTGGCAGTAAACGGTACGGAACACCCCGTCGCGGCAAAAAACGGAAATCGTGCTGCTGACTGTCATGAAAACGTCTCCTTCTGCTGAATCAGGTCGCCGGGCCGACCGGTTGCTCCCCCGGAGGGGCGAAAGCCCCTTCTGCCGTCCACTTCTTCGGGGTTTCTCCCCGCAGTGGACCTTTCCGATGGGGCAGCGACAGCCACGGCACGGGGCAGTTGTCCGGGGGCGGACGCAAAATTTTTTGCCGGGTTTATGGCTAAAAATTTTGTGGACGGTATATCTTCCCCTGGACGGCTGAAACGGGATGTGGTTACTCCAGCCCCCGGAAAGTCCACAGCGGGAAACAGGCCGCAGGGGTGGCGGCGGAAGGGTTGACTGCGCCATCAGGCGCAGTGGCCTTACACACCGTCAGGTGTGCAGGGAGCGCCGTTTCCGGCGCGACAGGGGCGGCGCGACCGGAACGGTCGCTGCAAGCCTGGTTTTTCAGACATCGGACCGTAGCGGCAGCCCGAAACCGCGCCAGCGGGTTCGGCGGAGACTGGCGGGTGCGCCAGCAGCTGCCTGTCGGAGTCGGGCCTGACGACCGGATGCCGCCAGGCAGCCGGGAGCCGAAGGTGTCCCCGCCTCCGGAAATCAGAACAACAGAAACGACATAACAGAAAAATGCCTCACACCATGACGGGCAGGAAGGGCAGCGCCGCAGGCGCGGCCCTCCTGCATTTCAGGCAGGCGTAAGCCTGCCAGGGTTTTCCGGCGGCCTGGCAGGCCATACCCCCGCCGGAGCGGGGGAGTAAATCACCGACGGAACACATGACCGTCAATAAAGGTGAAGGAGTCCAGGAATAAATCCCGCGCATACGCCTCATAGTCAAAATAGAGCGCCACCGTCTCCGGCACGTCAGCCAGCAGGCCGGTATCACTGGCGAACTCAACCGCAAAAGCCTCCTCACTGTCAGCCTCGCCCCACCAGGCATCGCGGAAGGTGTCAAAATCCGTCTCACCGGTATCCTCCACCCAGAGACGATAAGCCTCTTCGCAGCCTTCATCCCGTGCCTGGCGGAAGCCTTCAACCCAGGCCCAGTTGATATGGCATTCAGAGGCCATATTCCCCGGGAATCCCTCATAATCCTGAAACATCAGTTCAGGATCGGCTTCATCCTGGTGAAGAGCACGGCAGGCGGCGAAAAAGTCGCGCTCATCATCAAACGTGGTCAGGTCAAACCAGCGTCCGGCGATGCTTCCACAGTTGTATTTGTGCCAGGTTCCAACGTATACAGCAGGTGCAACAACAGACATTCCCGAATCCTCCATAGTCACATGTTCTGCGGCACCGGGCGGTGCCGTGCCTCCATCTTAGCCGGGCGATAAGGCGGGGATGCACAGGGCGCAAGGGAAGCCGCAGCCTGACGCACACGGCTGGCGGGAGTTGGAGGGTGAGACCGCGAAATCTGAGCGGGTGAACGACCGGAAAATCACGGCAGACGGGAAGGAGGGACCGGGTGACCGCAGCGGCGAAGCGTACCCTTGCATCCCTGCCAGCCCGGCTAAGATGGAGGCACGGCACAGCCCGCACACGACGCTGAGGCCACAGAGCTGAAAACCCACAAGGCCATGCCCCGCATGGCCGGGTAAAAGCGGAGCCGCCGGCGACTTCCTTATTCCGGCGAGTGCAGAGGACACGCCGCATGACCTCCAGACCACCCCTGATATGAAACGATCATGATCGGCGTGTCCCTGCGTAAAATATACATGTCTGGTTCACCGGAGAATATCTGTGATATCCACAAGTTTTCTGTCGCACAGCCAGTCCTGCGCTTCACGCACCACGCTACTGTCGGGTTTCACCGCTTTCAGCGATGATGCCAGTCGCTTGATCAACATAACCAGTTCCCGTGTCTGTATGTCCGGCATTGTCTCCGGCGGAGCAGAGGGACTCTCATTTCCGACGCCCATCCCATGCGCTTCCAGTGTGGCACGGACAAACCAGGCGGCATCGACCAGTTGCTGGCGAATCCAGGTCAGATCGGCATTTCTGTCACGGGCTGCCATTCGCTCACCCGACAGCGCCTTGCTGATATGGCTGCGCACCAGATTATCCAGGAGTTCCTGCGCTTCTTCCGGTGAAAAGCCACCTGGTATCTCTGTGCGCAACAGTCCTTTCCTGTACAGTAGCTGCAGCAGATCAATCTGCGACCGCACTGCAACTATCAGTACATAACGGACAATATTCGCACTGGCGGTGGTTTCTGTATCATTCAGCAGTTCCTCCGGATCATTACCACCGGTATTGCAGAGCAACGGCAACAGAGGTCGCATCCACACGGGAACCTGATATTGTTCGTCTGATTTCATCATATTGCGTTCTCCAGCTTGTTCGGGATCATCCACTGCTCAAGTGCACGTACCTGTACCGGTGCACCACGACCGGCCTCACCAGCTTCAAAAATCAGCCGCCAGAGTGGTTCCTCCTGCCAGAAAAACCGGTCAAATGATGACAGTGATGGAAAACGCCCGCACCACCCCCAGAAAATCGTTTCCAGATCATGCTCCTCAACAACACCAGACCAGCGGGACAACCAGCTTCCGACCGTGGAGGGAGTATGAAACGCAAGGTCAATCTGCGCCTGAGCAAAACATGTCTGGTATTCCAGTTCCCGTCGTTCTGCCTCACGTTCCCGCTGGCGGCTGTATTTCTGCTCTGTCAGCGTGGTTTTCTGACGACGCCGCTCACCTTCACGAAAAGGAACGGACGGGAACAGACGATGCCCCGCATCGGATGGCAGGGGAAGAACACAGACTTCACCAAAACTTTCAATCAGTTTATCCACGGCAGCCAGCCACAGGAGACGGTTGCCATGAAATTCCTCCTTCGTCAGCGCAGGAGCAAAAAAGCGGAGATCGGTCAGCGAAATCCGGCGACTGCCATTCAGGCAGCGAAAGAAAGCGCTGGCATAAGGCCATGCTGAAAGTGTGCGTCCCTGACGACGACGTTGTTCGGTGACAGCCACAGCCTGCATGGCGGCCTGTTGCTCTGCGCTGAGGGGGATCAGTGCCCGTGAACGTGCGCTCATGCCTGACCTCCTTCTGCCATCAGGATATGGATGATATCGTTAACACTGTACCCCTGCGCATCAAGTGTCGCGGCAAGCGCCAGCGTGTGACTGATAGCGACAGGCGTGAAGATATGTTGCACCTGAACGACGGCGAAAGGCTGTCCACCACAATTCACCAGAACCAGCATCCAGAGCTGAGAGACGTCTCCCGGCGAACATAATGCCAGGTGGAAACGTTCGTGGGCTGGCGTGAAACGAACCTGGACGGGGAAAAAGCCCCCGAACTCACTGCCATACTCGCCATTCATCATCCAGTTAGCCGGTGCGTCCACTTCACGCATCACCTCGTGAGTGAGATTACGGCGCATATCGCTTCCCGCAGCACGGATATCTTCATATTCCTGTGCGTTCATGGACTGCAGGGCATTCAGGGTCAGTTCAGTTTTCATCACGGTATCTCCCTTGCTGCCGCCCCGTCTCCGGCGGGGCGGTGTGGTTGTTCATCAGGCGGCATCAGCCAGGTTATCGGTGCGTTCAGTGGCATCTGTCTGTGGATGTGGTGCACACATCCAGCCAGGCACCCAGCGGTTGTCTTTCATATGGTGCTCTGCATGTTCAGCCGCATCACCTTTCTTCATCTTCTCCGCGTCCCGTGCGGCACCGGACAGTCCTGCCTCATTCAGGGCTGCGATAACCTGCGGCTTTTTCAGGTGTCCGAAGAAGTTTGCTTTTGTCGGCTGCCACCAGTCGCGCATGTGAAAACCGATGGCGCTCTCCAGCGTGTCCAGCGGGCTGCGTGACGTGTGACCACACTCGCGGGTCTGAACGCCGTGGATGCTGCACGCGGTGCAGAAACTGAGCAGGGATAACAGCACCTCCTGACTGAGTGACAGGAACGTCGTCATGTCCCGTGACCATCCCTCCGGTAACAGGGCCGCAAGACGGGCTTTTTCTGCCATCATCGCCATGAACGCGGCACCTTCCTTCCCTGACGGCGCATCGCTGGTCAGCGAATAATGTTTACATTCCAGGCTGATTTGTGCTGGTTTACTGTACGCTCCGCTGCCAAACACATTCAGGCAGAGCGTCCATGCCAGCAGTGCCAGAGATTTGTCCGGTTGCTGCATGAGTGCCGCCTGGACTGCCAGCGTGCGTTCGGAAGACATTTTCGTCAGCAGTGGCAGACTGATTTCCTCCACTGACGCTTTCTCCTGCATCTGTTCCGTGCGGTCAGCGTCGTCAGCCACGTCATCCTCACTGCGCAACTGCACACCACGCTGGACACACACGTTGCCATAACGCCAGGACACCACCACACCGCTTCCGGCACGCATCTCCGGCGTCCACGCTCTGACCTTCGCCATGCAGCGCATCAGCTTCATTTCTGCTTCCAGCAGGTCAGATTCCTCACACTGGTTTTCCAGTGCGTCGTAACGTGCCATCAGTTCGTTCAGGCGTTCTTCTTCCGCCTCCGTCAGCACTGCTTCCGGCTGCGGCAGGTTGCGGTATGCCCGGGCATCTTCACGGCACTCACCAACGGCCTCCATGCGTCCGGCACACCATCCCCAGCCCTCGGCTTCCCGAAGGTACTCTGCAACAGCCTGGAGTTTTTCCAGCAGGGCGGCATCGAGCGCAACACAGTCCACATAGCCACCCTCATCGTCGCTGAACAAATCAGTGCGCAGTTCATCTGGCGAGAAGGCATCAGCCCCCACGAAGCGGAATTTAGTGTTCCCCGCCACCGCCACTTCACTTTCGGTCACCAGACGACGAATGGTCTGTACTTCCGGTTTTCCGCCCCATCCCGACTGACAGGCAGCTTCAAACACCTGCACCTGACGCGCGGTGTCGTTCTCCAGCGCCAGCGCCTGACAGTGCTCTGTGGTGATGCGGTCTTCTGCCAGCGCATCGAGGATGACAGGCGCAAGGTCAGCCAGTTTCAGCATTCGCTGAACGTGGCGGGGTGAATAGCCCAGCAAATCACCGATTTGTGCAGGTGTTTTGCCTTCCTGCGCCATTGCGCGGAATCCGGCAATCTGTTCGGCAGGGTGCATATCCCGACGATGACCGTTTTCAGTCATTGATGCGGCAGTCGCCAGTTCCTGCGGAATGACCTTCACACGGACAGGCCAGTCCGCCGGAAGGATGTTGCGCTCTGCCAGCATGTTGAGTGCTGCCAGTCGGCGACCACCTGCGGCGACACCGTGGCGGTCACCTGGCAGGGCATGAACAACCAGATTCTGTAACAGGCCGACACCTTTAATGGAGTCCGCCAGCTCGCTGACGGACTCCGCAGAATACGGCACCGTGCGCACATTCAACGGTGACTTAATCAGTGAGGCCAGCGGCACGCTCACTTCCGCCGTCTGCGCCAGCAGGGCAGACAGGACGGTTTCCTGAGTTTTTACAGATTTACGGCTTGCTTTGCGGGTGGTTTCTGGTTCACACTTCGTTACAGGCATAATCATCCCCTTATAATTGCTTATGTCCTGCCGGACGTTCGCGCGTCCGGCACCTCTCTTACTTAAGAATCCCGAAATCCCTGATGTACCGGTTCATCCAGTACCCGGCACCGTCCTCAAAATTCCAGGAGCGCCAGATCAACGTGCCATCCTGACGGACAACCAGGCGAAAATGCGTTCCCTGATCATCCTCGATAAAGACATTCCGGTACTGTGCGGCAACGGCTTCCGCCTGTTCGCGGGTAAAGGAGCCGTCAGGCAGCCCCTGAAGTATTCTGAAATATTCGCTCATCCTCATATCTCCGGTGATGCCCCGCGCAGGGCGGGGCGGTTATCACAGTCAGGCCAGTCAGAACGGGATATCGTCTGAAAACCCGTAATCCTCCCCCTCCGGCGGTTGCGGCTGAGGCTCGGGCTGCGCGGCCTTACGTCCACGGCCTTTCGTTTTCGCGCCACCTTTTTTCGTCGCGTCAGCACTCTGTGGCTGCCCATTCTGCTGAGGCTTCGGTTGCGCCTGAGCGTTCTGCTGTGGTGCACTCCCCAGCATCTGCATGGTGCCCGTGGTCTTAACAAGAATTTCAGTGACGTAACGGGTGATACCGTTATCTTCCCAGCTACGGGTGCGAAGCTGACCTTCGATGTAGACCTGCGCACCCTTGCGCAGATATTCACCTGCCACTTCCGCGAGCTTGCCGAACAGCACCACGCGGTGCCATTCCGTCTGCTCCCGCATCTCCCCCGTCTGTTTGTCACGCCAGCTTTCTGATGTGGCCACCTGCAGGTTTGCCACTGCGCCCCCGTTGGGGATGTAACGGACTTCAGGATCATTGCCCAGACGCCCGACGAGGATGACCTTGTTGATACCACGTGCACTCATAAGAACCTCCTGACTGAAAGATGTGAGATAAACCGGATACCGGAGACGGGACGTTCATGTGCCCCTTCAGAGGAGCGAAAGCTCCTCCTGCCGTCCACTTCACAGGGGTTTCTCCCCGCAGTGGACCTTTCCGATGGGGGCCCGTTTACCGCCTCACGGGACAGCTGTCCGGGGGCGGACGCAAAATTTTTAGCCGGGTTCATGGCTAAAAATTTTGTGGCCGGTGCATCTCACCCTGGACAGATGGAACGGGAGGGGGTTACGTCTGCCCCCCGGAAAGTCCACAGCGGGAAACAGGCCGCAGGGGTGGCGGCAGGAGGGAAGACTGCTGCGCCATCAGGCGCAGTTTCCTCACACACCGTCAGGTGTGCAGGGAGCGCAGGTCACGGCGCGACAGGGGCGGCGCGACCGGAACGGTCGCTGCAAGCCGGGTTTTCACGCATCGGACCGTAGCGGCAGCCCGAAACCGCGCCAGCGGGTTCGGCGGAGACTGGCGGGTGCGCCAGCAGCTGCCTGTCGGAGTCGGGCCTGACGACCGGATGCCGCCAGGCAGCCGGGAGCCGAAGTGGGCGCAATAAAAGACAGCCAGAAACGGTGACAGTGTCACGGAATATCACACCTGTTCCCTGCATACAGCCATACACTACCTTCTGACCGGAAAGCCGGGCCGGCAGCGCCGCAGGCGCTGCACCCCGCATTTCCGGCAGGCGTCAGCCTGCCAGGGGTTTTCGCGCGGGCTGACAGGCGGCCTCCACCGCCTGCCCCTGTATCACCTGTTTCTGCTGCCCTGTAAGATGTAGTGACCGCCGAGGAAAACAGCCTGCTGATTCACCACAAAATCGCAGATTTCATCAACAATCTGCGCGGTGGTAAGCGGTTTCTGCCCCATTTCACGACGCCGCGCATTAATCACGGCTTTGTAATTGCGCAGAATTTCGCGGGTTTCTGTGCTGATATTCATGACATGTACTCCCCGTCCAGCGCCTGTAACACAACGTCCATTGCTTCGCGTTCTTCCCTGACGAATACGTCACCGTCGCCCCCGTTCTCACTCCCGACGGCATACAGGCGCTTCATTTCACTGCCTGCCAGCGCCAACACTTTTTCCAGCATCACCGCCGGGACTGTCACCTGACGGCTGGCACGCTTTTCTTCCATCAGCTCACGAACAACGTCGTGAACAATGCTGACATCCGCACCATATTCAAAGGCATCGTCCAGCCGCTGCATGACGGTTTCCAGCTCATCGTCTGACAGGTTCCAGTCCTGGGCTATGTGGCGCACATCCCCACGGGTCAGCACCACGGCAAAAACGCATTCACTGTCCGGCACGTCTGTATCCAGCACTTCGCGGATAATTTCTTTAACAGTGCAGTACATGTTCTCATCTCCTTTACAGGGGCGGCATTGCCGCCCCGTCCGTTAATCAGTCCAGCGCCGCGTAAATCGCGTTACATTCGGGGTGAAATTCGATGTGGCTCCACAACTGCGCATCGCGCATCCTGTACAGGTGAGTCAGTCCTGCATCACCGCTGTCGTGGTACAGCCACAACTGACGGTTAATCACAAGGGAAGTCACAATGATGCCTGCGGCATCGGCGCTGACCGTACGGTCAAACCAGTTTTCACCGTTGACCAGATGAAAACGGTCGCCATCCGGCATCATGTAACCGCCACCGTCCGGCAGGCGGATGAAGTGCCAGAATCCGCCTTCATATTCCGGCATCATTTTTTTCGCCAGCGCGTACACAGATGCCTCGGCATACAGAAAATCCAGGCCAAACAGGTAAGGCAGAAAGGAGAGACGGTCGCACTCTTCAACATTCAGAGTGACAGGTTTCGCATATTGCATGATGTTTTCCTCCGTTGTTCACATATTCCGCGACACCGGGCGGTGCCGTGCCTCCATAAAAGCCGGGCGATAAGGCGGGGATGCACAGGGCGCAAGGGAAGCCGCAGCCTGACGCACACGGCTGGCGGGAGTTGGAGGGTGAGACCGCGAAACCTGAGCGGGTGAACGACCGGAAAATCACGGCAGACGGGAAGGAGGGACCGGGTGACCGCAGCGTTCATTTTACCCTTGCATCCCCGCCAGCCCGGCTAAGATGGAGGCACGGCACAGCCCGCACACGACACGGTGGCCACATAACTGAAAACCCACAAGGCCATGCCTGCATGGCCGGGTAAAGCGGAGCCGGCGGCGACTTCCTTTGTGCTCTGTCCGGGGACCGGCAGAAAAAAGCGGGGATTTTCCCCGCCATCATCAGCCCCTGATTTTTGCCAGGGCATCCGCCATGCTGCGGATTTCGGCCCGGGCTTCCCGGACAACTTCCCGCAGAACACCACGGTCAAACCACCGGCGGGGCGGTTCATCAGGTATACGCAGCACATCGCAGGCCAGCCCACTGGACAGGATATGTTCAATACAATCGCTGACCAGATACATTTCCACCGCCGAAAAACGTGCGCCCCGGTTCAGGATGGCGTCAAGCACCACGGGCAGGTTTTCGTCGTCCTCATCGAGCCAGCAGGGGTGATCGCTTTCCTTCACGACCAGGCGAAAGCGGCGCGTCTGGCGGGTCAGTAACGTCTGACCGGTTGTGGTCAGCGCCGCCCGGATACGCCGCGCATCTTCTGCCACCCGGCAACTGACACTGCATACTGCATCGCGCACCGCATCAAGAACTACCCTGATTTCGTCCTCTGCCAGCCACTCACCGGCATACGGGAAAGACACCTGCGTTCCGTCTGCCGGAAGTACCGGCAGCGACTGCCACTGACTGCCGGACAGAACAAGTTCCGCTCCGGTTCCGGTCAGTTTCTGAATGGCGGAGGCCAGGAGCGGCGGCAGTACGCCATCGTGGCGGTTAACGAGTAAGGTCGCCAGCCGGGGCGCATCCAGCAGAACATAAATGCTGATCCAGCCCGGATACTTCGGGTTACGCTGGTCAACATCCGTCTCTTCCGGCCAGCCCTGCGCCAGCAGCAGGTTGCGGGCGTGACGACAAATCAGTGCATTCAGCGTTTCGTTCATGATTCATGGTCTCCCTGAATCGCCGCCCGCAGGCGGCGATAACATCAGTCGTTTTCGCGTGTGTTGTTTTTCAGCAGGGTGCGGGCCTGATTAACCACCGCCTGACGGCGGGTGACGCATTCCGGGACGGCGAGGCCATGATCCCGGGCGGCCCATTCACGTTTCCACAATGCCTGTTCAGCGGTCTGAATCAGGGACGCCAGCAGTTCAGCCGGAACGGTCACCTGGCGGTTTTCGCTCACGTTGCTGATAATCTCCATCGCCGCGGCGGAAGAAATACCGGACTCAATTCGCTGGTCTTCCGGGATGTCCTCCAGGCGCGCCAGGACGGTCCTGATTTCATGATCGGACAGGGAAATATCCATTCCGTCAGCGAGGGCCTGAATCTCTTCCGGGGACCAGATAACCAGCATCAGCGGCATGTCTCCCGGATACTTTACTGCCAGCTCCCGGCATAGCGTTTCGCATGTTCCGTACATTCTCGTCTCCTTCTCAATCTTTAAAGCACGCATCCAGTTCCAGAATTTCGGTATATGCCTCCATCAGGAGGCGGTTTGCGCGAAACAGCGTCTGACGCACCAGACGTTCCGGCAGGGTGTCGGCATTAAAGCTGTACCGCTGCTCCATCTCATTCATGGTTGTACGCAGGTCGCACATGGCATTGGCCACCTCCGCCACTTCGGCGCGCAGTTTTTCGTGTCCTGCATAGTTCATTTACGCAGCCTCCGGCATAAACCAGTCATCATTCGCGGCCCCCTGCTGCATGGCCCGTTGCACGGCGGCAAGGCGTTGCTGCCCGGCACGGTGATACTGCTCAAGCAGCTCGATACCGATATACCGGCGTCCGGACTGGAGGGCGGCGACGCAGGTTGAGCCGCTGCCTGCAAACGGGTCCAGCACAATTGCGTTCGGGTGTGTGAAGCTCTCAATCAGCGGTTGCAGGCTGGTAATGGGCTTTTCCGTCGGGTGATGGCGATTGCCCGAATATTTCCAGCCCAGCACGTCCGGCAGCGGGTTTTGTGGCAGACGTGGACGGCCTTTTGCCAGGATGTAGGCGCATTCGTGGCGATAGCCCACATATGCGGCCTTCGATGTGTAGTTTTTGGTGAAGACCAGGTGACCAACAACGCTGAATCCCGCATTTTTCCAGGCGGCCATAAAGCGATCGACGCGGTTCCAGCCGTAGAAGCTCACCATTAACGCGTCTTTTTTCAGCACGCGGAACATTTCATTACAGGCCGGTTGCAGCCACTCATCGGTTTTATCGCCGGCGATGGTGCGCCCGGAACGGTCACGGAAACCGACGAGATATGGCGGGTCGGTGAGGATGAAATCAATGGCGTTATCAGGAATACGGGCCATAACATCGATGCAGTTACCGAGGACAAAACGGGACATACGAAACTCCTTCTCTTACAGAGGGCACCGGGAGGGCACCCCTGTGGTGCCCGTTCCCCGCTGCCTGTGGGCTGTTCACCGCGTCCGGTAACGGGTCAGGCCGACCGTGGAATACCGCAGCCGTCGTCTTTCTGACGGCAAGGTTATGCCGCGAAAGCGGCTTGAAGGGCGTTCATCAGAAAAGGGCGACGGGCTGGCGTACACTGTCACCGACGCCAGCCGGGAGCGGTAAAAGCGCCCGTCCCGTGCCCGCCGGACGCGGGACACTGACCACAGGCAGCGTTTATGCCGCGCCGCGTCAGCCGGCGCAGTAAAAAGAGGAGCACGGCGACATCCTTTGTCGGAAAAGAAACGGGCGGTTTCCCGCCCGTCTCCGTCATACTTCATCCGCCATAATGCGCCACATTGTCGACTATCCACGCAGGTCCGGTGACTTCCGGCAGCTCATCGTCATCTGTCGGGGAAGACCATTCCAGTTCCCCCCACAGCACATCAACGAGCTCTCCGCGCTCATACAACTGCCAGCCACAGAAATCACAGCCCTGTTCGGCATACCAGTGCTCCAGCGTGCAGCTGAAACGGCGGCTTAATTCTGCAATAACGTCGCTTTCCGGCTGACACCACGGCGTGTCGAAATCAACCTGAATGAAGTTGTCTCCCTGACTACTGATATTCAGGTCATACCCACAAGGCCACTTCACGCCATACCGTTCTGTATACCAGTGATATGCAGAAGGAACACCGTTCAGAACACCGCCGTTAAAGCCATTCACTTCAATATCCAGGCGGGTCGGCAAAACCGTCAGCAGGTCAAACGGCATGGTTTTTTCCGGCAGTACGTTGTCACACAGACGGTTCCACCACACCGATACATCCTCGTTACCCCAGATGTCACACCAGTCACCTCTTTTTGCGGTGAAATGCACAGTGATAGTTTCCCTGACATCATCCGGTAACTCTTCCCAGCGACGCTGTCCAGTACCGCTCTGCAGCCAGAGTTCATGCAGCATCAGGCAGTTTTGCTCATCCAGCAGTACACCGTTCTGCAGGTGTGTCAGCCAGCGGGTGAACGCGATATTTTCCGGTGATACAGCACCACGTCCGGCAGCCGTCACTCCGGGGCACTGCTCAGAGCGGATATTTTCAGTGATCTGCAGAAGTCCGGCACTTCCGGCCAGAAACAGCTGAATACCTTCATTTGTGGCGCGGCGATAAAGCGGTGTGACTGCACCGCTGGCCAGTCGTTTAATCTCAGCGATCTGTGCTGGTTCACCAGAAAAATACATACGATTCGAGCACCAGTTTGGCATGGGAATTCTCCTCTCACATGCGGCCTCCATCAGGCCGTGCCGCACCTGTAACCGGGCGACCGCATACGAATGCAGGTGCGGCCCCGAAGCCGCAGCGCGTGGAGGAGGAACGACGAAACGTGACCGGGTGAGGAGGCCGGCGACAGCGACACACTTGCATCGGATGCAGCCCGGTTAACGTGCCGGCACGGCCTGGGTAACCAGGTATTTTGTCCACAGAACCGTGCGCAAAATGCTGTGGATAAGCTGGACACAGCAGTCCACAGCAGGCATACAGCCACACGCTCAGAGAATTGAGCGTTTTTTAGTCACAATAATGACATTTGACTGTGTGTGGATTCAGTTATTAGAATACTGTATATACATACAGCAAAAGAAAAGGGAGATGAGAACATGATCCGCATTGAAATTCTTTTCGACCGCCAGAGCACAAAAAACCTCAAATCAGGCACACTTCAGGCGCTACAGAATGAAATCGAACAACGTCTGAAACCACACTACCCGGAAATCTGGCTGCGTATAGACCAGGGCAGCGCCCCGTCTGTATCTGTCACAGGAGCCCGCAACGACAAGGATAAAGAACGTATCCTGTCTCTGCTGGAAGAAATCTGGCAGGACGACAGCTGGCTGCCTGCAGCATGAGTACCGTTTATCACCGTCCGGCTGACCCTTCAGGCGATGACAGTTACGTGCGACCGTTGTTTGCCGATCGTTGCCAGGCCGGTTTTCCTTCGCCTGCCACTGATTATGCTGAGCAGGAACTGGATCTGAACAGCTATTGCATCAGCAGACCTGCAGCCACCTTCTTTCTGCGCGCCAGCGGTGAATCGATGAACCAGGCTGGCGTGCAGAATGGTGATCTGCTGGTAGTGGACAGGGCCGAAAAACCACAACACGGGGACATCGTTATCGCTGAGATCGACGGTGAGTTCACCGTCAAACGACTGCTGTTGCGCCCACGCCCGGCACTGGAGCCGGTTTCAGACAGCCCGGAGTTCCGCACACTGTATCCGGAAAACATCTGTATTTTTGGTGTTGTCACTCACGTGATACACAGGACGCGGGAGTTACGCTGATGTTTGCACTGGCTGATATCAACAGTTTCTACGCCTCATGTGAAAAAATTTTCCGCCCGGACCTTCGCAACGAACCGGTCATCGTACTCAGCAATAACGATGGCTGTGTGATCGCGCGCAGCCCGGAGGCAAAAGCCCTTGGCATCAGAATGGGGCAGCCCTGGTTTCAGGTGAGACAAATGCGCCTGGAGAAGAAAATACATGTATTTTCCAGCAATTATGCGCTGTACCACAGCATGAGCCAACGGGTTATGGCTGTTCTGGAGTCGCTTTCTCCCGCAGTTGAGCCCTACTCAATTGATGAAATGTTCATTGATTTGCGGGGGATAAATCATTGCATCTCTCCGGAGTTTTTTGGTCATCAGCTCAGGGAACAGGTAAAAAGCTGGACAGGACTCACCATGGGGGTGGGCATTGCGCCTACAAAAACGCTGGCTAAAAGTGCACAGTGGGCAACAAAGCAATGGCCACAGTTTTCCGGTGTGGTCGCGCTGACGGCAGAAAACCGTAATCGGATCTTGAAGCTACTGGGGCTGCAGCCAGTTGGTGAGGTCTGGGGAGTAGGACGCAGACTGACGGAAAAGCTGAATGCGCTGGGTATTAACACAGCACTGCAGCTGGCGCAGGCTAACACGGCATTCATCCGGAAAAACTTCAGCGTCATTCTTGAGCGTACGGTACGCGAACTCAACGGCGAGTCCTGCATATCCCTGGAAGAAGCACCACCGGCAAAACAACAGATTGTCTGTAGTCGCAGTTTTGGTGAACGAATCACAGACAAAGATGCCATGCACCAGGCTGTTGTTCAGTATGCAGAGCGGGCTGCAGAGAAACTACGTGGGGAACGTCAGTATTGCCGGCAGGTGACGACATTTGTACGGACATCCCCCTTTGCAGTAAAAGAACCCTGTTACAGCAATGCCGCTGTGGAAAAGCTTTCATTGCCCACACAGGACAGCCGGGACATTATTGCCGCCGCATGCAGGGCCTTAAACCATGTCTGGCGTGAAGGGTACCGCTATATGAAGGCAGGAGTCATGCTGGCTGATTTCACACCATCGGGTATAGCACAGCCGGGATTATTTGATGAAATCCAGCCCCGTAAAAACAGTGAAAAGTTAATGAAAACACTCGATGAACTGAACCAGTCGGGAAAAGGGAAAGTGTGGTTTGCGGGGCGAGGAACCGCCCCTGAGTGGCAAATGAAACGGGAAATGCTTTCTCCTGCGTATACCACCAGATGGACAGATTTGCCAGTAGCCCAGTTATGAATATGTAATCCACCCATAATATTGCTATCTTGTTATCTTATTATCTTATTATCTTGTTATCTTAATTAATCTATAAATCAAATACTTAACAACTTATTAAGTTGTTAATATAACAAAAATAATTGCATGATTCGCGTTCAGATGGCAATATTAAGTTGTTAACTTAACAACTTAATATGGGGCTATAATGATAATAGTATTAGGTAGTCAAAAGGGTGGGGTAGGTAAAAGTACACTGGCGGTATCTATAGCTGCGTATCTGATGTCACTAGGCAATAGAGTGATTATTGTCGACGCAGATGACCAGAAATCAGTATTAACCTGGTACAACAATCGCCCTGAAGATCTCCCTCATATTCCGGTTACAGGCGCGACAGGTAACATCAAAGCCATGTTAAAGGAACACGAAAAATCCTATGATTTTGTTATTGCAGACTGTGCTGGCCGTGATAGCGCAGAAATGCGTAGTGGATTGATGGCCGCAGATGTATTCATTTCTCCTTTGCGCCCATCTCAGATGGACCTGGATGTTGTGCCTCATACATGCTCCGTTTTTACAGCAGCAAAAGATTTTAATGAGGATGTTCGGGGATATCTCGTTTTAAACATGACGCCCACAAATATGTTTGTTAATGAAGCCAATGAGGCAGCTGAAGTACTTAAGGATTACCCTGAAATGCATCTGGCAAACTCCCGGGTATGTGATCGTAAAGCACATCGAGATGCTTGGGCCGAATCAATGACAATTTTTGAAACGCAAAATGATAAAGCCCAGCAAGAAATCGAAGCGTTAGTGAAAGAGGTTATTCTGTGAGAAATAGAGCAAACACTTCACCTCGTGACGAGGCAGCATTTATTAACGGTGGCACGGCTGGCCTTGATAATACCAAAAAGTCATCAGATAAATCATCGGTTGTAAGCAAAGCAAAACCAGTGAGTATTTCTTTTTTTGAAGAAAACCTAAAAGACATTGATGCCCTTATAACGGCTGAGATGGTTTCAGGTAAAGGCAGAGTGAATCGTTCTGATGTTGTCAGGGCGGCGGTAGAAGCACTTAAAACACTATCAAAAACAGAGGTATCACGATTGATAGCAGAAGTAAAACAAAGATAACACCTTGTTATCTTGTTATCTTGTTATCTTGTTATCTTGTTATCTTGTTATCTTGTTATCTTCAATGTATTTTAGGATGACCTATGTTGAATAGAACCTAAAACAAAACAAATATTAATAGGGGTCCGCTTGGAAAAGGGAAATTTTCCCACGCTAAGAGAATTGAGTTGAACGAGTGGTTACATCCAGGCCAGCTAACTCACTGAACGTAAAGGCTGTACGAAATGTTCCGGCCGTCCGATAACCGTTTGGCTTACTTCCGTACATTCCCTTGCGTAGATGTACAGAATTGTACGATTTCGGACACCAAAACCGCTGTTGTCCCGACATTCTGGCGATTCCTGAAAGTCCTTTGACTAAAAAATAGTCTTAACGTGGTTTATTTTCCGAATTCCAAGCGGACCCCTATCAGGCCTGCCGTGGGGATTTTGTGGTGCGTCTCGACGGCAGCACCTGTCTGCAGTTATGGAATAAAGAAGGCAGGGTGGTACGCCGGGAGGGCGATCCGCTGGAAGTGGCGCAGTGGCTGCTGGCCTGTCATGACGCAGGAATAGAAGTTCGCGTACAGATAAATGAAAGTGCCGCTCCGTAAGAACACGCCTGTGCACGGTTTACACATCATCCCATGGTGGCAGCCGGTTAACTTTCCTGCGCCACCAGTGGAAAGAGGCCATGCACAGTCCGAACAAAAAACCACCCGTGATACTTATAATAATGGCCTCACCTGCCACCATTCCTGACGGCCCCCAGTAGATAAACCACATTGCACATCCCCAGGAAATGCCCCATAAGCCCCCCATCAGCACCGTGACCTGCCAGAACGGCATAAAGGGTAATGGCGGAAGCCGGATACCCAGCCGCCATAGAATACGCAGAAGAGGAGGGGCATAATTGCTCCGCCACATCTTTTTGCTGTCCATCAGGGCAATGGCCCGGGCTTTTTTCTGCTCAAAGGTCACAGGAGCACCTCCGTTCCATGATGTAAACGTGACACAGCTTATTGTTATTGATTATTATTATCATGCTGTGATTATGTTATCACGCACCGGTACACGATAACAATAAAGGAGAAACCAGATGAAACTGGATATATCTGTAAAGTATTTACTGAAAAGCCTGATACCAAGCCTCATTATTCTTACAGTTTTTTATCTGGGATGGAAAGATAACCAGGAAAATGCAAGAATGTTTTATGCGTTCATCGGATGCATTATCAATGCCATTACTTTTCCTTTTTCAATGAGGATAATACAGAAAATGGTAATAAAGTTTACAGGGAAAGAACTCTGGCAAAAAGACTTCTTTACAAATCCAGTTGGCGGAAGCTTAACTGCAATATTTGAATTATTCTGTTTCGTTATATCAGTTCCTGTGGTTGCCATTTACTTAATTTTTATATTCTGCAAAGCCCTTTCAGGAAAATGAAAGGGCATCATTATGTGTCAGATACCAATAAGTTTATTGACCTGCTCAATAAACTTATCATTAACAAGCGCACTCACAGCCGCCATAATAATTGCAAAACCCAGAATACCTACAGGGGTTCCCAGCATGACGGAAAACGTCCATGCTGTAACTGCTGAAGCAGCTCTTCCTGCTGCCAGTGATTCAAGTTTTACAAAAAATGGACGCCAGTTGTCCGTTTTTACAGCCTTTTGTAACTCCACAGCAACATCATAACGATCAATAACTTTTCCGGTAAAACCAAATGCCTTACTGAACAGCTTAAAATTCTCCGCCATATGGACCTGATTAATAGCTTCCAGGGCTTTAGAAATGGCCATGCGATCTTGTATGCTATATTTCTTGTTCAGATTATTACGGAATTTATCAAAAGCGTTCAGTGCATCATCCACACTCTTAATCTGTTTCCCTTGAGATACAGAAGCCAGCTCCTTAGCAAGTTCGGATGCTTGTTTACCGAACTCATCATATATCGTTCTGTAGAAATCAGAGGTGAGTTTTATGGCATCCTTTACCATATTTATTTCATCCCTTTTTCTTTTCTCTTCCGCTATTTTCTGATTGATGTCAGCAAGCTGGCTACGGATATTCTCTTTTTCCTTCAACAGGGCATTAAGAGCGTCATTTGCATGCTTTTGTTCATTTGTTCTGGCACTGACGTTATTTCTCGCCGAATTTATCGCAGATTCAGCAGAGGTGATTTTATTTCTGGCATCAAGCAATCGTTGCCGTAACTTATCCCATTCAGCAACTTCAGCATTATAAATTTTCTTGTCACCTTCCACATCCTCTGTAACCACCGGATTCCGGTCATTCAGAATATTGCGTTTATAGTCCAGACCGGAATGGGTCAGAAGATAATTCAGGTTTGCACGGTTATCGATGACTGCGCTGGTTGTGATTTTTATCGTACCGGCAAATCTCGGATCACCGCTCACAACAATAGAATGATTTGTTGATGAACGCCCCGGGAATTTTTCAGGGGAAACTATCGTTTTGCCGTCAGGTGTGTTTTTCTGTTGCGTCAGCTGTTGTTCAGCTCTGGTTAATGCATTACGGGCCGTGTTAAGCGATTCCGTCACCGAACTGAGCTTATTCCGGGCCTCTGAAATGGCCCTGTCATTCCGTGTCTGCTGCCCGAGCAGACGGGCCTGTTGTGCATCAAGAACGGCAAGGGCTGCCCCGCCATTTTTTTCCAGCTCTGACAACCGCGTGTCCAGAATACCTTTTCTGCGCTCGTATTCAGCAAGCATATCAGCGGCCTTCTTGTCTGCGTTCTGCGCATCCTTCTGCCGTTTTTCAGCCTGTTCGATTAACGACCTGGCCTCCCGGGGAGATATACGAAGAGAATCAGCATCAGCAAACAGCATCCGGCTCTCTGTATGCAGCCGGAGGGCGTCATATCCGGCGATTTCAGTACGGAATCCGTATTCTCTCAGCTCTGCCTGCAGGAGTCTGAACTCCTGTCGTGTAATATCAGCGGCATCTGCGTTTCCGGCACGGAGTGTTTTCAGTGTGTTTTCATCTTTTTCCCTTGCAGCAATCGCCGCAGAGAGGCGTTTTCCGGCTTCAGTGCGCTTATTCTCATTTTCTTTCTGCTGCGCGCTGAGCGTGTTTTTGTACGCTGTGATTTCCTTGTCCCTTTTTTCGATATCACTTCGGGTTGGGGAATCATCGACCCACTCGGGGAGCCCGCAGAATTCGGAAAAAATCGTACGCTAAGGTTTTCCGGGCATCCGTAAGGGCCGAAACTTCCCGTCTTCCAGTCTGCGGCTCTGCCGCCAGACGTAATCGCCGGTTAGGTTGATGTGCTCCCAGCCCAGCGGCGACAGGAATTGCAGCAGCTCGCCGTCCACCGGCTTGCCGGCCTCGACCAACCCCTGGGTGGCGCGTTCCAGGTACACCGTGTTCCACAGCACGATAGCCGCCGTCACCAGGTTGAGGCCGCTGGCCCGGTAGCGCTGCTGCTCGAAGCTCCGATCCCTGATTTCCCCAAGGCGGTTGAAGAACACCGCCCTGGCCAGCGAGTTGCGCGCCTCACCTTTGTTCAGGCCGGCATGCACGCGGCGGCGCAGTTCAACACTTTGCAGCCAGTCCAGGATGAACAGCGTGCGCTCGATCCGGCCCAGCTCGCGCAGGGCCACGGCCAGTCCGTTCTGGCGCGGGTAGCTGCCGAGCTTGCGCAGCATCAGCGAGGCGGTGACGGTGCCCTGCTTGATCGAGCTGGCCAGGCGCAGGATGTCGTCCCAGTGGGCACGCACGTGCTTGATGTTCAGGGTGCCGCCGATCAGCGGGCGCAACGTCGGGTAGGCTTGCACGCCCTGCGGCACGTACAGCTTGGTTTCGCCGAGGTCGCGGATGCGCGGCGCGAAGCGGAAGCCTAGCAGGTGCATCAGGGCAAAGACGTGATCGGTGAAGCCGGCCGTGTCGGTGTAGTGCTCCTCGATCCGCAGGTCGGACTCGTGGTACAGCAGGCCGTCGAGCACATAGGTGGAATCGCGGACGCCGACATTCACCACGCGGGTGCTGAACGGCGCGTACTGGTCGGAGATATGGGTATAGAACAGCCGTCCCGGCTCGCTACCGTACTTCGGGTTGACGTGCCCGGTGCTCTCGCCCCGGCCACCCGCGCGGAAGCGCTGGCCATCGGAGGATGAGGTCGTGCCGTCGCCCCAGTGGGCGGCAAAGGCGTGGCGATACTGGTGGTTGACCAGCTCGGCCAAGGCCGCCGAATAGGTTTCGTCGCGGATGTGCCAGGCTTGCAGCCAGGACAGCTTGGCGTAGGTCAGGCCAGGGCTCGACTCGGCCATCTTGGTCAGCCCGAGGTTGATCGCATCACCGAGGATTGCGGACAGCAGCAACGTCCTGTCTTTGGCCTCGGCCCCGTCCTTCAAGTGGGTGAAGTGGCGGCTGAAGCCCGTCCAGTCGTCCACGTCCATCAGCAGTTCGGTGATCTTGATGCGCGGCAGTAACTGGCTGGTTTGGTCGATCAGCGCCTGCGCCCGATCCGGCACCGCCGCATCCAGCGGGGTGATTTTCAGCCCTGACTCGGTGAGGATGGCATCGGGCAGCTCGTTGTCCTTGGCCAGGCGGGTGACGGTGGCCAACTGCTCGTCCAGCAGCTGCAAACGCTCTTCCAGGTACTGGTCGCTGTTCGGGTTGATCGCCAGGGGCAGGGCCTGCTCGCGCTTGAGTGCGGCGAACTTCTCGGCCGGCAGCAGGTAGTCGTCGAAGTCGCGGAACTGCCGCGAGCCCTTGACCCAGATGTCGCCGGAGCGCAGGGCGTTCTTCAGCTCGGACAGGGCGCAGATTTCGTAGAATTTCCGGTCGAGGCCTTCCGGGGTGATCACCAGCGGCTTCCAGCGCGGCTTGATGAAGGCCGTGGGTGCATCGGCCGGCACCTTGCGCAGGTTGTCGGCGTTCATCTCACGCAGGGTCTGCACGGCTGCCAGCACGCCTTGCGCGGCCGGCCCGTGCTGTTCCCCAACTTTTCGCTCGGCGAAGAGTATGAACATGCGCCGCCGGCGACGAATCGCCAAATCTCACCGTATCTCCCGAGCGGACGATTTCGCACCGGTCTGCCCGTCGAAGGGCTTGCGATCGAACGGGGCGACCTTTTCTATGCATGTCCGCGAGCCAGCGTCTTTTATGGCACGGCGCTCGACGCCGACCTTCGGACGCGCGGCGTAAGCACGCTTGTCATGGCCGGGATAAGCACCACCGGCGTTGTTCTTTCAAGCGTCGCCTGGGCTAGTGATGCGGACTACGACGTGCGTTTGGTCCAGGACTGCTGCTACGACCCGGATCGGGATGCCCACGAAGCTCTGTTGCGTTCCGGGTTCGGCGGACGTGTACAGGTCGTGTAATTTTCGGGCCTCGCATGATCGCGGCCATAGCCGCAGGTGGATTGGTGCGAGGCAGGGCCAGTCCAAGTCAGGGTGCGGTCATCGCGGCGCCTGCAACTCTCAAAAACCCATCGCCGTAGCGGAGGTCTTGTAATCGCATGTCATTACGCACGCCCGATTTATTGTTCACAGCGATAGCACCTGCCATTTGGGGCAGCACCTACATTGTCACCACCCAATACCTGCCGAACTTCTCACCGATGACGGTCGCGATGCTGCGGGCGTTGCCGGCGGGTTTATTGCTCGTGATGATCGTCCGACAGATTCCAACGGGAATCTGGTGGATGCGCATCTTCATCCTCGGCGCACTTAATATTTCGCTATTCTGGAGCTTGTTGTTTATTTCGGTCTACCGCCTGCCGGGCGGGGTCGCGGCGACGGTAGGCGCTGTGCAGCCGCTGATGGTCGTGTTCATCTCTGCCGCTCTGCTAGGTAGCCCGATACGATTGATGGCGGTCCTGGGGGCTATTTGCGGAACTGCGGGCGTGGCGCTGTTGGTGTTGACACCAAACGCAGCGCTAGATCCTGTCGGCGTCGCAGCGGGCCTGGCGGGGGCGGTTTCCATGGCGTTCGGAACCGTGCTGACCCGCAAGTGGCAACCTCCCGTGCCTCTGCTCACCTTTACCGCCTGGCAACTGGCGGCCGGAGGACTTCTGCTCGTTCCAGTAGCTTTAGTGTTTGATCCGCCAATCCCGATGCCTACAGGAACCAATGTTCTCGGCCTGGCGTGGCTCGGCCTGATCGGAGCGGGTTTAACCTACTTCCTTTGGTTCCGGGGGATCTCGCGACTCGAACCTACAGTTGTTTCCTTACTGGGCTTTCTCAGCCCGGGGACCGCCGTGTTGCTAGGATGGTTGTTCTTGGATCAGACGCTGAGTGCGCTTCAAATCATCGGCGTCCTGCTCGTGATCGGGAGTATCTGGCTGGGCCAACGTTCCAACCGCACTCCTAGGGCGCGTATAGCTTGCCGGAAGTCGCCTTGACCCGCATGGCATAGGCCTATCGTTTCCACGATCAGCGATCGGCTCGTTGCCCTGCGCCGCTCCAAAGCCCGCGACGCAGCGCCGGCAGGCAGAGCAAGTAGAGGGCAGCGCCTGCAATCCATGCCCACCCGTTCCACGTTGTTATAGAAGCCGCATAGATCGCCGTGAAGAGGAGGGGTCCGACGATCGAGGTCAGGCTGGTGAGCGCCGCCAGTGAGCCTTGCAGCTGCCCCTGACGTTCCTCATCCACCTGCCTGGACAACATTGCTTGCAGCGCCGGCATTCCGATGCCACCCGAAGCAAGCAGGACCATGATCGGGAACGCCATCCATCCCCGTGTCGCGAAGGCAAGCAGGATGTAGCCTGTGCCGTCGGCAATCATTCCGAGCATGAGTGCCCGCCTTTCGCCGAGCCGGGCGGCTACAGGGCCGGTGATCATTGCCTGGGCGAGTGAATGCAGAATGCCAAATGCGGCAAGCGAAATGCCGATCGTGGTCGCGTCCCAGTGAAAGCGATCCTCGCCGAAAATGACCCAAAGCGCGGCCGGCACCTGTCCGACAAGTTGCATGATGAAGAAGACCGCCATCAGGGCGGCGACGACGGTCATGCCCCGGGCCCACCGGAACGAAGCGAGCGGGTTGAGAGCCTCCCGGCGTAACGGCCGGCGTTCGCCTTTGTGCGACTCCGGCAAAAGGAAACAGCCCGTCAGGAAATTGAGGCCGTTCAAGGCTGCCGCGGCGAAGAACGGAGCGTGGGGGGAGAAACCGCCCATCAGCCCACCGAGCACAGGTCCCGCGACCATCCCGAACCCGAAACAGGCGCTCATGAAGCCGAAGTGCCGCGCGCGCTCATCGCCATCAGTGATATCGGCAATATAAGCGCCGGCTACCGCCCCAGTCGCCCCGGTGATGCCGGCCACGATCCGCCCGATATAGAGAACCCAAAGGAAAGGCGCCGTCGCCATGATGGCGTAGTCGACAGCAGCGCCGGCCAGCGAGACGAGCAAGACCGGCCGCCGCCCGAAACGATCCGACAGCGCGCCCAGCACAGGTGCGCAGGCAAATTGCATCAACGCATACAGCGCCAGCAGAATGCCATAGTGGGCGGTGACGTCGTTCGAGTGAACCAGATCGCGCAGGAGGCCCGGCAGCACCGGCATAATCAGGCCGATGCCGACAGCGTCGAGCGCGACAGTGCTCAGAATTACGATCAGGGGTCTGTTGGGTTTCACGTCTGGCCTCCGGACCAGCCTCCGCTGGTCCGATTGAACGCGCGGATTCTTTATCACTGATAAGTTGGTGGACATATTATGTTTATCAGTGATAAAGTGTCAAGCATGACAAAGTTGCAGCCGAATACAGTGATCCGTGCCGCCCTGGACCTGTTGAACGAGGTCGGCGTAGACGGTCTGACGACACGCAAACTGGCGGAACGGTTGGGGGTTCAGCAGCCGGCGCTTTACTGGCACTTCAGGAACAAGCGGGCGCTGCTCGACGCACTGGCCGAAGCCATGCTGGCGGAGAATCATACGCATTCGGTGCCGAGAGCCGACGACGACTGGCGCTCATTTCTGATCGGGAATGCCCGCAGCTTCAGGCAGGCGCTGCTCGCCTACCGCGATGGCGCGCGCATCCATGCCGGCACGCGACCGGGCGCACCGCAGATGGAAACGGCCGACGCGCAGCTTCGCTTCCTCTGCGAGGCGGGTTTTTCGGCCGGGGACGCCGTCAATGCGCTGATGACAATCAGCTACTTCACTGTTGGGGCCGTGCTTGAGGAGCAGGCCGGCGACAGCGATGCCGGCGAGCGCGGCGGCACCGTTGAACAGGCTCCGCTCTCGCCGCTGTTGCGGGCCGCGATAGACGCCTTCGACGAAGCCGGTCCGGACGCAGCGTTCGAGCAGGGACTCGCGGTGATTGTCGATGGATTGGCGAAAAGGAGGCTCGTTGTCAGGAACGTTGAAGGACCGAGAAAGGGTGACGATTGATCAGGACCGCTGCCGGAGCGCAACCCACTCACTACAGCAGAGCCATGTAGACAACATCCCCTCCCCCTTTCCACCGCGTCAGACGCCCGTAGCAGCCCGCTACGGGCTTTTTCATGCCCTGCCCTAGCGTCCAAGCCTCACGGCCGCGCTCGGCCTCTCTGGCGGCCTTCTGGCGCTCCTGCTGCGGCGTCCGCTCGTGGGCCGTGGCGCGGGTCCGCGCGCCGGCCTCGTGCGCCTGGCGCTCGCGGGCGAGGTCCAGGGCGGCCGTCTTCACGTTCTGCCTTGCGCAGATGAGATAGATCTAGCGTGGACTCAAGGCTCTCGCGAATGGCTCGCGTTGGAAACTTTCATTGACACTTGAGGGGCACCGCAGGGAAATTCTCGTCCTTGCGAGAACCGGCTATGTCGTGCTGCGCATCGAGCCTGCGCCCTTGGCTTGTCTCGCCCCTCTCCGCGTCGCTACGGGGCTTCCAGCGCCTTTCCGACGCTCACCGGGCTGGTTGCCCTCGCCGCTGGGCTGGCGGCCGTCTATGGCCCTGCAAACGCGCCAGAAACGCCGTCGAAGCCGTGTGCGAGACACCGCGGCCGCCGGCGTTGTGGATACCTCGCGGAAAACTTGGCCCTCACTGACAGATGAGGGGCGGACGTTGACACTTGAGGGGCCGACTCACCCGGCGCGGCGTTGACAGATGAGGGGCAGGCTCGATTTCGGCCGGCGACGTGGAGCTGGCCAGCCTCGCAAATCGGCGAAAACGCCTGATTTTACGCGAGTTTCCCACAGATGATGTGGACAAGCCTGGGGATAAGTGCCCTGCGGTATTGACACTTGAGGGGCGCGACTACTGACAGATGAGGGGCGCGATCCTTGACACTTGAGGGGCAGAGTGCTGACAGATGAGGGGCGCACCTATTGACATTTGAGGGGCTGTCCACAGGCAGAAAATCCAGCATTTGCAAGGGTTTCCGCCCGTTTTTCGGCCACCGCTAACCTGTCTTTTAACCTGCTTTTAAACCAATATTTATAAACCTTGTTTTTAACCAGGGCTGCGCCCTGTGCGCGTGACCGCGCACGCCGAAGGGGGGTGCCCCCCCTTCTCGAACCCTCCCGGCCCGCTAACGCGGGCCTCCCATCCCCCCAGGGGCTGCGCCCCTCGGCCGCGAACGGCCTCACCCCAAAAATGGCAGCGCCTACGGCGCTGACTCTTTCGTTGACCAGGCGCAAGCGCCTGGAAATGCTCAATTAGGGGGCACCTCAGAAAACGGAAAATAAAGCACGCTAAGGCATAGCTGACCTTGCCAGGCCTGCTTCGCCCTGTAGTGACGCGATCAACGGGCAGGAAACATTCCCCTTTCGTGCATGGCAGGCGCACACGAGTTCAGACAGCACGGTTTCCATGCGCGCCAAGTCGGCCATCTTCTCGCGCACGTCCTTGAGCTTGTGTTCGGCCAGGCTGCTGGCCTCCTCGCAGTGGGTGCCATCGTCGAGCCGCAACAGCTCGGCAATCTCGTCCAGACTGAACCCCAGCCGCTGTGCCGATTTCACGAATTTCACCCGAACCACGTCCGCCTCCCCATAGCGGCGGATGCTGCCGTAAGGCTTGTCCGGTTCCCGCAACAGGCCCTTGCGCTGATAGAAGCGGATTGTCTCCACGTTGACCCCGGCCGCCTTGGCAAAAACGCCAATGGTCAGGTTTTCCAAATTATTTTCCATATCGCTTGACTCCGTACATGAGTACGGAAGTAAGGTTACGCTATCCAATCCAAATTCAAAAGGGCCAACGTATGTCTGAACCACAAAACGGGCGCGGTGCGCTCTTCGCCGGCGGGCTGGCCGCCATTCTTGCATCGACCTGCTGCCTGGGGCCGCTAGTACTGGTCGCCCTGGGCTTCTCCGGTGCTTGGATCGGCAACCTGACGGTGCTGGAACCCTATCGACCGTTGTTCATCGGCGCGGCGCTAGTGGCGCTGTTCTTCGCCTGGAAGCGGATTTACCGGCCCGTGCAGGCATGCAAGCCAGGTGAGGTCTGCGCGATTCCGCAGGTGCGCGCCACCTACAAGCTGATTTTCTGGATCGTGGCCGTGCTGGTCCTGGTCGCGCTTGGATTTCCCTATGTCGTTCCATTTTTCTATTAACCAGGAGTTCATCATGAAGAAACTGTTTGCCTCCCTTGCCCTCGCCGCCGCTGTTGCCCCGGTGTGGGCCGCTACCCAGACCGTCACGCTAGCGGTTCCCGGCATGACTTGCGCCGCCTGCCCGATCACAGTCAAGAAAGCGCTCTCCAAGGTCGAAGGCGTGAGCAAGGTCGATGTGGGCTTCGAGAAGCGCGAGGCCGTCGTCACTTTTGACGACACCAAGGCCAGCGTACAGAAGCTGACCAAGGCCACCGCAGACGCCGGCTATCCGTCCAGCGTCAAGCAGTGAGCCAGCAAGCCAACGACAACAGCGAGAGCCGCTTCATGGGACTGATGACACGCATTGCCGATAAAACCGGCGCGCTCGGCAGCGTCGTTTCCGCGATGGGCTGCGCCGCCTGCTTTCCAGCCCTCGCCAGCTTCGGCGCGGCCATCGGGCTGGGCTTCTTGAGCCAGTACGAGGGACTGTTCATCAGCCGCCTGCTGCCGCTGTTTGCCGCGCTGGCCTTCCTGGCGAACGCGCTGGGTTGGTTCAGTCATCGGCAATGGCTGCGCAGTCTGCTCGGCATGATCGGCCCGGCCATCGTGTTTGCGGCCACGGTCTGGCTGCTCGGCAACTGGTGGACGGCGAACCTGATGTACGTCGGCCTGGCCTTGATGATTGGGGTGTCGATCTGGGACTTCGTGTCGCCGGCGCATCGCCGTTGCGGACCGGACGGCTGCGAACTCCCCGCCAAGCGCTTGTGAAAGACGGCTGACCGTGCGACACGGCGGCCCACACGAATAAGGAACGATGGTATGAGCACTCTCAAAATCACCGGCATGACTTGCGACTCGTGCGCAGTGCATGTCAAGGACGCCCTGGAGAAAGTGCCCGGCGTGCAATCAGCGGATGTCTCCTACGCCAAGGGCAGCGCCAAGCTCGCCATTGAGGTCGGCACGTCACCCGACGCGCTGACGGCCGCTGTAGCTGGACTCGGTTATCGGGCCACGCTGGCCGATGCCCCCTCAGTTTCGACGCCGGGCGGATTGCTCGACAAGATGCGCGATCTGCTGGGCAGAAACGACAAGACGGGTAGCAGCGGCGCATTGCATATCGCCGTCATCGGCAGCGGCGGGGCCGCGATGGCAGCGGCGCTGAAGGCCGTCGAGCAAGGCGCACGTGTCACGCTGATCGAGCGCGGCACCATCGGCGGCACCTGCGTCAATGTCGGTTGTGTGCCGTCCAAGATCATGATCCGCGCCGCCCATATCGCCCATCTGCGCCGGGAAAGCCCGTTCGATGGCGGCATCGCCGCTACCACGCCGACCATCCAGCGCACGGCGCTGCTGGCCCAGCAGCAGGCCCGCGTCGATGAACTGCGCCACGCCAAGTACGAAGGCATCTTGGAGGGCAATCCGGCGATCACTGTGCTGCACGGCTCCGCCCGCTTTAAGGACAATCGCAACCTGATCGTGCAACTCAACGACGGCGGCGAGCGCGTGGTGGCATTCGACCGCTGCCTGATCGCCACCGGCGCGAGCCCGGCCGTGCCGCCGATTCCCGGCCTGAAAGACACTCCGTACTGGACTTCCACTGAAGCGCTGGTCAGCGAGACGATTCCTAAGCGCCTGGCCGTGATTGGCTCATCAGTGGTGGCGCTGGAGCTGGCGCAGGCGTTCGCCCGACTCGGAGCGAAGGTGACGATCCTGGCTCGCAGCACGCTGTTCTTCCGCGAAGACCCAGCTATAGGCGAAGCCGTCACGGCCGCATTCCGCATGGAGGGCATCGAGGTGAGGGAACACACCCAGGCCAGCCAGGTCGCGTATATCAATGGTGAAGGGGACGGCGAATTCGTGCTCACCACGGCGCACGGCGAACTGCGCGCCGACAAGCTGCTGGTCGCCACCGGCCGCGCGCCCAACACACGCAAGCTGGCACTGGATGCGACGGGCGTCACGCTCACCCCGCAAGGCGCTATCGTCATCGACCCCGGCATGCGTACAAGCGTGGAACACATCTACGCCGCAGGCGACTGCACCGACCAGCCGCAGTTCGTCTATGTGGCGGCAGCGGCCGGCACTCGCGCCGCGATCAACATGACCGGCGGTGACGCGGCCCTGAACCTGACCGCGATGCCGGCCGTGGTGTTCACCGACCCGCAAGTGGCGACCGTAGGCTACAGCGAGGCGGAAGCGCACCATGACGGCATCAAAACTGATAGTCGCACGCTAACGCTGGACAACGTGCCGCGCGCGCTCGCCAACTTCGACACGCGCGGCTTCATCAAACTGGTGGTTGAAGAAGGCAGCGGACGACTGATCGGCGTGCAGGCAGTGGCCCCGGAAGCGGGCGAACTGATCCAGACGGCCGCACTGGCGATTCGCAACCGGATGACGGTGCAGGAACTGGCCGACCAGTTGTTCCCCTACCTGACGATGGTCGAAGGGTTGAAGCTCGCGGCGCAGACCTTCAACAAGGATGTGAAGCAGCTTTCCTGCTGCGCCGGGTGAGGACAAGGAGGTGTGCGATGAGCGCCTACACGGTATCGCAACTGGCCCATAACGCTGGGGTGAGCGTACATATCGTGCGCGACTACCTGGTGCGCGGCTTGTTACGGCCGGTGGCCTGCACCACGGGCGGCTACGGCGTGTTCGACGATGCGGCCTTGCAACGGCTGTGCTTCGTGCGCGCGGCCTTCGAGGCGGGTATCGGCCTGGATGCCCTGGCGCGGCTGTGCCGTGCGCTCGACGCAGCGGACGGCGCACAAGCCGCAGCGCAGCTTGCCGTGCTGCGCCAGTTGGTCGAGCGGCGGCGCGCGGCGTTGGCCCATCTGGACGCGCAACTGGCCTCCATGCCAGCCGAGCGGGCGCACGAGGAGGCATTGCCGTGAACGCCCCTGACAAACTGCCGCCCGAGACGCGCCAACCCGTTTCCGGCTACCTGTGGGGTGCGCTGGCCGTGTTGACCTGCCCCTGCCATCTGCCGATTCTCGCCGCCGTGCTGGCCGGGACGACCGCCGGTGCCTTCCTTGGCGAGCATTGGGGTGTTGCCGCGCTCGCGCTGACCGGCTTGTTCGTTCTGGCCGTAACGCGGCTGCTGCGCGCCTTCCGGGGCGGATCATGACGAGTTCGCAGCCCGCCGGATGGACGGCGGCCGAGTTGGCGCAGGCGGCGGCGCGCGGACAGCTTGACCTGCATTACCAGCCGCTGGTCGATCTGCGCGATCACCGGATCGCTGGCGCGGAAGCGTTGATGCGCTGGCGGCATCCGAGGCTTGGCCTGTTGCCGCCCGGCCAGTTCCTGCCGCTGGCCGAGTCGTTCGGCCTGATGCCGGAAATAGGCGCGTGGGTGCTGGGCGAGGCCTGTCGCCAGATGCACAAGTGGCAAGGACCGGCATGGCAACCGTTCCGTCTTGCCATCAATGTGTCCGCCAGCCAGGTTGGGCCAACGTTCGACGACGAGGTAAAGCGGGTGCTGGCCGATATGGCCCTGCCCGCCGAGCTTCTGGAGATCGAACTGACCGAATCGGTCGCATTCGGCAATCCAGCCCTGTTCGCCAGTTTCGACGCCTTGCGCGCCATCGGCGTGCGCTTCGCCGCCGACGACTTCGGCACCGGCTATTCCTGCCTGCAACATCTGAAATGCTGCCCCATCACCACATTGAAAATCGACCAATCCTTTGTCGCCAGGCTCCCGGATGATGCCCGTGACCAAACTATCGTGCGGGCGGTGATCCAGCTCGCGCACGGGCTGGGCATGGATGTCATTTTCAGAAGACGACTGCACCAGTTGATTGGGCGTAATGGCTGTTGTGCAGCCAGCTCCTGACAGTTCAATATCAGAAGTGATCTGCACCAATCTCGACTATGCTCAATACTCGTGTGCACCAAAGCGAGGTGAGCATGGCGACGGACACCCCACGGATTCCAGAACAAGGCGTGGCCACTCTGCCTGATGAGGCTTGGGAGCGTGCGCGCCGTCGTGCGGAGATCATCAGTCCGTTGGCGCAGTCGGAGACGGTCGGGCACGAAGCGGCCGATATGGCGGCTCAGGCGCTGGGCTTGTCTCGGCGCCAGGTATACGTTCTGATCCGGCGTGCCCGGCAAGGCAGCGGCCTCGTGACGGATCTGGTGCCCGGCCAGTCCGGTGGAGGTAAAGGTAAGGGGCGCTTGCCGGAACCGGTCGAGCGCGTCATCCACGAGCTACTGCAAAAGCGGTTCCTGACCAAGCAGAAGCGCAGCCTAGCGGCCTTTCACCGCGAAGTCACTCAGGTGTGCAAGGCTCAAAAACTGCGAGTGCCGGCGCGCAATACCGTGGCCTTACGGATCGCTAGCCTTGACCCGCGCAAGGTCATCCGCCGGCGGGAAGGCCAGGATGCCGCTCGTGACCTACAAGGTGTGGGCGGCGAGCCTCCTGCCGTGACCGCGCCGCTGGAGCAGGTGCAGATAGACCATACGGTCATCGACCTGATCGTGGTCGATGACCGCGACCGGCAACCTATTGGCCGCCCGTACCTGACCCTCGCCATCGACGTGTTCACCCGCTGCGTGCTCGGCATGGTCGTCACGCTGGAAGCGCCGTCTGCCGTTTCGGTTGGCCTGTGCCTCGTGCATGTCGCCTGCGACAAGCGCCCTTGGCTGGAAGGACTGAACGTGGAAATGGATTGGCAGATGAGCGGCAAGCCCTTGCTGCTCTACCTAGACAACGCGGCCGAGTTCAAGAGCGAGGCCCTGCGCCGGGGTTGCGAGCAGCATGGCATCCGGCTGGACTATCGCCCGCTGGGACAGCCGCACTATGGCGGCATCGTGGAACGGATCATCGGCACGGCGATGCAGATGATTCACGACGAACTGCCGGGAACGACCTTCTCCAACCCTGACCAGCGCGGCGACTACGATTCCGAAAACAAGGCCGCCCTGACGCTGCGCGAGCTAGAGCGCTGGCTCACATTGGCGGTCGGCACCTACCACGGTTCGGTGCACAACGGCCTGCTCCAACCGCCGGCCGCGCGCTGGGCCGAGGCCGTGGCGCGTGTCGGCGTACCGGCCGTCGTCACACGCGCTACTTCGTTCCTGGTCGATTTTCTGCCGATCCTCCGGCGCACGCTGACCCGCACCGGCTTTGTCATCGACCACATCCACTACTACGCCGATGGGCACTGTTGCAAATAGTCGGTGGTGATAAACTTATCATCCCCTTTTGCTGATGGAGCTGCACATGAACCCATTCAAAGGCCGGCATTTTCAGCGTGACATCATTCTGTGGGCCGTACGCTGGTACTGCAAATACGGCATCAGTTACCGTGAGCTGCAGGAGATGCTGGCTGAACGCGGAGTGAATGTCGATCACTCCACGATTTACCGCTGGGTTCAGCGTTATGCGCCTGAAATGGAAAAACGGCTGCGCTGGTACTGGCGTAACCCTTCCGATCTTTGCCCGTGGCACATGGATGAAACCTACGTGAAGGTCAATGGCCGCTGGGCGTATCTGTACCGGGCCGTCGACAGCCGGGGCCGCACTGTCGATTTTTATCTCTCCTCCCGTCGTAACAGCAAAGCTGCATACCGGTTTCTGGGTAAAATCCTCAACAACGTGAAGAAGTGGCAGATCCCGCGATTCATCAACACGGATAAAGCGCCCGCCTATGGTCGCGCGCTTGCTCTGCTCAAACGCGAAGGCCGGTGCCCGTCTGACGTTGAACACCGACAGATTAAGTACCGGAACAACGTGATTGAATGCGATCATGGCAAACTGAAACGGATAATCGGCGCCACGCTGGGATTTAAATCCATGAAGACGGCTTACGCCACCATCAAAGGTATTGAGGTGATGCGTGCACTACGCAAAGGCCAGGCCTCAGCATTTTATTATGGTGATCCCCTGGGCGAAATGCGCCTGGTAAGCAGAGTTTTTGAAATGTAAGGCCTTTGAATAAGACAAAAGGCTGCCTCATCGCTAACTTTGCAACAGTGCCAATTTATGAGTAAAGGATTATGTCCACGATAAGCACCTGGGTCGATTCCTGGGAGGCGGCCATGAGGGTAGGGAAGCGCCGTCCCGTCAAGTCAGCGTAATGCTCTGCCAGTGTTACAACCAATTAACCAATTCTGATTAGAAAAACTCATCGAGCATCAAATGAAACTGCAATTTATTCATATCAGGATTATCAATACCATATTTTTGAAAAAGCCGTTTCTGTAATGAAGGAGAAAACTCACCGAGGCAGTTCCATAGGATGGCAAGATCCTGGTATCGGTCTGCGATTCCGACTCGTCCAACATCAATACAACCTATTAATTTCCCCTCGTCAAAAATAAGGTTATCAAGTGAGAAATCACCATGAGTGACGACTGAATCCGGTGAGAATGGCAAAAGCTTATGCATTTCTTTCCAGACTTGTTCAACAGGCCAGCCATTACGCTCGTCATCAAAATCACTCGCATCAACCAAACCGTTATTCATTCGTGATTGCGCCTGAGCGAGACGAAATACGCGATCGCTGTTAAAAGGACAATTACAAACAGGAATCGAATGCAACCGGCGCAGGAACACTGCCAGCGCATCAACAATATTTTCACCTGAATCAGGATATTCTTCTAATACCTGGAATGCTGTTTTCCCGGGGATCGCAGTGGTGAGTAACCATGCATCATCAGGAGTACGGATAAAATGCTTGATGGTCGGAAGAGGCATAAATTCCGTCAGCCAGTTTAGTCTGACCATCTCATCTGTAACATCATTGGCAACGCTACCTTTGCCATGTTTCAGAAACAACTCTGGCGCATCGGGCTTCCCATACAATCGATAGATTGTCGCACCTGATTGCCCGACATTATCGCGAGCCCATTTATACCCATATAAATCAGCATCCATGTTGGAATTTAATCGCGGCCTCGAGCAAGACGTTTCCCGTTGAATATGGCTCATAACACCCCTTGTATTACTGTTTATGTAAGCAGACAGTTTTATTGTTCATGATGATATATTTTTATCTTGTGCAATGTAACATCAGAGGGCACTGTTGCAAATAGTCGGTGGTGATAAACTTATCATCCCCTTTTGCTGATGGAGCTGCACATGAACCCATTCAAAGGCCGGCATTTTCAGCGTGACATCATTCTGTGGGCCGTACGCTGGTACTGCAAATACGGCATCAGTTACCGTGAGCTGCAGGAGATGCTGGCTGAACGCGGAGTGAATGTCGATCACTCCACGATTTACCGCTGGGTTCAGCGTTATGCGCCTGAAATGGAAAAACGGCTGCGCTGGTACTGGCGTAACCCTTCCGATCTTTGCCCGTGGCACATGGATGAAACCTACGTGAAGGTCAATGGCCGCTGGGCGTATCTGTACCGGGCCGTCGACAGCCGGGGCCGCACTGTCGATTTTTATCTCTCCTCCCGTCGTAACAGCAAAGCTGCATACCGGTTTCTGGGTAAAATCCTCAACAACGTGAAGAAGTGGCAGATCCCGCGATTCATCAACACGGATAAAGCGCCCGCCTATGGTCGCGCGCTTGCTCTGCTCAAACGCGAAGGCCGGTGCCCGTCTGACGTTGAACACCGACAGATTAAGTACCGGAACAACGTGATTGAATGCGATCATGGCAAACTGAAACGGATAATCGGCGCCACGCTGGGATTTAAATCCATGAAGACGGCTTACGCCACCATCAAAGGTATTGAGGTGATGCGTGCACTACGCAAAGGCCAGGCCTCAGCATTTTATTATGGTGATCCCCTGGGCGAAATGCGCCTGGTAAGCAGAGTTTTTGAAATGTAAGGCCTTTGAATAAGACAAAAGGCTGCCTCATCGCTAACTTTGCAACAGTGCCCTTGATATCTAGTATGACGTCTGTCGCACCTGCTTGATCGCGGCCGCGATAGCTAGATCGCGTTGCTCCTCTTCTCCATCCGCGTTCCAAGCTGCGGAAAGGCACCCATAAGCGTACGCCTGGTCGAGCAGGCGACGCGGATCGACGTCCAGCGCACGAGAGAATGCGTCCGCCATCTGTGCAATGCGTCTAGGATCGAGACAAAGGTCGTCTCTGTCAGCCGGATCGTAGAACATATTGGCGGCGCCAAAGCCCACTTCACCGACCAGACCGACGGGATCTATCACCAGCCAGCCGCGACTGGAGAACATGATGTTTTCATGATGCAGATCGCCATGTAGCCCACGCAGTTCCGAGGCATTGCTCATCATTTGATCGGCTATAATCGCCGCGTGGACGTAGTCAGTTTGACAACCTGCGTTTTGATCATCGCGCGCCCGCTGAAACAAAGCTGCAAAGCGATCCCGGATCGGGAGAAGGGCAGAAGGCAGGGGTTCCTCAGATGCGGCATACAGCTTCGCCATTAGTTCCGCTGCAATTTCGGTCGCCTGGTAGTCGCCGTGCTCGGCAACGATGTGAGAGAGCATTCGCTCCCCGGCATATTCGAGCAACATCAGATTGTTCTCACGACCGAGCAACCGGACTGCTCCCCTCCCATTGCGCCATACCAGATAGTCGGCCCCGCGCAGTTCATCAGCAATGTCTTCTATAGGTTTCAATCCCTTGACGATTGCAGGAGTCCCGTCTGGCAATGAAACTTTCCAAACGAGGCTGGAAAAGGTGTCCGCAATGAGAACAGGTTGCGAAACGTGCCAATGAGCAGGAAAAACAGGCGGCATGAACATCAACCCCAAGTCAGAGGGTCCAATCGCAGATAGAAGGCAAGGCGTTCGCGGTCGGGGGCTTCGATCCCCAATACATTGAATAGGACAGCGAAGGCGCGCTCTGCTTCATCTGGCGCTGCCCAGTTCTCTTCGGCGTTAGCAATCATGAGTGCCAAATCGGCATAGCGATCTGCTGTTCCGAGCCGCCCAAGGTCGATCAGACCCGTGCATTGAAGAGTTTTAGGGTCCACCATGAAGTTCGGCATGCAGGGATCACCATGGCAAACAACCATATCGGTGCGCTCTTGGTCGAGCCGCACCGGTAGCTCTCGTTCGACACGAGCCAAAAGATCGAGCTGCGGCGTACTCTTGTCCTCGTCCGGTAAGAAGTCGGGATTGACGGCATTGCGGGACACCACATCAACGGCGCGTCCGAACATTCGCGACAGCCTGCGCTCAAACGGACATTGATCAACCGATAGGCTGTGAACAGCGCCAAGTTGCTGCCCCATTGACGGCCACGCTTTGAGCAAATCCGCTCCAGACAGATCAGCCGCCGGTACTCCCGGAATTGCCGTTATCACCAAGCATGCACCCTCCTGTTCCTCCTGCCAGTTGATGACCTCGGGGCAAGCCACACCTCGACCTTTGAGCCAAATGAGGCGGTCACGCTCTCCAGCGAGCTCACCGCGGCGGGAAGCAGGTGCGATTTTCGCGAAGGCATGCCCGTCACCACGTCGAAAAACAAAATCACCAGATTCTCCGCCTCTGACAGGCAACCAGTCAGAATGCGATTCACCAAAAAAAATATTAGTTCGATTCAATGGAGGTTCCTTCAGTTTTCTGATGAAGCGCGAATATAGAGAAATATCCCGAATGTGCAGTTAACGAATTCTTGCGGTTTCTTTTAGCGCCGCCAATACCGCCAGCCCGTCGCGCAAGGGGCGCGGCTCGTGTGTGCGGATGAAGTCAGCTCCACCTGCGGCGGCGGCAAGCTCTGCAGCGAGTGTCGCGGCCCCGACATCCCCCGGACCACGGCCTGTGAGCGCGCGCAGAAAGGATTTGCGCGAAACAGACAGAAGCACCGGCAAATCGAAGCGCAGCCGCAATTCATCGAACCGCGCCAGCACCGAGAGCGAGGTTTCGGGAGCAGCCCCCAGAAAAAACCCCATGCCGGGATCAAGGACAAGGCGGTTGCGTTTGATACCGGCACCCGTCAGCGCCGCGATGCGCGCGTCAAAGAACGCCGCAATGTGATCCATGATGTCGCCAGCGGGTGCCTCGCGCCGATCTGCCTGCCCGTCTTGCACCGAATGCATAACGACGAGTTTGGCAGATGATTTCGCCAATTGCGGATAGAACGCAGCGTCTGGAAAACCGCGAATATCATTGAGATAGGCCACACCACGCGACAAGGCATAGGCTTGCGTCGCGGGTTGATAACTGTCGAGCGAGACGGGAATGCCATCTGCCTTGAGCGCGTCCAGCACCGGCGCGATACGCTCGATTTCTGTGTCGGACGAAACAGGCGCGGCGTCGGGGTTGCTGGATGCCGGACCGAGGTCGATCACATCTGCCCCCTCGGCCATCAGCTTACGCGCCTGCGCAATGGCTGCGTCTGGCGCCAGATACCGGCCTCCATCGGAGAAACTGTCCGAGGTTATGTTGACGATGCCGAAAATGATGAGCGATTTATTCATGGGGGCTTCTATAATAATAATAATCGAGCATGAGTCTCATACGGATGCTCGGGTCGAAAGGGAATCCCCAGGCGAGTAACCTGTTTGCGGTGATCCATTAGCTGCAGGAGCAGAATAGCATACATCTGGAAGCAAAGCCAGGAAAGCGGCCTATGGAGCTGTGCGGCAGCGCTCAGTAGGCAATTTTTCAAAATATTGTTAAGCCTTTTCTGAGCATGGTATTTTTCATGGTATTACCAATTAGCAGGAAAATAAGCCATTGAATATAAAAGATAAAAATGTCTTGTTTACAATAGAGTGGGGGGGGTCAGCCTGCCGCCTTGGGCCGGGTGATGTCGTACTTGCCCGCCGCGAACTCGGTTACCGTCCAGCCCAGCGCGACCAGCTCCGGCAACGCCTCGCGCACCCGCTGGCGGCGCTTGCGCATGGTCGAACCACTGGCCTCTGACGGCCAGACATAGCCGCACAAGGTATCTATGGAAGCCTTGCCGGTTTTGCCGGGGTCGATCCAGCCACACAGCCGCTGGTGCAGCAGGCGGGCGGTTTCGCTGTCCAGCGCCCGCACCTCGTCCATGCTGATGCGCACATGCTGGCCGCCACCCATGACGGCCTGCGCGATCAAGGGGTTCAGGGCCACGTACAGGCGCCCGTCCGCCTCGTCGCTGGCGTACTCCGACAGCAGCCGAAACCCCTGCCGCTTGCGGCCATTCTGGGCGATGATGGATACCTTCCAAAGGCGCTCGATGCAGTCCTGTATGTGCTTGAGCGCCCCACCACTATCGACCTCTGCCCCGATTTCCTTTGCCAGCGCCCGATAGCTACCTTTGACCACCATGGCATCAGCGGTGACGGCCTCCCACTTGGGTTCCAGGAACAGCCGGAGCTGCCGTCCGCCTTCGGTCTTGGGTTCCGGGCCAAGCACTAGGCCATTAGGCCCAGCCATGGCCACCAGCCCTTGCAGGATGCGCAGATCATCAGCGCCCAGCGGCTCCGGGCCGCTGAACTCGATCCGCTTGCCGTCGCCGTAGTCATACGTCACGTCCAGCTTGCTGCGCTTGCGCTCGCCCCGCTTGAGGGCACGGAACAGGCCGGGGGCCAGACAGTGCGCCGGGTCGTGCCGGACGTGGCTGAGGCTGTGCTTGTTCTTAGGCTTCACCACGGGGCACCCCCTTGCTCTTGCGCTGTCTCTCCAGCACGGCGGGCTTGAGCACCCCGCCGTCATGCCGCCTGAACCACCGATCAGCGAACGGTGCGCCATAGTTGGCCTTGCTCACACCGAAGCGGACGAAGAACCGGCGCTGGTCGTCGTCCACACCCCATTCCTCGGCCTCGGCGCTGGTCATGCTCGACAGGTAGGACTGCCAGCGGATGTTATCGACCAGTACCGAGCTGCCCCGGCTGGCCTGCTGCTGGTCGCCTGCGCCCATCATGGCCGCGCCCTTGCTGGCATGGTGCAGGAACACGATAGAGCACCCGGTATCGGCGGCGATGGCCTCCATGCGACCGATGACCTGGGCCATGGGGCCGCTGGCGTTTTCTTCCTCGATGTGGAACCGGCGCAGCGTGTCCAGCACCATCAGGCGGCGGCCCTCGGCGGCGCGCTTGAGGCCGTCGAACCACTCCGGGGCCATGATGTTGGGCAGGCTGCCGATCAGCGGCTGGATCAGCAGGCCGTCAGCCACGGCTTGCCGTTCCTCGGCGCTGAGGTGCGCCCCAAGGGCGTGCAGGCGGTGATGAATGGCGGTGGGCGGGTCTTCGGCGGGCAGGTAGATCACCGGGCCGGTGGGCAGTTCGCCCACCTCCAGCAGATCCGGCCCGCCTGCAATCTGTGCGGCCAGTTGCAGGGCCAGCATGGATTTACCGGCACTGTTGCAAAGTTAGCGATGAGGCAGCCTTTTGTCTTATTCAAAGGCCTTACATTTCAAAAACTCTGCTTACCAGGCGCATTTCGCCCAGGGGATCACCATAATAAAATGCTGAGGCCTGGCCTTTGCGTAGTGCACGCATCACCTCAATACCTTTGATGGTGGCGTAAGCCGTCTTCATGGATTTAAATCCCAGCGTGGCGCCGATTATCCGTTTCAGTTTGCCATGATCGCATTCAATCACGTTGTTCCGGTACTTAATCTGTCGGTGTTCAACGTCAGACGGGCACCGGCCTTCGCGTTTGAGCAGAGCAAGCGCGCGACCATAGGCGGGCGCTTTATCCGTGTTGATGAATCGCGGGATCTGCCACTTCTTCACGTTGTTGAGGATTTTACCCAGAAACCGGTATGCAGCTTTGCTGTTACGACGGGAGGAGAGATAAAAATCGACAGTGCGGCCCCGGCTGTCGACGGCCCGGTACAGATACGCCCAGCGGCCATTGACCTTCACGTAGGTTTCATCCATGTGCCACGGGCAAAGATCGGAAGGGTTACGCCAGTACCAGCGCAGCCGTTTTTCCATTTCAGGCGCATAACGCTGAACCCAGCGGTAAATCGTGGAGTGATCGACATTCACTCCGCGTTCAGCCAGCATCTCCTGCAGCTCACGGTAACTGATGCCGTATTTGCAGTACCAGCGTACGGCCCACAGAATGATGTCACGCTGAAAATGCCGGCCTTTGAATGGGTTCATGTGCAGCTCCATCAGCAAAAGGGGATGATAAGTTTATCACCACCGACTATTTGCAACAGTGCCGCCGATATGATCCAACTGATAAAGGAATTTGACGCTCAGGGCGTGGCAGTCCGGTTCATTGATGACGGGATCAGTACCGACGGTGATATGGGGCAAATGGTGGTCACCATCCTGTCGGCTGTGGCACAGGCTGAACGCCGGAGGATCCTAGAACGCACGAATGAGGGCCGACAGGAAGCAAAGCTGAAAGGAATCAAATTTGGCCGCAGGCGTACCGTGGACAGGAACGTCGTGCTGACGCTTCATCAGAAGGGCACTGGTGCAACGGAAATTGCTCATCAGCTCAGTATTGCCCGCTCCACGGTTTATAAAATTCTTGAAGACGAAAGGGCCTCGTGATACGCCTATTTTTATAGGTTAATGTCATGATAATAATGGTTTCTTAGACGTCAGGTGGCACTTTTCGGGGAAATGTGCGCGGAACCCCTATTTGTTTATTTTTCTAAATACATTCAAATATGTATCCGCTCATGAGACAATAACCCTGGTAAATGCTTCAATAATATTGAAAAAGGAAGAGTATGAGTATTCAACATTTTCGTGTCGCCCTTATTCCCTTTTTTGCGGCATTTTGCCTTCCTGTTTTTGCTCACCCAGAAACGCTGGTGAAAGTAAAAGATGCTGAAGATCAGTTGGGTGCACGAGTGGGTTACATCGAACTGGATCTCAACAGCGGTAAGATCCTTGAGAGTTTTCGCCCCGAAGAACGTTTTCCAATGATGAGCACTTTTAAAGTTCTGCTATGTGGTGCGGTATTATCCCGTGTTGACGCCGGGCAAGAGCAACTCGGTCGCCGCATACACTATTCTCAGAATGACTTGGTTGAGTACTCACCAGTCACAGAAAAGCATCTTACGGATGGCATGACAGTAAGAGAATTATGCAGTGCTGCCATAACCATGAGTGATAACACTGCTGCCAACTTACTTCTGACAACGATCGGAGGACCGAAGGAGCTAACCGCTTTTTTGCACAACATGGGGGATCATGTAACTCGCCTTGATCGTTGGGAACCGGAGCTGAATGAAGCCATACCAAACGACGAGCGTGACACCACGATGCCTGCAGCAATGGCAACAACGTTGCGCAAACTATTAACTGGCGAACTACTTACTCTAGCTTCCCGGCAACAATTAATAGACTGGATGGAGGCGGATAAAGTTGCAGGACCACTTCTGCGCTCGGCCCTTCCGGCTGGCTGGTTTATTGCTGATAAATCTGGAGCCGGTGAGCGTGGGTCTCGCGGTATCATTGCAGCACTGGGGCCAGATGGTAAGCCCTCCCGTATCGTAGTTATCTACACGACGGGGAGTCAGGCAACTATGGATGAACGAAATAGACAGATCGCTGAGATAGGTGCCTCACTGATTAAGCATTGGTAACTGTCAGACCAAGTTTACTCATATATACTTTAGATTGATTTAAAACTTCATTTTTAATTTAAAAGGATCTAGGTGAAGATCCTTTTTGATAATCTCATGACCAAAATCCCTTAACGTGAGTTTTCGTTCCACTGAGCGTCAGACCCCTTATGGCAGAGCAGGGAAAGGAATTGCCGGGCTATGTGCAACGGGAATTTGAAGAATTTCTCCAATGCGGGCGGCTGGAGCATGGCTTTCTACGGGTTCGCTGCGAGTCTTGCCACGCCGAGCACCTGGTCGCTTTCAGCTGTAAGCGTCGCGGTTTCTGCCCGAGCTGTGGGGCGCGGCGGATGGCCGAAAGTGCCGCCTTGCTGGTTGATGAAGTACTGCCTGAACAACCCATGCGTCAGTGGGTGTTGAGCTTCCCGTTTCAGCTGCGTTTCCTGTTTGGGGTCGTTTGCGGGAAGGGGCGGAATCCTACGCTAAGGCTTTGGCCAGCGATATTCTCCGGTGAGATTGATGTGTTCCCAGGGGATAGGAGAAGTCGCTTGATATGGCACTGTTGCAAATAGTCGGTGGTGATAAACTTATCATCCCCTTTTGCTGATGGAGCTGCACATGAACCCATTCAAAGGCCGGCATTTTCAGCGTGACATCATTCTGTGGGCCGTACGCTGGTACTGCAAATACGGCATCAGTTACCGTGAGCTGCAGGAGATGCTGGCTGAACGCGGAGTGAATGTCGATCACTCCACGATTTACCGCTGGGTTCAGCGTTATGCGCCTGAAATGGAAAAACGGCTGCGCTGGTACTGGCGTAACCCTTCCGATCTTTGCCCGTGGCACATGGATGAAACCTACGTGAAGGTCAATGGCCGCTGGGCGTATCTGTACCGGGCCGTCGACAGCCGGGGCCGCACTGTCGATTTTTATCTCTCCTCCCGTCGTAACAGCAAAGCTGCATACCGGTTTCTGGGTAAAATCCTCAACAACGTGAAGAAGTGGCAGATCCCGCGATTCATCAACACGGATAAAGCGCCCGCCTATGGTCGCGCGCTTGCTCTGCTCAAACGCGAAGGCCGGTGCCCGTCTGACGTTGAACACCGACAGATTAAGTACCGGAACAACGTGATTGAATGCGATCATGGCAAACTGAAACGGATAATCGGCGCCACGCTGGGATTTAAATCCATGAAGACGGCTTACGCCACCATCAAAGGTATTGAGGTGATGCGTGCACTACGCAAAGGCCAGGCCTCAGCATTTTATTATGGTGATCCCCTGGGCGAAATGCGCCTGGTAAGCAGAGTTTTTGAAATGTAAGGCCTTTGAATAAGACAAAAGGCTGCCTCATCGCTAACTTTGCAACAGTGCCGGCGCGAGCACCTGAGCGAGCTGCAAACCGTGTTCGGTTTCCGGCCCTTCACCATGAGCCATTACCGGCAGGCCGTCCAGATGCTGACCGAGCTGGCGATGCAAACCGACAAAGGCATCGTGCTGGCCAGCGCCTTGATCGGGCACCTGCGGCGGCAGTCGGTCATTCTGCCCGCCCTCAACGCCGTCGAGCGGGCGAGTGCCGAGGCGATCACCCGTGCTAACCGGCGCATCTACGACGCCTTGGCCGAACCACTGGCGGACGCGCATCGCCGCCGCCTCGACGATCTGCTCAAGCGCCGGGACAACGGCAAGACGACCTGGTTGGCTTGGTTGCGCCAGTCTCCGGCCAAGCCAAATTCGCGGCATATGCTGGAACACATCGAACGCCTCAAGGCATGGCAGGCACTCGATCTGCCTACCGGCATCGAGCGGCTGGTTCACCAGAACCGCCTGCTCAAGATTGCCCGCGAGGGCGGCCAGATGACACCCGCCGACCTGGCCAAATTCGAGCCGCAACGGCGCTACGCCACTCTCGTGGCGCTGGCCACCGAGGGCATGGCCACCGTCACCGACGAAATCATCGACCTGCACGACCGCATCCTGGGTAAGCTGTTTAACGCTGCCAAGAATAAGCATCAGCAGCAGTTCCAGGCGTCAGGCAAGGCCATCAACGCCAAGGTACGTCTGTACGGGCGCATCGGTCAGGCGCTGATCGACGCCAAGCAATCAGGCCGCGATGCGTTTGCCGCCATCGAGGCCGTCATGTCCTGGGATTCCTTTGCCGAGAGCGTCACCGAGGCGCAGAAGCTCGCGCAACCCGATGACTTCGATTTCCTGCATCGCATCGGCGAGAGCTACGCCACCCTGCGCCGCTATGCACCGGAATTCCTTGCCGTGCTCAAGCTGCGGGCCGCGCCCGCCGCCAAAAACGTGCTTGATGCCATTGAGGTGCTGCGCGGCATGAACACCGACAACGCCCGCAAGCTGCCAGCCGATGCACCGACCGGCTTCATCAAGCCGCGCTGGCAGAAACTGGTGATGACCGACGCCGGCATCGACCGGCGCTACTACGAACTGTGCGCGCTGTCCGAGTTGAAGAACTCCCTGCGCTCGGGCGACATCTGGGTGCAGGGTTCACGCCAGTTCAAGGACTTCGAGGACTACCTGGTACCGCCCGAGAAGTTCACCAGCCTCAAGCAGTCCAGCGAATTGCCGCTGGCCGTGGCCACCGACTGCGAACAATATCTGCATGAGCGGCTGACGCTGCTGGAAGCACAACTTGCCACCGTCAACCGCATGGCGGCAGCCAACGACCTGCCGGATGCCATCATCACCGAGTCGGGCTTGAAGATCACGCCGCTGGATGCGGCGGTGCCCGACACCGCGCAGGCGCTGATAGACCAGACAGCCATGGTCCTGCCGCACGTCAAGATCACCGAACTGCTGCTCGAAGTCGATGAGTGGACGGGCTTCACCCGGCACTTCACGCACTTGAAATCGGGCGATCTGGCCAAGGACAAGAACCTGTTGTTGACCACGATCCTGGCCGACGCGATCAACCTGGGCCTGACCAAGATGGCCGAGTCCTGCCCCGGCACGACCTACGCGAAGCTCGCTTGGCTGCAAGCCTGGCATACCCGCGACGAAACGTACTCGACAGCGTTGGCTGAACTGGTCAACGCTCAGTTTCGGCATCCCTTTGCCGGGCACTGGGGCGATGGCACCACATCATCATCGGACGGACAGAATTTCCGAACCGCTAGCAAGGCAAAGAGCACGGGGCACATCAACCCAAAATATGGCAGCAGCCCAGGACGGACTTTCTACACCCACATCTCCGACCAATACGCGCCATTCCACACCAAGGTGGTCAATGTCGGCCTGCGCGACTCAACCTACGTGCTCGACGGCCTGCTGTACCACGAATCCGACCTGCGGATCGAGGAGCACTACACCGACACGGCGGGCTTCACCGATCACGTCTTCGCCCTGATGCACCTCTTGGGCTTCCGCTTCGCGCCGCGCATCCGCGACCTGGGCGACACCAAGCTCTACATCCCGAAGGGCGATGCCGCCTATGACGCGCTCAAGCCGATGATCGGCGGCACGCTCAACATCAAGCACGTCCGCGCCCATTGGGACGAAATCCTGCGGCTGGCCACCTCGATCAAGCAGGGCACGGTGACGGCCTCGCTGATGCTCAGGAAACTCGGCAGCTACCCGCGCCAGAACGGCTTGGCCGTCGCGCTGCGCGAGTTGGGCCGCATCGAGCGCACGCTGTTCATCCTCGACTGGCTGCAAAGCGTCGAGCTACGCCGCCGCGTGCATGCCGGGCTGAACAAGGGCGAGGCGCGCAATGCGCTGGCCCGTGCCGTGTTCTTCAACCGCCTTGGTGAAATCCGTGACCGCAGTTTCGAGCAGCAGCGCTACCGGGCCAGCGGCCTCAACCTGGTGACGGCGGCCATCGTGCTGTGGAACACGGTCTACCTGGAGCGTGCGGCGCATGCGTTGCGCGGCAATGGTCATGCCGTCGATGACTCGCTATTGCAGTACCTGTCGCCACTCGGCTGGGAGCACATCAACCTGACCGGTGATTACCTATGGCGCAGCAGCGCCAAGATCGGCGCGGGGAAGTTCAGGCCGCTACGGCCTCTGCAACCGGCTTAGCGTGCTTTATTTTCCGTTTTCTGAGACGACCCCTACCCGTATTGTTTTTAAGAGCAGCAAAATTCATGGCCGGCGAATCTCCCGGAATACAGTCACACTGTAACCATGCATCATACTCACGCATTTCCCGGAGAATATCATTGGCCAGGTTATGTAGTGCCATGGTTGCTGGCTTTTTCAGTCCACAGACCGTCTTTACTGCAGTCTCTTCCTCACTGCTAAGCTCCCGAATCACTTTGCCCCGGGGATTCTTCTTTACAAGTATCATTGGCATAATGAAAGCACTCCTTATGTACATGCTTAAACAGTAAGTAAAATATACAAAGAACACCCCATGAAACAAAGGCAGAGATGAACTGTGCGCCCCGATATCTTCTTCTGATATCCTTTCAAATGAATTGTTTTTATTTATATCATGACAACATTAAAGTGAGAGAATATATCAACCATGTTTCTGTCAGGGTTCAGTAGAATATCAATTCGACTGTCACGCCATAACTGTTACTACCTCGAGTATAAATACTCAGAGAACGGACTTATTAGCCATGAAAAATCACCTGATGGGAAATTTACTAATTTATGAATTGTGATATTATTAAAGAGTAAAACCAGCCAGCCGAGGTATTTATGGGAAAAAATCAGGAAGAAAGGAAAACTCCCGTCATTGTGGTGAAAAAACGTCGTACTTTTTCGCCACCGTCCTTATCCGAAAAAACAGATATTATCGCACCTGTATTTACTGAACAGACGGCAGAATCAGCCCCCGCCGGAATAAATTCATCTGCCGTCGAAACACATATCCCCGAAGCGCCAGCCAGGAAGAAGAAAAAGAAAAGACACCGTTTTCCACGTCCCTCCCACTGGACCCGTGAGTATACTCACGAGTGCGTGGAAAAAATAAAGGCCCTGTTTCCTCATCTTCGTGCTGAAGGTGGTGGATTTATTCCCCTGAAAATTGGCATAAACAATGATATTTCAGCATTTCTGGCAGAACACCCGGAGACAGAACTGACCATGGACGAATGGCTCTGTGCAGTGTCCTGCATCACATCCCGCCGCGTATATCTGCAGCGGACAGCTGTCGCCGGCGTCCCACGTTATGGCCTGGATGGTCACCCCAAAGGGCAGGTCTCAGACTCTGAAGCACAGAGTGCCGGTCGCAGACTGGCGACATTAGAACAAAAGTGGCTCAGGATGCAGGCACAGCAGGAGAATATTTCTGGGCAATAAACACTCCTGATAACAGGTGGACATTACGTATCAGAAAAAATGGGAAGAGAATGTTATGTGTGATTCAGAAGCGGAGAAGATTTTATTCATCCTGAATAAACATGAACGGGCATACAGACGCCTGATCCCCGTATATATTTTTTTAGCTATAGTATTATGGATTTTACCTATTCTCCTGATTGTATACCTGTATTTCTGTATAGTTGACAATGAGTTTCTCAGAATCGGTTTCTCGAAGTGACGAGCGATCAGAATGGAGACAAATAAATTCGGGAAACGAACCTTCACGGTAAGTTTTGTCACATTTATCATCCCGAAACATGAGAATTATCACAAAAACTACCCACCCGACCAACAGTAGCACCGGGAGCAGCATTATAAAATCATGTACAGAGTTGCGTGACGACATAATAAGTTCTCAATATGCTCTTTACTGGATTATACCAGTGATACAGTTTTTTGATACTGCACACTTGACATCCTCCCCCACCTTCGCACTTCGTGACTCAGGAGGGGGATTCCCATTAGTGGGTGACGGCTGATTGCTCAGCGTCTGGTTCCTGCTTCAACGGGCGGTCTGAAAACACCGTATAGCGCGGGAGTACACCCTACCGCGATAACTAGACGGTCCCTTATAAGAACCAGTCGCCCCTATATTACGTGCTCTAACCCCATGATATCTTCTTTTTTTAACCTTTTCATTTTTATTTCTGAAAAGAAATCTTTTCCTATTCTTCTTCTGATTATGACATATAAAACGAATGACATGATAGCCACAGATATGGATGACATAAAGTAAGAAATGATTAACAGGAAAGGTATTATCAGTTTGAAGTATGATGTATAAAAAAACTCTTTATACATTTCTTGAACATTATTAGTCACTTCCGATGTGCTTTTGTTTTTTATCATGTATGGTATTTTTTTATTTTTCTTTGAGTTTTCCACAAAATAAATAATAAGCTCTTGACCTGGAAATATGTTAATGTTCCAATTTGTTAAATTCACATTTATTTCTTTGCCATTATCACAAATAAATTGAAATGATAAAACTGAATCATATTCATGACTGCTTGATGATGACTTGTTTCTGGAATCAATGTCTGTAGCAACCCTTTCGTTTTTTCTTTCACGAAATAAACCCCCAACCTTCCCCTGATAAATAAGAACATCTAACTCACTAAAACTTAAAAGCATTTACACCCCCTATCTCATTCTCTCGCTGGCGAGATTGTAAACATGACTACGTTCACGTTTACCTACTGCGACAACCGCAATAATTAACATGTCATCAATCACCTGATAGACCAGACGAAAACCTGATGCGCGAAGTTTTATTTTGTAGCAATCTTTTAATCCTCGTAGTTTTGCTGAAGGTATATGAGGATTTTCGCTGCATTTTTTTAGTTTTTTTGCGAACTGTTGTTGAACGGATTTATCCAGTTTCAGCCATTCCCTGAGGGCATCATCCCTGAATTTAACCGTATAAGTCATAAATAACTATCCAGGTCCACATCATGTAGTGGCTGATTGCTGCGTTCAGTAACCAGTTTCACCAGCTCCTGGTCATCCATAGCATCAAGCATCCTTTCATACAATTCAGCAGGAACACAGTAGAATGCAGGCTGATTCCGGTTAAGAATGGCAACAGGATACCCCTCTCCGGCACTGACTGTCGCCATTGGATTTTTTTTCAGTTCACTGACACTTGCACTGGTGTCAGACAAAATGATACTGGGCATAACACACCTCTGAGACTGTTTAACAGGTCTTCACCTTACACCCTGAAAGACTGCTTAACAAGTCTGTTTGATGTTAATGTGTACTGTCACTCTTCAGTTATCCTGATGCCGCGCCAGCGGCATATAAGGCGGCACTCAGTTGTTTCATATGATACCGGAGTAAAACCGCCGAAGCCCGGCGTCAGCCGGTACTGATTGATAGATTTCACCTTACCCATCCCCAGCCCTGCTAAGCCATACCCGCTTTCAGCCATGAGAGAGTTTCTGTGCGCGGTCGGAGTGGTCCCGACGAGGGTTTACCCGAAGTCGGGGCGTATCTCCGCGTTAGCGGGCCGTCAGGGCCGCTTACGAGCGTGTATTCAGTACGTCCAGCCAGAAGACTAACAGCGATGATGATGTTTAGTTACAACATTCATAATTAAAAGCGATGTTGTTCCCGCCCTTCGGGCGGGGGCGGCCTCGCTTTTCAGTTATGAGAGGTGAGCACGGTGCTGCGTTTGTGTGATGTTTTTATTCCTGATGTCTTTTTGCTGTGGTTTCAGAACGGTGAGGTTCGGGGCCCGCGCGTTAGCGTGGGAGGTGCATATTTGCTTGTCCACAGGACAGGCACTGAATAGGTTTTCTTTTCAAATGGAAGTAATTAAGTAGTTTAAAGGAAATACAGTACTGGGGTTTAAAAGAAACATTGCACCCTGTAACGCCTGCGGCTGGCGCTTTATAGCATTAACGGTTGTAACCTTACGGAGAAGTCCCTTGCAGTTAAATGTGGATAAACAGAATTCCCCGTCTGTGAGACGTGTTTTGCGTGAAAAACAGGGGGAGCAAGGCGAGCCGGAAGGCAGATGATGAGGCTGTTTTTTGTGTGCTGTGCTGCTTTTTTGTGCGTCGCCGGGCTTCAGACGTGCGGAAGCCTCCGGCGCAGGCCGGATTATTCAGATGAGGTCAAACTCAGGGTGAGGCAGTGGCCAGCCGTGTGTAGTTGTTGTTCCGCGACATTATCATGCGTTCCTTCACGCGACGGTCGATTTCGCGCTTCACGGCCTCCAGGCTTCCGCGGAAACGCCCTTCCGCGATTTCACGTGTCAGCTGCCGTTTCACCAGGGTGACAATGTCCTGACGGGTCCTGCCTGCATCGCGGCGCGCACGGGCACGTTTCATGCCGTGGGACTTAAGCTCTGCCTGATAACTACGGAAACGCTCGCGCACAAAACGCCAGGCTCTCGCTATCAGTTCATCCATACCCAGCGCATCCAGCCCCTGCTTTTTGCGCAGCTTGTTTTCCCATTCCACGCGGCTGCGGCGTGCGGAAGCCACCGCCTCTTCTGATATATCGAGTGAGGAAAACAGTGCCGGCGTGAACGTGATGTCGGTCGGGATGTTACAGCCAATTGTCGGGTCGTATTCCGTCTGGTAGGTTATCAGCCCCAGCTCAGACAGGAACTTCAGGGCACGGGTGGCACGGGTGATGGAGAGTTTCCCGGCCTCAGACTCCGTCGCCAGTCCGCACTCAATGGCCAGCGTGGTGATGGAGCACTGGACGCGGTTGGCCAGCGGATCATAGTGGAAACACAGCCCCTGCAGCAGCGCATCAATCGCCCGGCGGCGCAGCACCGGCGGCATACGCCGGCGCAGGCCGCGCGAACGGGCATACGCCACATGCGCGGCAAAATCAAAACGGGAGGTGAAGCCCACCGCCTTTTCCATCAGTTTTTCGCAGAACTTCAGCGTTCCGGCATCTTCACGGGGTGTGAACACCGGATTCGGGTTCTTTACCTGACGGTATGTGCTTTCAGTAAATGAGGTCTGGTTCAGGGCCGCCAC
>NZ_AP025742.1:0-224339 GCF_030295155.1 Escherichia sp. 10290 | reverse complement strand
CTCGCCGAACAGTTTTTTGATGTCTGAATTTTCGTTTTCCAGAAAGCCTCCTGCCTGTGGACAGTAAAAGAATAAACAGCAAATCGTGTGTCAGAACTCTGCTAACTGACTGAAGAAAAACCTGCAGTCTGTATTTAACAACTGAGTCTGGCGTACTGACCATAGTTTATGTCATTAACTTACTTCAGTATATGGATTACTGAATACAGCTTATCATTAGCATGTTACAGTTTATCAGTAACATGCCACAGCTTATGTGATCGTGGTTCCGGCCCATGAGTGACAAGGTTTACAGCGATATGGGGATCTTTAATGGATCCTTTGTTGATCATTCATGGATCTGTTTACTGGATCGGGCCTCCGGATATGTGGATAAATCATTCCGGAAAACAGCATACACTACCGATTATGAAGGCTTCAGGGCGTACCTGCTCACTGTAACTACAGATACATTGCGCTTCCTCGCCGGTTCGCGGGCTTCGCCCGGTCACCGGTCTGCGGCGAGCACTGTTTTTTCTGAAGTCTGTCTTTACAGGTAATTTTTGACGGAATCTGGCGTACTTCCTGAGCGTACAGTCATATCCGAAATACACTTCATATGTTTGTTTCAATGCCACAGGGATCGTGTATACAGACTACAGGTAAAGTCTGGTTATCACAGGTGGTGGGCTACTTCAATGGAAAAATTGTTAGCTGGTCTCTCAGTACACCTCCCGACGCTGAACTGGTCAACACCATACTGAATAATGTGGTAGAAATGTTAAATGCTGTTGAACGACCGGTGATACACCGTGACAGAGGTGGCATTATCGCTGGTCGGAAAGAGTGAATGCCGCATGCGAAGGCTTTTTCGGCAAACTGAAAACGGAAATGTATTATGGGCGTAAATAGTCGGGCATCACGCAGAAAACTTCATGCAGCAAGTGGATGCTTACGTACCGCCAACAATGCGGGCCAGAATGATAAAGCTGTCCAGGAAATCGTCCGCATCCCCAAGACAGTCAAAGCCCGTGAGGTTTACATAAGTATCTGCCGGAACATTTCCTCGCCAGTTCGTTCGCTACGCTCGGTTACATCGCTTCGGCGAGCGCTGCCTGATTCTGACAGTAACATTGCTGCTATCATGCTATACGCAAACGCCAGCACTTATAATGACATAGTTTCCAGACAGTGCTCTACTGATGGTATAGTATAACGCTCAACTCATGTTATACTACCTACCTACCTACCTGCATGCTTGCTGCAATCGTGCAGTTATGTAGATGCAATCCTGAATGAGTTCTCTTTTAGTATTGCAGCAAGATTGCATAACGCTTGTAGCTTTCATTGTTGTGAACGTGACAGAAGTATTCGGCTGTCAATTTCTGTACTCTTCTGAATGGCATGATTTAATCTTGCTGCTAGATTTTTGATTGCTGTAATCTTGCTTCAAGCCATCTTGTGCGGAAAGAGTTACTTTTTCTAATCTCAATCAGGTTTATATTTATGTTTGCTGCAAGATAGCAGCAAGTGAGGGGGGCTAAATGGCCTGGATAGTTGGTTTTATTTCCCAGAAAGGTGGTGTGGGCAAAAGCACTAAAGCGAGAGCGTTAGCGCGTGAAGCATCCGCCTGTGGCATCAAAACAAAATTAGCTGACCTCGACCTGGAACAGGCAACGAGTGCTGAGTGGCATCGTCGACGTCTGTCAGCGGGTTTGTCTCCGGTTGCTTCAGTTGAGGTATTTTCAACAGCAAGGCAGGCGATAGAATCTGCCGGCGATTTTGACCTTCTCATTCTTGATGGCCCAGCTCGTGCAAGCAAAGGGACTTCAGAGATTGCTAAGGTCGCTGACCTTATCGTTCAGCCAACGGGGGCCTCCCTTGACGATCTTGTCCCGGCCATTAAAGTTTTCAACGCGCTGGTAAAAGAAGGTGTACCACGTTCAAAACTGGTCTTCGCTTTAAGCCGGGTAGGTACCGAAGCGGAAGAGCTGGATGCTCGTGCATATATCAGTGAAGCGGGTTATGAAACTTTATCTGGATGCCTTTTTGAGAAGCCAGCATACAGAAAAGCGATGAATTCAGGACTCGCAGTGACAGAAACACGTTATAAAGGTTTAAACGAGAGAGCAGATGAACTTATTCAGGCACTCATCGATAAGATTGGAGAAGAGTAATGGCTGATGCATCAAAACTTAAAACTAAAAGGGTCCGTGGTGGGCTGGGTGTACCCCCAGGCCCCGACGAATTGGCTACCAGCCTGAATGCGCCTGAGATAGCACCGGCAGTCTCTGCCATACCTCAGGCGGACTTATCGCCTGTGAACCATGACCCTATGATTACGCAAATAGTTACCGAGGCATATACCCGCCGCGATGGTCGTTCTGCCAGAAAAACAAACAGGACGCTGGCATTTGCGACACGTGTCACACCTGCTTTCGACCAGGAAATCCGGGATATCGCGGAGCGTGAGGGGTTGAAACTGGTGGAAGTTCTGGAAAAAGCAGTTGAGGCATATAAGGAAAAACAGGGGTATTAATCCACAATGCAGCTATCTTGCTGCATTCTTTTTTAATGCTTCAATCTGACAGCAAGATTGAAGCTGGCTATATGCTATGTTGTTGAAAGATAAATTGTATGATACTCAAACTGAGTATTTAAACGCTCCGGCGAAGTACGCAGTTTGAAGTGGTCAACAAAAACTGGCCACCGCGTTAGAGTTTTTCCAGTATCGATTTTCCGATTCGTTTGGGGGTAACCCACCGTTATATTCGTGCGGTCTTAGTGCGCTGTAATATCCAACGATATAGTCCGTTATGGCGTGAGCTGCCTCGCTGAAGCTTACGTAACCCACCACCGGCATCCATTCGTTCTTCAGACTCCTGAAGAAGCGTTCCATTGGGCTGTTATCCCAGCAGTTTCCGCGCCGGCTCATACTCTGCGTGATCTGGTATCGCCACAATAACTGCCGGAACTGCCTGCTCGTATAATGACTGCCCTGGACGCCCTTCTAAGAGTCAAGCCGTTATCGGGATGCTGTTGATCTGCCTGTTTTGATTACGCAGTAATGTATAAACTTCGCGTGAGATATAGCGCTTCAGGCAGCGTATTGCTTCCATTTTTGTATGCCCTTCCGCTACTCGTCTGGCGACATATTCCTTCTATTCCTTCGTTTTATCGTCAGTTCGCAAACGTCCGATGGCAATGATGTGAAGTGCACTATTTGCAGCACGATCTCCACCCCGGTTAAGTCGGTAACGATTCGTTTTTCCTGAAGATACGGGAACAGGGCTTACACCACACAGTGCCGCAAAACCTGATTCTGATCTTAATCGTTGGGGATTGTCTCCTGCCGTGATCAGCAACTGCGAAGCGCTTTCGTATCCAACAGCATTACGTTTAATCAGTTCAGGCGCCAGCTCATCGACAATTGCCGCAATCATGACATCCAAATCAGCGATTTCGTCATGTAACTCGAGATAGCGTCGGGCAAGGGACTTTAATGAAATACGATAAACGTTGGTAACATTGCGGTATTCACTGGCATCAGGCCGCCAGGCTCCCAGAGTCCTGATGAGCTGCATGAGCGTCATATTTCTGAGCTGTTCACGTAATTCATCCGGGGCAGAGATAATATTGGAATGGATAATCTGGAGAGCGACTCTGCGGGCTGATATTGCTGTTTTTCGGCAAGTTTTTAATACCCGCAGAGACTCAATCATGCCATTGCGCGTTTTGGGTGTGACGGTTCTTATTCCGGAGAATGCGGCGTGAGCGGCACATTCAGCATCAGTCGTGTCACTTTTACCCCGTTTGCGTCGCTCCATCCGATCTGGCGCAGTCACCTCAAGAACTTCTAACCCGGCATTCTGTAAATAGCGAAGCAGACCTGATCCATAGGTGCCTGTACACTCAACACCAATTCGCTTTAATGCCCCAAACGAAGTCATCCATGCCAGCATCTGCCGGTAACCTTGCCGTGTTGTGGAGAAAAACTGGGTCCCCAGAACTTTATTGTTCTGATCTACGACAGCGGCAACGTGCAGATCTTTATGTGTATCCACGCCACCCACAACAGCGGTTTCCGTAACTTTACCTGCCATAACAGAGCTCCTGTGAGGAAACAGAGTTGAATCTCCAGACAGATAACCCGGACAGGACAGTAACGAGACAAGCCGTCAGGCCCTTCTTGAGTCACGCGCACCGGTGAGGAGACGCCTCGCATGAAGGCGCTTCCGGCAACCGACAGGTCCAGGGCAGGACACAAAGGGTCGATCGCTGTGTGAGTCAGGATGCGGGAAGGTCTTCACTGCATCAGTAATCACACCAATCGGGTTAAACAGCAAACAGAGTGATGATAAAAACTGATACCGGCATTATTACTATCGCTGTGCAGTATGGGGTGTTCATCTTTCGACAGCTGTTTCAGCGCATCCGTAAGCATAGTCTGCACCATTGAAGGTTGAGGGCGAGTAGCGAGGTTATAGGAAATTATTTCTCCATTATAAAGATCCATGATGGGTGACAAATACAGCTTCTTGCCACTCACTTTAAATTCAGTGACATCTGTAACCCACTTCTCGTTGGGGCATTTTGCATCAAAATTGCGTTTCAGGAGATTATCGCAAATTCGTCCTTGTTCTCCTTTATATGAACGGTATTTTTTAACGCGGATCAGGCTGCTAATACCCAGTTCCTTCATCAGTTTTCTGACGGTTTTACCATTAAGTAAAACCCCCTCGTTACGACATGCCAGCCTGATGCGTCTGTAACCATAGCGGCCTTTATGCTGGTGATAAATTTTCAGCACAAGCGCTCTGGCAGACTGATACCGGTCAGGAGCAGCAAGCCGTCTGACATGATAGTAAAATGTACTCCGGGGCAGCCCGGAAACAATTAACAATCGGGACAATGGCCATTCCTGCCTTAGTTCATTCACAATGCTCACTGTTTCCTGAACGTTGAGCATGTTTTCTGCTGAACCAAGGCTTTCAGCTTTTTTAAGTAGGCATTCTCGACCCTGAGTTGTTCAAGTTCTTCTCTCTCATCTTTGGTTAATGTTGGTAGTGGTGGTGCTGAAATGGCGCTTTTATCCGGCACAGGAATACTCTTTTTATTTTTTCGAATGAAAGCATCTTCGCCATATTTTCTATATTTTTCAAGCCAGTTGCATACAGTACCAAAGGCTGGTATTCCGTGTTTTACCGCTACTTCACGAACAGAAAAACAGTCTTCCACGACTTCTTTTACTACTGTGAGTTTTAACTCAGCAGAATAGCGTCCTTTTTTACCCGTGAAGTGCGCCCCAATAGTTAGACACCAGATCTGTAACTGAGGAGCGTATGAGCAAATTTTCATTAGAATTCAAAAGGGAAGTATCCGAAAAATACCTGGAAGGTGAGCTGAGTTTGAAGTCTGTTGGAAAAATGTACAATATTGACCCCAGCACGGTAAGGAAATGGGCTTATGTTTACCGTAAGCACGGATTAAAAACACTGACTGGGCAAAAAAGACGTTATGACGATAACTTCAGATTGAATGTGGTCAGAGATGTTATTGATAATTCTCTTTCTATAAGGGAAGCTGCAGTGAAGTATGGGATCCCTGCTTTTAACACCATATCCAAATGGATTAAAAAATACAGTGAGGTTGATTTTTCGATGAAGGGACAAAAGGAAGATTTGAGGCCGAAAACTCCTGCTGTTTATCAACGAAGTCGTTCGACACAACTGACAATCAGTGAACGGGAAGAACTTGAGTTGCTGAGAGTTGAGAACTCTTATCTAAAAAAGCTGAAAGCCTTAGCTCAGGAAAAATTACGATTGGAACAAAAGAAAAAGTAATCATTATTAATGAGTTAAGGCAATGTCATCCATTATCACAATTACTGGTTATCGCGGATTTGCCACGTAGTACATTTTACTATCACGTGAAACGCCTTAATGCGCCAGATCCATATCAACTTGTTAAACAAGTAATATTGAGAATATACCATCAGCATAAAGGGCGTTATGGTTATCGACGCATCAGACTTGCCTGCCGTAACGAGGGCATTTTACTTAATGGTAAAACCATCAGAAAGTTAATGAAGGAACTGGGTATCAGCTCACTTATCAGGCGCAAGAAGTACCGTGCCTATCGTGGAGAACAGGGGCGAACTTGTAATAATTTACTGAAGAGACAATTTTATGCTGACCGCCCAAATCAAAAGTGGGTAACAGATGTCACAGAGTTTAAGGTCGATGGCAGGAAGCTCTATTTATCACCAATCATGGACCTGTATAATGGAGAAATAGTCTCATATAACCTTACTGAGCGCCCATTAGCATCATGCTATTAGATGCGGTAGAACAACTCAATAAAGACGATAAGCCCTTGTTGCATAGTGATCAGGGGTGGCAATATCAGATGCCTCGTTGGCAACGTTGGTTGAGTGATAATGGCATAACACAAAGCATGTCCCGACGTGGTAACTGCTTAGATAATGCAGCAATGGAAAGCTTTTTTAGTACTTTAAAATCATAATGTTACTATCTAAATAAATACAATAAGTTACATCATCTAAAGCAAGATATAATTGATTACATTGAATACTACAATCACCATCGCATTAAAGAGAAACTCGATGGCATGAGTCCGGTTCAATATCGACTTAAACATTTTTCATAGGATGTCCAAGATTTGGGGCGCAGATCAGTTGAAAAGGTGGGCACCTACGTTACCAATACTGGCTTAATGGCTACATACGGCGGTCAGTTTACGCTTACATTTGTGGGAACCGGCGGTCAATCCTGTATGCAGGATTTGTATCACAGTTCCGGATGAGAGGAAGACGTATGTGGCCGTAAAAAAGCCGGCATTACTGCCAGCTTTAGTCATCGCAGTTAAGTAAACCAGTCGACTGACATCCCGGAAATGTCTCTCAGACATATCAGGGCGGCAGGCACTGAGCGTAAAGGGCCCGCAGGCCCTGTTGAATACGGAGTATCAGAACGAGTAACGGAAGTTAGCGTTGACTGCATTATCAACGTTGTACTTACCAAAGGCGGATTTCTCAAACTCCAGTCCAAAGCGGACGTTATCCCTGATTTCTGCATTCAGGCCAACGGACATCAGCATACGGCTGTCCTTTTCACCTTTGATGCGTTTTTCACCAGATGCATCCCGCAATACGGTTTCGCCATTAGCCAGCAGGTCGAACTGGTAGCCCAGACCGGCACGGGCTGTCACTTTCCAGTCCTTACCAGAGAAGGATTTACCCACATCCACACCAGTTCGGCCAATCAGCGGATTGTAGTCCTTGTCCTTCATGGACAGATGCATTCCCTGGTCCTTCCATGCAAACTGTTTACCGGATACAGAACCGTAAACCAGCTCAGCCTGTGGCTCAATCCAGGCATCCTCAGTGACATGATAGCGGTAGCCCGCTTCTGCACCGGCATACCATGAATGCGTGCTGTAATCACGGGTTCCGAGTCCGGCAAAGGTTGCAGTGTACTCATTATCATGGTGAACATACTTGCCAATCAGGTCGATATAGGCACCGGAATCAAACATGGCGGAAGCATACAGGCCAGCCCCCACAGACTTCGTTTTACCACTGAAAACATCGGCGGAGGCACTGCTGTCAGTGTGTGTGACAGTGAAACCGGTAAACAAATCCAGTCCGTCCAGCTCATGTTTTTTGTCGACCCCGACCTGAACGTGCGTGTAGTTGTCACTGAAACCACCACTGGCAGAGCCGGTACCGCTCATGATGCGTGCCCATGCACCGGCTTCGCCGTTGATGTCACGCAGGTCACCCATACGTTTGTTCAGGTTGTTGACCTCGTTCAGAAACGCTTTATAGTCAACAGAGAACAGGGCGGCGGCATTCCGGGTTGCTTCCTTGTTTGCTACCGTGTTATAGCCTGTCAGTGACCATGTTATTTTGTCATCGGTTTCCTGGGTTGTAATGACCGGCGTTACATTACTGAAACCAATGGTTTGTTTACTGGCTTTAAAGACATTTTTATTGGTGTCTTTTGGTGCGCTTACCAGTTCAATATTCAGTTGTTTTTCAGGCGTTGGTTTCTGAAGGAAATCAACGAGTAAAATATTGTTCTCACCAGACAGGTGTTTTTTGACCTCCAGTTTGTCTGATTCAGAAAGGTTTGTACGCATCGCATAGGCGCTGTTGCTGGTTGCCAGCTCATCGACCGTCAGCGTATGGAATTTCTTATTGTTTGCGCTGTCAGTGAAATAGACCATGCTGTTTGTACTTTTCAGTGTTTTCAGCGCAGAATCTCCGGTTAGTTGCCACCAGGTGTTGTTCATAGTGGCAGATGCTGGCGGGGCATGAATTGCACCCCGGTATGAGACATCAAATCCACCTAAAAGACCAAGAGCAAGCTCTTTTGAGGCTTTGTCAGACAGGTTCGATGGGGTGCTTTCATCATGGCCGAACATGATGGATGCACTTTTAGTGGAAGTTATATCCCCCACCACTGATGCTTTATTTTTTGCAACGAGTCTGGCTGAATCGTCAGTCAGTAGATAAGATGCATCATTCAGATATATTGAGGGTTCGAATTCATTGTCTTTGTCAGGATAGCCTGTCATGGTGAGATTGCCGGAGACGCTGATATCGTTCGTGGAGAACACACCACTCTGAGCTGTCACATCAGCACCTTTCTCTATGGTTGTTTTTGTGTTAAGCAGGTATACATAATTTGAGAATAACGCTTTTGCTTTATCTTTAATGACAATGCTGCTGTCTTCAGCAGTTATACCACCAGTAAACCCGGTTTCGCCCTGAGAGTGCCCGCTTACAATATTCTGGCGGAAGCCAAAACCATCGCCGGTAATATTTTTACCTGCATGTAAATCAATATATGCTGTAGTGTCACCAATTGTAATGTCTGACTTGCTGGCCTGAATGTCTCCCATTACATTGGCATTACGACCGATGGAAAAATCGGAATTTTCAAGATGTAGTGTTCCAAATCTGAAGGTTCCGTTTTCCCAGTCAGGCTGAGATAAATCCGAGACTTCATTGCTGGTTTTATAAGTATACCCGCTTTGTTTTACAGCATCTGCTTCTGTATTTTGCATGCCTGCCACATAATCACTGCCACACAAAAAACGCATAGGAGCGGGTAGTGAACACGCAAAACCACCATCCCGATAAATAGCATGTTCAGTGGCATGTCCCTGCATGGACAGTTGTGTATTACGCAGGCTTATATCATTTGTTGTGTCCACTCCACCATCAAGAATAAGACGGCGGTTCTCTTTTTTCGTCTCATGATGCTGAAGCACGTCCAGATTCCCGTTAATGTTGCCGTGATAGATATAATCAGCATTATTACTCAGGGATAAAATGGATTTTTGGGGCGACGTATTGGTTATTACTGCGCCTGAATCAGTTGCAGCAATTTTATTGAAAGACTGATTGTGTCCATTCAGGTCAAGTGTGCCGCCATTTTTCGCGAAGAAAATGCCGTTGTACTCACCGTCAGACAGCGCTTTTTCTGCATTCAGTCGGACTGTGCCATCACCACTGGCCATGTAGATATTGTTGAAGGTTTTCTCTGCACCAAGTATGACAAGGCCGTCACCTGTTTTAAGATTGGTGTTCTGGGATTTTCTGACATCTAAAGTGCCATCACCAATTTTATGAAGGTTGTCTTTATTGTCATACCGTATATTCCATTCAACGGTGCTACCGTTTCTTGTGTCAATACCAGCACCTTTAAAGGTGAAATCATTCCCGTTTATCTGATATGTCTTTTTATCATTAAAGACAAGACCGCCAGCACCATTGTCAAAACTGGATTTCAGGAGGATGTTACCGCCACCTGTGAATATTAAGTCTTTGTTTTTTATTTCGGATGTGTCAGTGCCGATGCCGGCAAGTTTACCGTTTTCAATGGTTACTTCCTGTTGATTGGTCATATCAACATTGTGGCTAAATGTTTTCTTTATGGTATCAACAGCGTTCTGATCCCATTTGCTATATGCAGTATGCGTTTTTCCATTGGAATAGTAATAAACGCCCCATGCAGTTCCGGCGACAACCCATTTTTTCTTTTCGTTGTCATATACAAAGAGGGCTGAACCACTGTCACCCTGAGTTGCAAGGTTATTAAATTCATCAAACTGGTTGTTGGTTAATACTAACCATCCACTCCAGTCATCAATATGAACAAAAGAACCATTTAACATTTCTGGTTTGTAAAAAACCTCATCAAATGGCGTTGTTTTTCCATCTTTTTTTATACCAATTGTTCCTGAACCGGCCCTGAACGCGATAAGTTTTTTCTCGCCTTTATAATTAATGCCATACCGCTCAAGTGCCTGTTGCTTTGATAACGAAGTGTCTGCGCCTTCAGTCACTCCTCTGGTCTCAACAACAAATTTGTCAAGTCGGGATACTGCGAAGTCGGGGTGTGATGTATGCCAGTCTGCCTGTTTGTATGTTGTGTTTCCCCAGTTTTGCTCCGCAACTGAGTGGTGGGTTTTGGTGTTATGTGTTGCTGTAATACTGTATGCCCCACCTATAGATGTTGTTGAACCTTTGTTTGCAACAGGTGAAAAGTCAGGGAACGGGACTTCAGGTAGTTTAAGGCTGCTGCCATCTTTCTTCTCTATTTCTATATTTGTAGCGCCGGCCTGAAATATCCCCTTGTTCTGCGCAAAGTCCATATAATCACGGATGTAAAAATTTGAAATATCCATCTGTGACGCAAAAGAATATGAGGGAGATAATAAACCTAAAAAACATAATGGAAGTATAATTTTTTTCTTGTTTTTCTTACCCGATGCTCTGGATGATACTCTGCCGGATAATTCAGAAACAGCGATTAGCCCTCCTGTAATATGGCTGTATTTAAGAGAATATATTTTATTCATACAAGCTCCATTATTAAGATAAATATTAATTTTGCTAATCTATCATATAGTGTATCTCTGACAGTTGTGAACATTGTAATCATCTTTCAGGTAAATGTTTATTCCTTTGTGTGTTTGTTATCATATGGATAACAAACACAGTATGTTTATCTTAATCATTCATGAGGGATACATGAAAGGAGGAGGCGTAGATAATAATAATTCTTGTTAAAGAAGTGAGATTGAACCGCCCCGGAAATCCTGGAGACTAAACTTCCTGAGAAAGAGGTAAACAGGATGACTAAAAATACTCGTTTTTCCCCCGAAGTCCGTCAACGCGCAGTTCGTATGGTTCTGGAAAGTCAGGGCGAATATGACTCACAATGGGCGGCAATTTGTTCCATTGCTCCAAAGATTGGCTGTACGCCAGAGACTCTGCGTGTCTGGGTTCGCCAGCATGAGAGGGATACCGGGGGCGGTGATGGTGGGCTCACCACCGCTGAACGTCAGCGTCTGAAAGAGCTGGAACGTGAAAATCGTGAACTGCGCCGCAGTAACGATATCCTTCGCCAGGCTTCCGCTTATTTTGCGAAGGCGGAGTTCGACCGCCTCTGGAAAAAATAATGCCACTGCTGGATAAGCTGCGTGAGCAGTACGGGGTCGGACCGGTATGCAGTGAACTGCATATTGCCCCGTCAACGTATTACCATTGTCAACAGCAGCGGCATCATCCTGATAAACGCAGTGCCCGTGCGCAGCGCGATGACTGGCTGAAGAGAGAGATACAGCGCGTATACGATGAAAATCATCAGGTGTACGGTGTGCGTAAAGTCTGGCGTCAGTTGTTACGGGAAGGAATCAGGGTGGCCAGATGTACAGTGGTGCGCCTCATGGCGGTTATGGGACTTGCCGGTGTTCTCCGGGGTAAAAAGGTCCGCACTACCGTCAGCCGGAAAACCGTTGCCACAGGTGACCGCGTAAACCGTCAGTTCGTGGCAGAACGTCCTGACCAGCTGTGGGTGGCTGATTTTACTTACGTCAGCACATGGCAGGGCTTCGTCTATGTGGCGTTCATCATTGATGTGTTTGCCGGATACATCGTGGGGTGGCGGGTCTTATCGTCTATGGAAACGACATTCGTGCTGGATGCGCTGGAGCAGGCGTTGTGGGCCCGTCGTCCGTCTGGCACCATCCATCACAGCGATAAAGGCTCTCAGTATGTGTCACTGGCCTATACGGAGCGACTAAAAGAAGCAAAACTGCTGGCATCAACAGGGAGTGCAGGCGACTCGTATGACAACGCGATGGCTGAGAGCATCAATGGTCTTTACAAAGCGGAGGTAATACACCGTAAGAGCTGGAAACACCGTGCAGAAGTGGAACTGGCCACACTCACGTGGGTGGACTGGTATAACAATCGACGATTGCTGGGAAGGCTGGGCCATACTCCTCCGGCAGAAGCAGAAAAAGCTTATTATGCTTCCATCGGAAACAATGATCTGGCAGCCTGAGTTCACAGATAAAACACTCTCCAGGAAACCCGGGGCGGTTCATGATTTTTGTCACCGACTCAATCACCACCGGACGCACTGAACCTTCCAGCTGTTTCTCCAGCCAGTTAAGCCAGCGGTTTCCCTGCTGAAAAATGTCGGCAAAACGGGGAAAGCATCAGAAGGGCGGGGTGACTCCGTCTGGCCAGTGAACCATGCCACACTCCGGGCAGTACATGCCGCCGGCGCTGATACCGGCAAGAATGGTCGCAAACTCCCGCTCCGTGCAGCGGGCTATTTCCGGATACCCTTCGTCATTGACACGAACAAACCAGAAGACCAGCTTTTTGTTTCCCGCATCCACAAAGAATGGAATATTCAGGTCTGCGCAGCATTCAACGGCATCGTCAAAATTATCAAAGTGCAGAACTTCTGCGTCTTCTTCGTCAAAGAAGTCATCGTCGTGAAGCTTCACGACATAGCGGGGAAGTTTGCTTCTTTGAAGAGCGGGTTTTCGTTTACGGGGTTTAGCTGAACGGGCCATATAACCACCTGAAAGACAATAACATTGTCTGTTTTTATAACGGTAATGGCAGACCATGACAAGTCGCAGCCGTCAGGCTGCCTACTCGAGTTCTGGGAATTGGTACTATGATCGTGGATTTGCCCCTATATTTCCAGACATCTGTTATCACTTAACCCATTACAAGCCCGCTGCCGCAGATATTCCCGTGGCGAGCGATAACCCAGCGCACTATGCGGATGCCATTCGTTATAATGCTCGAACGCCTCTGCAAGGTTCTTTGCTGCCGTTAACCCGTCTGGTTTGGGCATGATACTGATGTAGTCACGCTTTATCGTTTTCACGAAGCTCTCTGCTATTCCGTTACTCTCCGGACTCCGCACCGCCGTGTTCTTCGGTTCAAGTCCCAACATCCGGGCGAACTGGCGTGTTTCATTAGCCCGGTAGCATGAACCATTATCCGTCAGCCACTCCACTGGAGACGACGGAAGATCGTTGCCGAAGCGGCGTTCCACCGCTCCCAGCATGACGTCCTGTACTGTTTCACTGTTGAAGCCGCCAGTAGTCACCGCCCAGTGCAGTGCCTCACGATCACAGCAGTCCAGCGCGAACGTGACACGCAGTCTCTCTCCGTTATCACAGCAGAACTCGAACCCGTCAGAGCACCATCGCTGATTGCTTTCTTTCACGGCCACTCTGCCTGTATGTGCCCGTTTCGATGGCGGTACAGCAGGTTTTCGCTCAAGCAACAGCGCATTCTGGCGCATGATCCGGTAAACACGTTTGGCATTGATCGCAGGCATACCATCAAGTTCTGCCTGTCTGCGAAGCAGCGCCCATACCCGACGATAACCATACGTGGGCAGCTCTCCGATAACATGGTGTATACGGAGAAGCACATCCGTATCATCAGTGTGACGACTGCGGCGGCCATCCATCCAGTCATCGGTTCGTCTGAGAATGACGTGCAACTGCGCACGCGACACCCGGAGACAACGGCTGACTAAGCTTACTCCCCATCCCCGGGCAATAAGGGCGCGTGCGCTATCCACTTTTTTGCCCGTCCATATTCAACGGCTTCTTTGAGGAGTTCATTTTCCATCGTTTTCTTGCCGAGCAGGCGCTGGAGTTCTTTAATCTGCTTCATGGCGGCAGCAAGTTCAGAGGCAGGAACAACCTGTTCTCCGGCGGCGACAGCAGTAAGACTTCCTTCCTGGTATTGCTTACGCCAGAGAAATAACTGGCTGGCTGCTACACCATGTTGCCGGGCAACGAGGGAGACCGTCATCCCCGGTTCAAAGCTCTGCTGAACAATTGCGATCTTTTCCTGTGTGGTACGCCGTCTGCGTTTCTCCGGCCCTAAGACATCAATCATCTGTTCTCCAATGACTAGTCTAAAAACTAGTATTAAGACTATCACTTATTTAAGTGATACTGGTTGTCTGGAGATTCAGGGGGCCAGTCTAGATCGGCATTGCTCAGTCCGGTTGGTGATTTAGGATATTCAGCGATTGAGCAGATCGCATAAACCGGACTGAGTTCTCCCTGAGTGATCTACTATTGGACGCACCTATTTAGTGTTAGACATATATCCAAGCCTACCTCTTATTTTAAGATACACATCAACTATCTGGTATCTCAGGAGCCACCTCAGAATCTTTGTATATAGGTAAGTAGTATTCAAAGTAATATTCTCCGTTAGGTTGAGTGGATATGATTTCTAAATCATATCCACTCCTTCTTTGTAAACCATAAAAAGGCAAAACATTTAAATATAAATTATTTACATAGCAAACATAATCTTTCATTTTACCTTTGTATGTGAAGTGAGCATAAATGTTTGGATATGTGGTATTTTTTGTGCAAGGATATTCTTCTGAAGTATGGATAATGGTTTTTATATTGAATTCATTACTTGGTTTTTTCCCGTGAGATATTGTATTTGTTACATATATCTTTGTTTTTTTTGAAAGAATTGAGTTTATTGTATCCCATTTTTTTTTTGCGTTGTCGTATTTGTGTGGTATTCTTCCTGTATAGTTAATAGATATTCCAGAAAAGCATATTTGGGGTAATGCTGTAATTTGTGGAACGGGTAATGATATTTTTAAGTCTCTGTGGCCAGTCTGGTTTTTAAATGTCCATTCTTCACTTTTTCTATACTGGAGAGGGGTGTATCCTGTATGTTTTCTGAATTCTCGTGTGAATGTTTGTTGTGAGTCATAACAAAGTCTTTCTGATATTAATGTAATTGGTAGCCTTGTGAGTCGTAACAGAAGCGCTGCTCTAGTTATCCTCCTGCGTTGGATATATTTTCCTATTGGAATGCCCAGCTCTTTACAGAAGAGTAACTGTAAGTATCTACGGCTATAACCTGAGTATTGAACAAGTATATGAATGTTTATGTTTTTTTTTTCTATGTGTTCATCAATATATCTCAGTATGGCATTAATGGTTGTTTTTTGTAACATGATAATTGCTGATTAATTTATTCTCCTCTTTTCTGATTGTACCGTAGGAAGTTGAAGTGTTATAAGGCTGATTTTGTAAATTTGTGTTGTTTCGTCTTTTTTATTATGGTTGCTGTCTTTGTTTTTTTATTAGCTTTGTGTTTTATGTTATCATGTTTTTATTATGTTGAAGATCCTGTGAATTTTTTGTTTTTTGCGTGGGGGCTTGTACATTATAGGATTAGGTGATGAGTTCTTTCATTCTGGGTTGATGTGGGAAAGTGATTCATGTGGTGATACTTTATTCTTTATATGTGTGAGAATATATCAGGAATATGCAGTATCATAAAATTATTTGCACCTAAGTCGTTCCTCTCCAGGGGGATTAATAACCAGCAAAAAAAGAAGTTGTTACTTTAGCTGCGCCTGATGCATTCAGTGGATAATTTTCTCCAATCATCATCTGCAAGCCCCTTGCGTTTATTACCACTAAACATATAAATATTACAGTTGTTTTTACGGGGGCTTTTTATGCTGTAAAGGTTGGCTGTATTAACTGATAGCGCTGGGGTTTCTTATCGGAATATGAAATTCAAACAGGAAGTCATTTTCACCATACTTTGTTATTTTTTCTATGTCATATCCCCCCCCCCTCTGAAGACCATAAATAGGTAAAGACCATGTATGAATATTATGCATATACTTCCAGTAATCATCCCTACCCCCCCTGAATGTAAAGTAAGCAAAAAGCCCTTTCTTGATTTCGCGGGGGGGGGTGAAATAGTTATCATGCCTCCATACAACGGCATTAACCACTAATTTTCCACATTTTTCTGATGATACTTTGTGTGATATATAAACGTTTTTATTGTTTGATAATAGTGTATCAACTATATTCCACTTATAATCTGATGCTGGGTTAAAAAAGGGGCTTTCTTCTGTATACCGTATTTCTGTACCATAAAACACCTCAGAATTAACACAACAAATTTGAGGTAAGTGAAGCAATATATTATCTTTTTTACCCTTGTGGGATTGACAGAATGTCCAGTGGTCAGTTTTTCTGTACTGCAGGGGGGTGTAGCCTGTGTTTTTTTTAAACTCTCTTGTAAATGTTTGTTGTGAATCATAAAATAACTGCTCTGATATGGCCAGAATAGATAGCTGCGTAGCTCTTAAAAGAGTTGCAGCTCTGGTAATTCTCCGCAATTGAATATATGAACCAATAGGAACTCCCGTGTATCTCTTGAAAATTAACTGTAAATATCTTCGGCTATAACCCGAGTATTTTACTAAATCATTTATGTCCAAAGGTGTGTTTTCAATGTTTGACTCAATATGCCATAGTATTGCATTTATTGTCATTCTTTTTAGCATCTTAAGTTCCTCTGATAACTACAAACTACAGGTGTTAAATAAATTTAAGATATGTTCTGTTTTTTCTGTTAGCTAATTGTGCACTGAGCTTTTTGTTTGTGCATTATTGGCTAAATTTTTGGGGTGAAGTGATATTTAATAGGAGTCAAAGAGCATGCGTTGAATGATATTTGTTGTGGGAGGGGGGGTGAAGATCTTTATATCGCTAATTGCTTTAATTAGTTCTTCTGTTTATGCGGATGTTGTTCAGCGGGTGGTTTTTAGTATGGATGTGGTTGCGTCATCCTGTCATGTGGTGGTGGATGCGGACAGCATCGGCAACAGTGGTCGGCTGACGTTCGGTACTTACCGCAAGTCCACGGGGGATTCTGTACCGCCGCGTGACTTCACTGTGCGTTTGTATGAGTCCGGTGCCACGGTTCAGGGGTGCTCAGCCTTTAAGGCAGGGCAGGTCGCCACCTTGGATTTTGGTAACCCGGGACAGCTGGATGCAGGGGGCGTGGTCACCCGCGGTGCTGGTGATGGTATTCGAGTGGATGTGCGGGCAGTGGATACACAGGCAGATTATCGCGAACGTCTGACTCAGGACACTCATTCTGTGAGTTACCCGGTGGAGTTTGCTGCTAAGGGGCAGTTCCGTTTTCGTGCACAGCCGGTGTTTCCGGCGAACGTGAAGGCGGGGGAATACACGGGGGCACTGACCTTTGTGGTCACGTATCAGTAACGGAGAAAAGGATTGTGTGTGCAGGAAAGAAGGCAGTCGCAGAGCCGGCTTCGTCCGTGTTTTTCCGTCGGGCCGCTCTTGCGCTTGCCGTATCAGCTGCTTTCGCCAGTGTCACAGGTATTGCAGGTGAAAAACTGGATATGTCCTTTATCCAGGGTGGTGCCGGGGTTAATCCGGAAATCTGGGCAGCCCTGAGCGGCAGCTATGCGCCGGGGCGTTATCTGGTTGACCTGTCTCTGAATGGGAAGGAGGTCGGGAAACAGATACTGGATGTGACACCACAGGACAGTAATGAACTGTGTCTGACAGAGGCATGGCTGACGAAGGCCGGGATTTACGTCAGTGCAGATTACTTTCGTGAGGGATATGACGCCACACGACAGTGCTATGTGCTGACAAAAGCCCTGTCAGTGAAGGTGGATTTTGATGTTTCCACCCAGAGTCTGGCGCTGTCTATTCCCCAGAAGGGGCTGATGAAGATGCCGGAGAATGTGGAGTGGGATTACGGGACCAGTGCATTTCGCGTGAATTATAACGCGAACGCCAACACCGGCCGTAATAACACCTCGGCCTTTGGCTCAGCGGACCTGAAAGCCAATATTGGGCGCTGGGTGGTGAGTTCTTCAGCCACGGCCAGTGGCGGTGACAGCGGGGATAACTCCACCACGATAAACATGTTCACGGCCACCCGGGCCATCCGCGCACTGAGTGCGGACCTGGCGGTCGGGAAAACATCCACCGGGGACAGTCTGCTGGGCAGCACGGGAACGTACGGAGTGTCGCTGAGCCGGAACAACAGCATGAAGCCGGGCAATCTGGGGTATACCCCGGTGTTCAGCGGCATTGCGAACGGGCCGTCGAGGGTGACGCTGACACAGAACGGGCGGTTGCTGCATTCGGAGATGGTGCCGGCAGGTCCGTTCTCCATCACGGATGTGCCGCTGTATACCAGTGGTGATGTGACCATGAAAATCACCGGTGAAGACGGGCGCGAGCAGGTACAGAACTTCCCGTTGTCGGTGATGGCCGGGCAGTTAAGCCCGGGGCAGCACGAGTTCAGTGTGGCAGCCGGTTTGCCTGACGATGACAGTGACCTGAAAGGGGGGGTGTTTGCTGCGTCATACGGTTACGGTCTGGACGGGCTGACGCTGCGCACCGGGGGGGTGTTTAACCAAGACTGGCAGGGCGTCAGCGCCGGGGCTGTTCTGGGGCTGAGTTACCTGGGGGCGGTGTCTGCTGACGGGGCTTATGCCACGGTAAAATACCGTGACGGCAGCCGCAGCGGAAATAAGGTGCAGTTATCCTGGAGTAAACAACTGGATATGACGAACACCGGACTGCGGGTGAGCTGGTCACAGCAGAGTGAGGAGTATGAGGATATGTCCTCCTTTGACCCGACAGATCTGTGGTCGCAGTCAAATCATGGTCGCCGGACGAAGGATGAATGGAATGCCGGTGTCAGTCAACCGGTGGGTGGACTGTTCAGTCTGTCGGTGTCCGGCTGGCAGCGGAGCTATTACCCCGCATCCACGACCGGGAGTTACCGGTACAGCGATGACAACGGTAAGGACACAGGTATTACCGGCACCCTGAGCACACAGATTAAGGGCGTCAGTCTTAACCTGGGCTGGTCCGGTTCGCGGAACACCCGGGGAGAAAACAACTGGTCTGCATCGGCGTCAGTGTCGGTACCGTTCACACTGTTTGACCGTCGCTACAGCAGCAGTACGTCGGTGAGTACGAGTAAAGACGGTGGCACAGGCTTCAGCACCGGCGTGTCCGGCTCGCTGAATGACCGTTTCAGTTATGGTCTGGGCGGTGGGCGTGACAGTGGTGGTGGTGTGAGCAGTTATCTGAATGCGTCGTACAGTGGTGACCGGGCTTATCTGAATGGTGCCCTGAACCACTCGCAGTCCGTCGGAACCAGTGGTTCTGTATCGGTCAGCGGTTCGGTACTGGCCATTCCGGCGGCGAAAGACATTATGTTCAGCCGCACGACCGGGGACACCGTGGCGGTAGTGAGCGTGAAGGATACACCCGGAGTGAAGGTGACGTCCGGTGACGGACAGACTGACAGTGACGGCAACTTGGTAGTACCGCTGAACAGCTATGACTGGAACACGGTGACGATTGATGCGGGCACGCTGCCGCTGAGTACCGAACTGATGAATACCAGTCAGAAGGTTGTACCGACAGACAAAGCAGTGGTCTGGATGCCGTTTGATGCCCTGAAAATTAAGCGTTACCTGCTGCAGGTGAAGCTGCGTGACGGTGAGTTTGTGCCGGGGGGCACCTGGGCACGTGACAGTAAGAACACTCCGCTGGGCTTCGTGTCTAGTAATGGTGTGCTGATGATTAACACGGTGGATGCGCCGGGTGATATCACCCTGGGCCAGTGCCGGATACCTGCGGCCAGACTGCAGGATACTGAGAAACTACAGGAGATTACGTGTGAGTAAGCGTAACGCAGTAATGACGTTTTTCACTAACCGGGTGACAAAAGTACTGGGAATGACTCTGGCGCTGATGATGACCTGTCAGAGTGCGATGGCTTCCCTGGCGGCAGACCAGACCCGCTATATCTTTCGCGGGGACAAGGATTCACTGACCATCACGGTCACCAACAATGACAGAGAACGTACCTTTGGTGGCCAGGCTTGGGTGGACAATATCGTGGAGAAGGACACCCGTCCGACCTTTGTGGTGACGCCGTCCTTCTTCAAAGTGAAGCCGAATGGTCAGCAGACACTGCGTATCATAATGGCCTCGGACCATCTGCCGAAGGATAAAGAGTCGGTGTACTGGCTGAACCTGCAGGATATTCCGCCGGCTCTGGAGGGCAGCGGTATTGCAGTGGCGCTGCGCACGAAGCTGAAACTATTCTATCGCCCGAAGGCACTGCTTGAAGGCCGCAAGGGGGCAGAAGAGGGCATCAGCCTGCAGAGCCGCCCGGATGGCAGGATCATGCTGGTGAACACCACGCCGTATATTTTTGCGATTGGTAGCCTGTTGGACGGAAACGGAAAGAAAATTGCCACGGATAACGAGACGGCACAGAAACTGCTGATGTTCATGCCGGGTGATGAAGTACAGGTGAAGGGAAATGTGGTGAAAGTTGACTCTCTGAATGACTGGGGAAGTCTGCAGACCTGGACTATTAACCAGAAGAAACTGGCAGTACCGGAAGTAACAAAAGCTGATACTGCAGAGTAGAAATAATAACCCTCCAAAATAAGGAACAGAGGGGTAATAAATGAAGAAAACAATGATGGCAGTCGCCTTGGCTCTGAGTGCTCTCAGTATTCCGTCAGCACTGGCCGCTGAATACAGCGAGAAAACGCAGTATCTGGGTGTAGTGAATGGTCAGGTGTCAGGTAACAGCGTGGTGAAGGTAAACCGCACACCGACAGACCCGGTGTTGTACCGGAGTGGAGACACGACGCCTCTTCCCGGCAGCCTGACCATCCGCAACGCAGAGTCTAGGGCAGCATCCGGTGGCCTGGCGTATATCACGGTGAAGCAGGTGTTACCGGATAACGGGGAAGCCCGCATCACCCTGAAGACGGCACTGATGGTTGACGGAAAGAAAGTGGCACTCAGTGCCAGACAACAGGGTGAGGATATGGTGATCACTGTTCCGGAGGCACACACGCAGGTTGAGCTAAGAACCGATGCGCCGATAGAACTGGAAGTGCCGGTCACTTACCGGGGAAACCTGCAGATAGCCCTGCAGGTGGAGAGCTGAGAGGACATCCCATTTCTCAAGGAAATATGTCCGTAATTTTGGTACGGGTCATATTGGTAAAGGGATTTACCACATTTTTAAACGGGGATAACGTAAAATTATTCTGAGTTAAACAATGTGTTTAATGAAATGCGGTTATTTAAATAAACCTTAGGGATAGTTTTGCGGTAATTCCGGAAAATAAGGGTTGCCGATTTTGTTTTGTTATTTATGAAATATCAAGGAATTTATTTTATGAAAAAGACCCTGATTTCACTGGCTGTGGCTGCTGGTGCTGTTATGTCCGTATCCAGTGTAGCTAATGCATATACTCCTTCATTTTCTAACGGAGATATTTCTTTAGGCGGTACTATTAGCACTCCTGTGCAAGCTGCTCTGTATGAAGGTAAGGTTGGTTCTCTTTCCGGGCTTGATGCGACTATCCCTGTCGGTGCAAGCACAGTGACTATTGCTGCACCTGCAAATGCGGGACTTTTAGCATTGCGTTCTGTAGCAGGTGGGTTTAATAATACGGTCTCAGATAGAATCGCTAATATCACCTTTAATGGAGTGAGCTTGCTGGACGCAGCTTCCGGTGATTCTTTCAGTAATGGCGCCATTCAGATGACCTTGGGTGTCCAGGATGACACTGGTAGTGCAATTGGTGATGTTGTTTTTCCGATGCAAGTAGCAGCTGTTATCACCACAGAAACCAATGGTGATGTGTGGGGGACTTCTATGTTTGCTTCTGCAGACAATCATGCCTTTTATGGTGGACTGCCTACATCAGCTTCTCAGGCTGTAACGCTGTATAGTGATGCTGTCAATGTCATGAACGGACTGTTCTCTGATGTTACTGCCAATCTCCCTCAAATTACCCGTGAATCAGCTAAGGCGGAAGTGAAAAATTTCGCTTTAGCTGATGCAGTATTTAATACTGCATACGCGGCTGGTATTGTTATGGGGGAAAACATTACTATTAATCTAGACAATCCAGCGACAACAGGAAGCGTGGCTTGGACTGCATCTATGCCTATTGTTGTTACCTATAAATAATATAAGGTAGAACTTTTGTGTTATACAGGGTATCCGAAAAGATGCCCTGTTATTCTGCTAAGGCATTAAATTATGAGGATATTACAAGCAATATGGCCTTCTGCTGTAAATGGCTGTTATTTTTTGCCTGTTCTTTTTATAGCTCTTTTATTTTTTTCTTTGCGAGCTGATAGCGATATTTTGGATGGTGGCGAAATTCTGTTTAATGGCTTTGTCACTGACGAAGCTCCCAAATGGACTTGGCAGATAAGTTCTCCCGACCAGATTTGGGCGGTGGATACTGCCGATGCGCGCACGGAGAACGGGCAACTGGTTTTTAATTTGCGTGATAAAGGAACGCTGTCGTTTCTGGAGGGGCATTTGCATGAGGTGGCTGAGCGCGGTGGTCCCGGATTCACGCCATTTATTAGCTTCAGCAGTAACGGTCAGCCTTTCGCCGTAAAGGAAGGCAGTGGCACAACAGCGCAACGTTTTCGCGCCTCTGTCCCGGTGCGTGACCCGGAAACGGGGAACGTATTGGGACAGCTTTCTTTCACTCTGAATCAGGGGATGGCTGTCAGTGTCGGTAGACAGGAAGACGGGGGAGCTGTGCCGGCCGGGATGTCGCTGGTCAGTGGACAGAGCGTGACGGATGTACAATCGGGAAATCTGCCTCAAGGGCTGAAAAACCGTCTATCTTCATTATTACTGATGAATCAGAATTTTGGAAATGGCATGAATGCGGTGGATAACGGACAGGTTATCAACCAGGGAATATTGGCTGACGGTCGAGTGATGGATCTGGCTGCGGCATATGCTTCTGCTGTGTCGGATTTTGAACTGCGGTTACCGGCAGAGGGTACACCGGCCAGCTGGCAGGTGGGGCTGAATGTGACGGTTACAGTACAGTGATGGTTGCAGGGATAGAAGGAGAGAAGAGAAATGAAAAAGGTGACGCTGTTTCTGTTTGCTGTCAGCCTCCTGCCCTCCACAGTGCTGGCCTGGAATACACCGGGAGAAGATTTTAGCGGCGAGCTTAAGCTGGAAGGCCCGGTGACCAGTACCCGTAATCCGTGGGTATGGAAAGTCGGACAGGGAAATGAAAGCCTGGAGGTTAAACAGAGCCGTAGTGTTCGTGATGGTGAGCAGGGAATTCCGGTTGCACTGCCGGCGATGACCGTTTTACTGGGAAAAACTACCCTGACCACTCCGGCAGGACGTGAGGGGCTTTCACCCCGGGTCAGTTACGGAACGGGCGGTGATTTTTTTTCACTTGTCTGGACAGCACCTGGCATGGCGGAAGTGACGCTGCCTGTTATCGGAGATAATAATGTCCGGGAAGGTTCATTTATTTTCAGAATGCAGGCGACCGGGGTATTGCGCTATGTGAAGGACGGACAGCCGGTGTATGTCGGCGTGTATGACGATCTTAATGCGAATGGTCTGCCTGGTGAAAGCAATTCTATGAAAGTTTCTGATATTCCGGGGGTTCTGCAGAAGATGTTTAGTGGTGAAGGCCCCGGCTGGATGCAGACAATGACGGTGACGGTTTCAGAGGGGCTAAGTCGTTTCAATGATGTCTCCCTGCGTCAGGTTGAAGGTGCGTATGGTGCTCAGACTGTAGCAGACAGTGGTGAATTACGTCTGAACGGCACGATGCCGGAACGCTGGCGGGTGTCACTGCCGGTAAGTATTGAGTACCAGTAAGCAGGAGGACAGTCCGGTGCTGAATATTATTCATCGTCTGAAGTCCGGTATGTTTCCGGCTCTGTTTTTTCTGACTTCAGCCAGTGTGCTGGCACAACCTCTGATTATTCCGCCGGGCCATTGGCAGGAGGGAATGGCTGTGGGCGTGACGGAATTCAGCGGCACGCTGTATGTTCCTGAAGTTTCCTGGCAGTGGCAACCCCGCGCTGTACGGATGGCTACACCAGATGCCGTGCATGCCGGTCTGACAACGGGTAAAAGTGGCATGGTCAGTGAAAGCCGGGCAGGGCAGGATTTTTATATTCTTGGCGGACATACCACATCGCTGACAAGCTCCCGTCCCGGGCTGCAGCCGTCAGTGACATTACTTCAGGTGATTCCATCATCTCCCCGGATTGCGGCCCGGGGAGAACTTGCCCGGGGGCAGATGCGTTACGGGGAAATCACGTTTACCGTTCGTCACCTGTTGGCATGGCAGGACAATATCACAGCTGGTCAGGGCTGGAGTGTGGTTAGCGGAGAGGTGACACCGGAGGCAGAACGGCAGGTGAAACGTCTGTTATGGCAGGTGAGGGGCTATGAATGGACACCGAACTATGCAGGATTAACCGCACGTCCTGATGCGTTTATTTCAGGGGCAGAGTCGCTGTTGTCACAGGAAAATGACAGAAAGTATATTGTCGGAGCCTGGGTGACATCACTGAGTGATGTGCGGGTGAATTTCCCCGGTGCTGAGGAGCCGGTAAAACGCTGGCAGGGGAGTTTGACGCCGGTAGTAGCCTATTTCTGATAAAAGGAAAACGAAGAGTCATGGCTCCGGTAAGGTGAGTTCTGGGCGCTGATGCCGTAATTAGTGGTCTTTTATTTTTGGCTGATGTGATATGGAAATAAAAACAAAGGGAAAGGTACTTCTGACAGGAACCTGCTGGTATGAGCTGACAGGGCTATGGAGTCTGTTATCAGACTGTGAGTACGACGTTTACCGTGTGCCACTGGGATATACCTGTTCCCGGGAGAGCTGGGACCTGATTATTGTGGCGCTGAGTGCAGAGCCTCTTGCGGGGTGGGGGCGTCATTTATCCAGGATACGTGAACTGAGGGCGGAAATGTCCGGTGAAATGCTGGTTCTGGTGCCGGAGAGGCTGGAGATGCTGAAGGTGTTGCGAAATATCTGCCCAGTGTACAGTGGATACATGTCTCTGTCGGACCTGGAAAGAACTGTGCGCATGGCACTGAACAGAAAGGTATCTCGTGCCGGTAAATTCCGTCTGACCTCCGGACAGCGACTGGTACTGAAACGCTTTTCAGAGAGAGGCAGAGTCTGTCCCCCGCTCCTGAACCCGGGTGAACGAAGTCTGTACTGGCATTACGCCCGGTTGGCAGAGAATGTTGGCGTGAGAGATTTCAGGATGCTACTGATGACCGGGCTGGACAGGGAGATACATAAAATAGAGGAGTTTCAGTCTGGGCAGTGATTTTATATCCGTAGAGAGACTACTCTGTGTGCTCAGTAACGGGGGAAACCATATCCAGCCGGTGGTTTTTTCATCAGATTTGCCATATCTGGTGTTGAGTTGCTGGTTCGCTGGCACATAGCGAAGGGATAAATTATTCCGTTGGCATATTTCATTAGCAGGATGGAATCTGTCGGTCTGTTGTTTCTCCTGAGGGAGAGATACTGAATCATAGGGGGAACTGATTTTCTGATATTAAAGCCATGTTATCTCGTGGTTTCCGGCTTGCCGTGAGCGTGACACCTGTATTGAATTTGCACTGGATGATTTCGGAGCCTGATGTTCCGTGATGCCATACCGAAATACTTTCTGGTCAAAGGCTTCACACAGGACATTCTGAGTGAAAAGAGATCCCGGCATATTGTGAGTTTTGTAGGGGAGTGGGGTATTGATACGCTGGCAGAAGGTGTGGAAACACAGGTGCAGGTGAACTGTTTGTTCTGTCTGGGCGATTTCCTCAGACCGGAAAAGATGGAGGCATTTTGTTGTGAGTATAAACAACGTCAGCGGTGTAATCGGTAAGTCATTCCTGAAAAATAAAATCAAATACATTTAAGTGTTTTCGTTTTATTTCTGATGATCTGACCTCTGGCGTTGCATTTTTCAGACTCCGGCAGAGTTTTCTTCTTACTTCGACTTCTTTTGTTCATGTTTTTGGGCAGGCATGTTTATTCATTTTGTCAGCAGGCAGGGGCGCAACCTTCTGGTGAATATAGAGGACATACCTTCGTTCTTCAGAAAGGTGTTTTTTGTGAGCTTTATATCAGGGGAGTTGAAGGGAATGTTATTGTGGATGAGGAGTTCAGTGCGGTTTACAGAAAAATAAAAGAGATTTCACCACGAGTGAATAATACGAGTGAAAATATATCTGAGGGGAGTGAACGTGCGTCAGAATGCTGTGATTGAGGCTTTTCTTATTATCATATTATTAATCTGCGGGAAAGTTTCTGCTGATACCGGATGGCACTCTGGCAGGGACTTTCAGGGGTCTGTGGGATTAAGGGGGACCATCATGCCTTATGATGACACCCTTCCTCCTTGGTTGTGGAAAACGGGCGGATATACCGGGTTCAGCAACAAAATCAGTGAGCTGACCAGTAATAGAACACGCTTGACGGTTAGTGCTCCCCATGACCTTCTGCTGCTTGCCGGTAAGTCGGCACGTGCTTTTGAGGGCAGTGAGACATCCGGTGCCGGTATTGTTCCTGTCATTCAACTGGTGGGAAGTGACGGAGGCGAAATTCGCATTCAGTGGGCCAGTGGTACACCGGGACAGGGGCTGCTTGTACTGCCACTGAATGTTACCGGAGACTCTCAGACGACAGGCACTCTGGCGGCAGAGGTTCAGGCTTTCGGGGCGCTTGCGTGGACGGAAGAGGATGGCTTTGGTGCCAGAATAACCCAGACACTGGGGAATAACAGTGCTGATGCTTATGTGTTTAATGGCGGCGTACCTGACAGCAACGCGTGGAGCACGGCTGACGGGCTGAGTTTCATTTCCCGGATGACGGAAGGTGAGGTGTCAGCAGAAAGTATCTGGAAACAACTGAAATTGGGTGTTCCGGGTGTGCCTGATTCACCTGTGATTGCTGATGAAAGTGGTTATCAGGACCTGGTGGGGGAAGGCTGGTTTTATTCCGGGGCATATGTACTCGGGATTTCTTCCGGCACAGTTCTTAATCTTCATTTCAGTGAACCGGTTACAGGACAGTCAGCCTAGCGGGCAGGGATGACGGTGATTATCCGTTATGCCTGAGAGTGCTGATTTTATTTTTTTCAGGGTTAATTAAAAATGAACAGAATTTATTCTTTACGCTACAGCTCTGTGGCCCGGGGTTTTATTGCCGTCTCTGAGTTTGCCAGAAAATGTAATTTAAAATCAGTCAGGCGTTTGCGCCTTCCTGTTTTATTGCTGACGTCCGTACTTTTCTCTGCAGGAGGCTTTGCGGGAACAGTTAATAATGAACTTGGCTATCAGTTATTTCGTGATTTTGCTGAGAATAAAGGTATGTTCCGCCCGGGGGCAACGAATATCGCCATTTATAATAAGCAGGGAGAGCTTGTAGGTACGCTGGATAAAGCGGCTATGCCGGATTTAAGTTCCGTGAATTCAGGAAGCGGTGTGGCGACACTAATTAACCCGCAGTATATCGCCAGTGTGAAACATAACGGGGGATATACAAACGTCAGCTTTGGTGATAGTGAAAACCGTTACAATATAGTAGACCGGAATAATGCGACTTCACTGGATTTCCATGCTCCCAGACTGGATAAACTGGTGACAGAGGTTGCCCCGACTGCGGTGACGGCGCAGGGGGCAGTGGCTGGCGCATATAAGGATAAGGAACGCTATCCTGTTTTTTATCGTCTGGGGTCTGGTACCCAGTATATCAAGAACAGTAATGGACAACTGACACAAGTAGGTGGGGCATATTCCTGGCTGACCGGCGGGACCGTCGGTAGCTTGTCATCCTACCAGAATGGTGAAATGATTAGTACCAGTTCAGGTCTGGTTTTTGATTACCAATTAAACGGTGCCATGCCTATTTATGGTGAGGCCGGTGACAGTGGTTCTCCTTTGTTTGCTTTTGATACTGTTCAGAATAAATGGGTGCTGGTTGGTGTTCTCACCGCGGGGAATGGTCCAGGTGGCAGGGGAAATAACTGGGCAGTTATTCCTCTTGATTTTATCGAGCAAAAATTTAACGAGGACAATGATGCTCCGGTTACGTTCAGTTCATCTGAGGGGGGAGTACTGGAGTGGAGCTTTGACAGCAGCACCGGAGTTGGCACCCTGACCCAAGGGACCATCACATATGACATGCACGGACAGCTGGGAAATGACCTGAATGCCGGTAAGAATCTGGAATTTCTGGGGCAGAATGGGCAGATTGAACTGAAGGATTCGGTTTCGCAGGGCGCGGGTTCTCTGACGTTCCGTGATAATTACACAGTAACAACCTCTAACGGAAGTACCTGGACTGGGGCTGGTATTATTGTGGATAAAGGAGTGTCCGTAAACTGGCTGGTCAACGGCGAGGCAGGTGACAATCTGCATAAAATCGGTGAGGGTACGCTGACGGTACAGGGTACAGGTATCAATGAGGGAGGTCTGAAGGTCGGGGATGGGAAGGTTGTTCTGAGTCAGCAGGCGGACAGTAAAGGACAGGTGCAGGCTTTCAGCAGTGTAAATATTGCCAGTGGCCGACCGACTGTGGTACTAACTGATGACCGACAGGTAAACCCGGATACCATTTCTTGGGGATATCGTGGGGGGATTCTGGATGTTAATGGTAACGATCTGACGTTTCATCAGCTGAAGGCCGCAGATTATGGTGCTGTGCTGGCAAATAATTCTGATAATCATGCCTCAATTACGCTGGATTTCGATACAGAAGAATATCTGTATCATGGGCAGCTAAAAGGAAACGTGGATGTAACTAATGTGGTTGAAGTTGGGCAGAGCGCTGTACTGGTCATGGATGGCTCCGCTGATATATCCGGTAAATTTACCCAGGAAAACGGGCGTCTGACGTTGCAGGGGCATCCGGTTATCCATGCATACAATACTCAGTCTGTGGCTGACAAACTGGCTGCCAGTGGAGACCATTCGGTTCTGACTCAGCCCACATCATTCAGTCAGGAGGACTGGGAGAACCGGAGCTTTACCTTTGACAACCTGTCACTGAAGAACACCGATTTTGGCCTTGGCCGTAATGCCACGCTGAACACCATGCTTGAAGCAACAGATTCGACGGTCACACTGGGCGACAGCCGGGTTTTTATCGACAAAAACGACGGTAACGGTACGACCTTTACGCTGGAAGAAGGCACATCAGAGGCTGTGAAGGATGCAGACCGTAGCGTGTTTAATGGGAGCGCTGTCCTGAACGGGAAGACGACACTGGATATCATGAACGCAACCTTTAATGGTGATATCAGCGGTCATGCCAGCTCTCATGTAGAGTTGTCTAGTCGAAGTCACTGGAATATGACGAAAAGCTCCACGCTGGATTCGTTCAGAAGCAAAGGCGGGACGCTCTCCCTTGTGACAGACAACTGGTCGCCGAAAACGCTGACGGTAAACACACTGCATGCCAGCAGTATGAATATCGCTATGGGTGTCAGCACTGCCGACAACACGGGCGACCGGATTGATATTCTGAATAAGGCAACTGGCGGACATAACACACTGGACCTGTCCACCCTGTTTGACCAGACTCTCACACTGAAAAATGACCTGACTCTGGCATCTGCACCGGTCGGAACTTCTCACGGGTACTTCTCCTTTGCCAGCCTGAACAGGGGGTTTACTGTTTATACCCCTGACACACAGGTGCAGGAGAAAGACGGCAGAGTTTACTGGCAACTGAAAAGTCATGCCGGAACAACAGAATCTCAGATATCACCGGGTGTCAGTGATGGTGTGACAGATACAACCTCTCCGGTTGCACCGGATACAGGTAATACAGGAAGCACTGAGGCTGATGGTATTGTGTCTGAAGGGAATAACAGCAGTGGTGTGACGCCTTCCCCTGATTCTCCGGGAGAGAATGCGGGCACGACGGTGAATGGCAGTACGCTGTTTAAGGGCGCGGATAACACATCTCTTCTGAAGAAAGCGCGTGTCATGTTTTCCGCCCGTGAGTTTATTCTCAGCGACAGCGCTGACCGCTGGACACAGGTGGTGGACAACAGCGATGCAGACGGTGGTGTATGGGCCATGACAGGGTACAGTCATGGTGGATATGACGACTTCAGCCTAAACCAGAGTGGACTGAATGTGGGATTTCGCCAGTCTGCTGCCAGTAATACCTGGTGGGGGATGGGGGCAGAGTTTTACCGGGGGCACAGCAGCACAGATGGCTACCGGGATGATTTCAGCCTGTGGGGCGTGCATGTTCTGGCAGGTAAATCCTTTGACGGTGGTCTGTTTGTGGATGGTATGATCGGATACCGGGAGCTGTCAGAAGATTACACTATTCAGGGAGAGCTGAGTGACCTGTCCGGCAGAGCAAAAAGCCATATCCTGACAGCGGGTATCCGTGGCGGGTGGAAGATGTATGCATCCCCTCTTGATATGTCGATAACACCGACTGTTTCACTGAACGGTGCACGGGTGGACGGAAATCGTCTGCAGGGCCGGGAGCGGAGCGTGGAGCTTCATGATGGCGATGCCTTGTGGCTGAAAGCCGGGGTTGAGGCAGAAAAATTATTTGGAAATATGACGCTGAAGGCAGGTATCTGGCGGAATATCACGTTTAACGATATGCCCGGAATGACCCTACGTGATGACTGGAAAGCCCGTCACTATGATGCAGAGAAAGCTGACCGCTATACCGTTTCGTTTGGTATCAACGGAAAGCTGACAGATAAACTGTCAGTACAGGCAAAAGTGAACAGCAGTTTTGATGGTTACTTTAAGACCGATGCTGAAGGGATACTGGGTATTCGGTATGATTTCTGATAGCAGATATCGCTGATAACTTATTCTGTTGAGGGGCTGGATAGCCCCTCCGGAATATTTTTATATGTAATTGTCAGGCATGAACCGTCGGGAATAAGCATTACCGCAGGCTCTATCGTTGGATATTACAGCGCACTAAGACCGCACGAATATAACGGTGGGTTACCCCCAAACGAATCGGAAAATCGATACTGAAAAAACTCTAACGCGGTGGCCAGTTTTTGTTGACCACTTCAGGTCTGGGTGGCAGATATAACGTATGTTGCCACCCGGGAAGGATGGCTGTATATCGCTGGCGTCAAAGATGTTTATACGAGCGAAATTGTCGGTTACGCCATGGGAGAGCGCATGACGAAAGAGTTGAAGGGTAAAGCCCTGTTTATGGTGCTCAGGAACCAGCGCCCACCTGCCGGGATAATCCACCACTCCGATCGTGGTTCACAGTACTGAGCATACGATTACAGGGCCATACAGGAACAGTTTGGTCTGAAAACATCAATGTCGCGTAAAGGTAACTGTTACGACAACGCTTCGATGGAAAGCTTCTGGGGAACACTGAAAAATGAAAGTCTGAGCAACTATCGTTTTAAGAGCTGGGATGAGGCCATCTCAGTAATACGGGAATACATTGAGATTTTTTTACAATCGTCAGCGTCGTCACTCTCGTCTGGGAATATCTCCCCGGCAGCCTTCAGGATAAAATATTATCAGATGGCTGCTTAGAAAAAGAACAAATGGTGGTGTCCGCTATTGCCAGTACACCTCAGCCTTGCAAACAGGGATGTGTACATCTAGAGAATGTAGAAGCCAAATTTTAACTAATTGTGCACATTTTAAAGAGGAGTACACAATTAGTTAAAATTATTTAGAAAGATGACTTATTATTGATTTTATATCCTTGGGTGCTGAGGGGTGTAAAAGGATGTTAAAAAATAATAGCATTTTATCTCGTTGGGAAAATTGCTGAGTATCTGCCAGTATTTAAAACATTAAATCTAAAAACAAAATGGGTTAAAAAGTTTAATGCTAATTGTTATAATTAGTGCGGTAGCTATTTAAAAATGATAGAAATATTGACATTTTAAATTTATTGATGATATGAAACTGGCGTTTTATTCTCATGATACGATGGGGCTTGGGCATTTACGGCGAAATCTTTTGCTTGCAGGAGCAGTTCAGAAAAGGTTTTCTGATACTGAAATTTTGATTATTAACAGTGCCCGTGAATCCGGATTATTTACACTACCTGAACGCTCAGATATTCTTACGTTACCAGCCTATGCCAAAACGTTGTGCGGCAAATATCACCCCCGGTCACTGGGCAATAATACCCGGAAATTGGTTAGCCTTCGGAGACAGATAATTCGAGCTGCATTGAGTGAATATTGTCCGGATGTAATGGTTGTGGATAATGTACCTGCTGGGGCGTTATCAGAACTGCTGCCGGTGCTTCCGGAATTGGTTGATGATAATGTGCATCTGATTCTTGGACTCAGGGATATTATTGATGAACCATCAGTTGTTCGTCATCAATGGCATGCTGCAGATAATTATACGATTGTCCGTCAGTATTATTCTGATATATGGATTTATGGCGATCGTTCATTCTATGATTTGTCGCTTGATCTTGCTCCGGAACCATCAGTATACCGAAAAATCAGTTTTCTTGGATATCCGGATGTTCCATTATCTCCATCGGTGTTACAGGATGAGCAATTTCAGTCTCTGATTTCTCGTCCATTCGTATTATGTCTTACAGGGGGAGGGCAGGATGGCTACCACCTTGCATCTGTATTTGCAGAGACATTGTTACCGCCAGGGATGGACGGTGTTATTCTTACCGGTAGCCAGATGGCTCGGGAGGAAGTGACATCATTACAGCGTATTGCGTCCATGCGTAATGATTTACATATTATTCGTTTTGTATCTGATCCTCTTTTTCTTCTACAGCATACGCACAGCGTGGTGGCAATGGGGGGATATAACACCTTACGGGAAATTCTTTCATTACGGAAACGGGCATTGATTATTCCCCGTATTGTTCCTCGTCTTGAGCAATGGATACGTGCTTCACGGATGGCAGAAAAGAATCTGGTTACATGTTTGCATCCGGACAGTCTGACGCCACAGTCAATAACTGATTGGCTGATTTCCGACTGGTGTCCTTCAGATCCACGACTTTACCTCAGTCTGAATGGGCTGCATTCCTTTACAGAAAAAATGAACGCGATATTTACAGCGCGGAGAGAAAATAATTAAAATCAATGGCATGGAGAGTGTAATGGATAATAAACACCCTTATGTCGGATATGTGGTTAAACGCTATCCCCGCTTTTCAGAAACATTTATTGTCAATGAAATTCTCGCTCATGAACGAGCCGGAATGAAGCTGGATATTTTCGCCCTTGGAGATGTTCAGGAGGCTTTTTTTCAGGAATCTATTTCCCGGGTAAAAGCACCGGTAACTCGTTTTAATTCTAGGCAATATAATGCTGAATATTATCATGATTTACTGCGCCGTTCTTTTCCGTTACTACCGGAACTTTCCGGATGTTTTTCCGATCCCGGATATAATCATGTACACGAATTTGCTCAGGCAGTGATGTTGGCAGCAACTGTACAGGAAAGAGGGATCAGGCATCTTCATGCACATTTTGCTACAAAAGCGACCACAGTCGCTCGCTTGGCAGCAAAACTCGCAGGGATCACGTACAGCTTTACCGCACATGCGAAAGATATTTATTTTGATTATCCTGAAGACTCTGCAATTTCCCTGAAGCTCCGGGATGCGAGCCGGGTGATTACTGTATCAGATTATAATTGTGCCTGGTTACAGAAAAAGTATGGTGGAAATCTGGCTTCACTGGAGAGGCTTTATAACGGTATTGATTTACAACAATACCTGTGTCGCGACAATCTCATAGGGCCGGAAAACACTGAAATATTAGCGGTGGGACGTTTGGTCGTTAAAAAGGGCTTCAGTACGCTGATTGAAGCGCTGCGTTTGTTGTATTGTCGGGGAATGAATTTTCACTGCACTTTAGTGGGAGATGGTCCTCTAAAAGAGACGCTGAGGCGACAGGTTGAAGAGAGTGGTCTGTCGTCTGTCATCACACTGACCGGAGCCCAACCTCAGGGATATGTGAAAATGGCTATGCACCGGGCCACGATGCTGGTTGCTCCCTGCATTATCAGTAGTGATGGGGACCGGGATGGGTTGCCGACAGTATTACTGGAGGCCATGGCGCAGGGATTGCCTGTTATTTCTACCCGGGTTGCCGGGATCCCTGAACTGGTGACTGACGGCCACACTGGATTCTGTATTGATCCTGAAAAACCGGGTGTAATGGCTGATGCCATTGAAAGAATGGCTGGTGATGCTGTGCTGAGGAAGTATCTGGCGCTGAATGCGAGAAAACGAATTGAAGATGCATTTGATATTGATCGTAACACCCGGCGACTGCGTGAAATATTTGAGGATGCAATTCAGGCAGGAATACAGGAGAGAGTTCAGTGAGAGTGGCCTATGTTTGTGCAGATCCTGGTATTCCTGTTTTTGGATATAAAGGAGCTTCCATTCATATCCAGGGAATGCTCAGGGAAATGCTGAACGCCGGTATGGATGTGACATTGTTTACCTGCCGGGGATTTTCGCCAGTACCGGAAGAATTTCGTGCTGTCAGGGTTGTCCCTCTTTTTGATTTATCCGGAACAGATTCAGATGAGGAAAAAGCCAGTCAAGCACTCAGGGGAAATCAAGAACTGAAGAGTAGGTTGGTGTCTGCCGGTCCTTTTGATGTTGTTTATGAGCGCTATTCTCTCTGGAGTTTTGCCGGGATGGAATATGCCCGGAATGCAGGGATCCCGGGCATACTGGAGGTTAATGCTCCCCTTCCGCTGGAGCAGAAACGCTGGCGAAAGATGGTGATGGAGCATGAAGCTTATCAAGTACTGGAGCTTGTACTGGAGCATGCCAGTACGGTGATAGCAGTTTCGCCCGGTATCCGTCGTTGGTTGGAGACATTACCTGCAACAGAAGGAAAAGTCCATGTTGTCCGAAACGGCGTGAATCCGGCTTCTTTTTATAAAAAAAACATGGCGCGGGGTAGCGTTTTTACTGTGGTATTTTCCGGAACCCTGAAGCCCTGGCACGGGATGGATACCTTGGCAGAAGCGTTTATTTTACTGCGTCGTCAGAGAACAGATATTAGTCTTTCTATCATCGGGGATGGACCGGAGCGTCCAGCACTGGAGAATGCTTTCCGGAGTGCTGGTGTAGATAACGCAGTGGTATTTCATGGTGGTGTTGCTCATTGTGATGTTCCTGCATTGCTTGCTTGTGCTGATGCGGGGGTTGCTCCCTATCCGCATTTCGATGATTTTTATTTTTCGCCTCTTAAAATTTATGAATATATGGCGGCAGAATTGCCAGTAATCACATCTCGAACCGGAGATCTTGATAGCATTGTAAAGCATGAAAAAACCGGACTTCTGATCCCACCAGAATCACCGTCAGCACTATCTGATGCAATTATCACTTTGGCTGACTCCCCTTCGTTGTGCCGGAAAATGGGGGAAGCCGGAGGTCTATATGTGAAACAGAATAGCTGGGAGAATGTGCTTAGGAAAATCTGGTTATATGCCGATATTACGCTGCTGACTGGAGGATTGGATGAAGTCTGAACATCAGCAGGTATTACGAACGTTCTGGCCGGCCATCCGGACACAGAAGATGCTGTTGTCAAGTGTATTTCTGACATTACTTCTGACCAGTATTATCCGGTTACTGGAACCCTGGCCATTAGCACTTGCTGTGGATTTTGTTCTGGGAAAAGCCAGATATGATGACTTTTCTTGGTTTTCGGTCGGGAATGACACTATCCAAGACTATCTGTTACCGGGATGTGCTCTGGGTGTTATTGCTATAGCTGTGCTAAAGGGATTATGTGGCTATTTCACCGCAACCAGAATGGCCTTGGCCGGAAGCAGGATCCTGAGCATTATCCGGAAGTCACTGTTTACACATCTGCTAAGATTACCCCTTTCAGCTCATCAGGAGTTGAGAGCCGGTGATCTGACTATGAGACTGATAAATGATATCGGAATGATGCGTGATGCGATGGTGACAGCTGTAATGCCTCTGTTATCTAGCCTTACAGTGTTCACTGGTATGGCCGGCATCATGCTCTGGCTGAACTGGCAACTGACAGTGGTAGCATTGCTTCCGGTTCCACTTCTTGTGCTGGTGACAGTCTGGAGAGGAAGACGGATCAGAGATGTCAACCGGGTTCAGAGACAGCATGAAGGGGAACTTGCTGCCCGTTCAGCAGAGTTCATGACTGCGATAGCAACAGTTCAGGCCATGGCACTGGAGAAAGATGCCATAAGGGCATTTGAGGGACCGGAACGACAGAGTCTACAACAGAATGTGAAAGCCAGAAAACAGGCTGTCGGGCTGGAGTGTCTGATTGAACTGTTGATTGCGGGGATCACAGCTATGGTATTACTGCTGGGAGCCAGAAGTGTTCTGAGCGGAAAAATGTCAGCCGGAGAATTACTGGTTTTTTTATCCTACCTGAAAAATATGTTCCGTCCTGTACGTGAGTTTGCAAGATACAGTACGCGTCTGATCAGGGCATTTACAGCTGGAGAAAGGGTTGCAGGGTTACTGCATTATCTGCCAGTAGAATACTCTGTTGAGGGAAAAAAACTGCCGTTATCAGAGATGCCGGATATTCGCTTTGAAAATGTTAGTTTCACTTACCGAGAGGGAAAGAATGGAGAGTGCGGTAGAACTCTTCATAATGTCAGTTTCCATCTCCCGTCGGGTCATACTCTGGCAGTGACCGGACCCTCGGGGGCTGGAAAATCCACGCTCAGCCGTTTATTGTTACGGTTATATGAGCCGGATTCTGGTCGTATCCTTTTGGGAAAGAATGAGTTGCACGAGTTTTGTGTGACATCTCTGCGTCAGAGGATTGGATATCTACCTCAGGAGCCCCTGTTATTCGGATACAGTATTCGGGATAATATTACGCTGGGAGCAGGAAAGACCTTCAGTGATGATGAAATAATTGCAGCGGCCAGACAGGCCAATGCACATGAGTTCATCAGCGGGCTACCACAGGGATATAATACTATAGTAGGAGAACGTGGAAATACGCTTTCCGGAGGGCAGCGACAGCGCATAGCAATTGCCCGGGTGATTCTCCTGAATACGCCTTTTATTCTGCTTGATGAACCAGGTGTAGGGCTGGATAGTATAAATGAACTGGCGGTCTTTACAGAGCTGAAAAGACTCCTCAAGAATAAAACAGCACTGATTATCACACATGATTTATCTCTGGCCGCTCAGGCTGATGAAGTTATTTTCATGGAGCAGGGAAAAATAACGGAGCGAGGCAATCACCATTCTCTGATGGCACGACAGGGACGCTATGCAGAACTGTGGTTACTGCAGAAGGAGGGAAAAGGGAATGCTGAATGATGTTGAGCGCGCTCTTGTTAGCCGGGATTCCATGCTGCCCGGGCTTGCTGCACTACTTGACGAAACGGTGCTGACTGGCGTTCTGCGACAGCAAAAGCCTTTTTTATCCCTGAAGCGTGTAAGCGTTACCTACATCCGTTACAAACCTAAAACCAGTTGTGTCGTGGGGGTGACGCTCTATATTGCTGATGAGATACCGTATTTTTGTTTTGTCAGAGCGCTGACGCGCTCCAGATTTATATCTTATTGCAGTCGATTAGTTTCTGACGGGAAAAATACCAGTGACTGGCCTGAAACCCCTGTATTACTTGATGAACTGGCTGCATTTATTTCTTCACCACAACTGGATCGCAAGTTATGCCTGGCCGCACTGTATAATAATAAATATACAGCACTGCTGCAGAATGCACGAGGCTCAGTCACCGGACAAGAGCGGGAACGCTGGCATTTTTTGCGTTACAAACCCGGGCGTCGTTGTGTCATTGGTGTTTATAGAGATGAACATCCTTTTGCGGTCATTCGTTGTGCGGCAGAAAAAGAGTTTTTTCGTCAGTTACGGGGAAGCCAGGCCGGATCCTCTCTGGCTCATATTGAACTTCTGGGGGTGAATGAAACAGACAGACTGATCGCTACCCGATGGATAGCGGGAAAAAGTCTGGATTATTTTCTGCATGGTCAGGAATATCTCAGTTTGGTCACGCTGACTGGAAAGTCACTGGCCAAGATCCATAATGAGCCTTATTTCCTGCCAGAGAAACAAACCTGCCGGGAGGCGCTCCAGCAGCTCTGGCAGGAACATGGCATGGTGACTGCACTTTATCCAGAGCTCGCGGAACGTTTTAGTCATTGTATTCTTCGTCTGAAGGCGTTATCTGAATGGCTGAGCCATGAGCAGGTTCTTTTGCACGGAGATTTTTCTGCTGATCAGGTTATCGTTGCAGAGGATGGCCGGAGTGTGAATATCATCGACTGGGATCGTTGTGTATATGGTCATCCTGCTGGTGATCCCGGCAGCTTTATTGCCCGGACTGAAATGGATGTCATTAACGGAGAGCTCACCGCTGCTCAGGCAAGAGGAATTCATGACGCACTGCTTGCTGGATACAAAATGGAACGAAAGATCAATGCTTTTGATATCGAATGGTATACCGCAAAAGCGCTGATGTGTCTTGTTGTGGAGCCTTTTCGTAAACGGGATGCCTACTGGCCGAAAAAAGCAGAACTGTTACTGAACAGAGTGGAGGATATCTGTGCGTCAGCTACACCTATCTCCTGAGTGGCAGGCAACGTTGCAGGAGCTTTGTTCTGTCCATGAAATGCAATCTTTTCTCCTCAAACTCCCTTGTGTGACAGCAGATAGTCAACTTATTAGTACCCGGTTATTACGGCAGAAGCCTGGGCGTAGGGCTCTGATTGAATACCATTTTGGGAGACGAGGGAGTTCTTCTCCTCTGCTGATTGTTGGGAAGTATCGTGAAAAGGGGGTTGATAAATTTTCATACTGCTGTCAGCAGGCATTGTGGTCTGATGGTTTTCATCGGCAGAACCGGATCAGTGTGCCGGAACCGTTGATGATTTTGCCGGAAAAGAGAATGTGGCTGCAGCGTCATGTTGATGGTCTTTTGCTGACAGACGTACTGATTTCAAATGTGTTTTCTAGGCACGAGCAGATAAGTACTGGCACAGCTGTCGGATACGCACTTTCTGCCCTTCAGCAGCATGGTGAACTGGCCCGGGTCGTGAATGGACGGCAGTGGACTCTGACAGATGAACTGTCTGTACTTGAGCAGGGACTGACAATAGCAGGAGAGGAAAACGTTGCCCTTTATAAACGTATCGATGCGTTGATGAAAGGGCTGCGTGAAGTGGCTGCTGTTCTTTCGGGTACACGGAAAAGCTGCCTTCATCGTGATTTTTACCCTGATCAGATTATCAGTAACCGAAATGACAGACGCTGTCTGACCCTTCTTGATTTTGACCTGAGTTGTACCGGGCCTTCCGCTCTGGATGCTGGTAACTGGCTGGCCCATGTCTGTGAACTGGGGATCCGCTATAAGGGGGATTACCGGATATTCCATGCACATGAAACAGCATTTGTGGAGTCATGGCTCAGCCACATGTCCGGGGTAACAGTGAAAGAAACGGAAGGGTTCCGGTTGTTATCACTGGCCCGGCATATTTTTTTGAGTACCCGAATTCCGGGGCGGAAGCATACCACCCTACTTTTGCTTGCTTATTGTGAAAAGTGCATGGAGTATTTTTAATTATGTTCAGAAACGGTTCCGGTCGATTCTGTGGTTATTTTCTTCTGTTTTTTGTTTGTGGAGTAGTTCCGGTACAGGCTTCAGAGTCTGTTGACAATGAGTTATTTCGTCCAAAAAAAAACAGTCTGTCCGGGGACAAAAGTAACCGGGAACAACTGATACGGTTTCATTCTACAATGAAGCTGGAAGGCGAGAGCTGGCGGAACAGAACATTAAGGAAGGGACAAAAGCAGGAAAACCGACATGAATTTGAGCCACAATATCGTTTAAGAATTGAGATTGCCAGAAAGTCTTCTCTGTATGGTGTGGCGGAAGCTGAACTGAAAAACAAAACCAGGAGGGATTCCGGTAAACCAGAAGAACATAAAACCCGACTGGAACTGACTCAGGGATATATAGGGGGAAGTTTGCGTGAAGTCGGAGCAGAAATTCGAGCCGGGCGGTGGCTGTACCGCGATGTCAGAGAATGGCTTTTTGATGAAAATCTTGATGGTATATGGGGGCGCTGGAAAAAAGATGACTGGCAGGTGGAGATGGTGGCAGGACGTGTGAATTACTGGCAGCGAGATTTGCTTGATGATACAACACGTAACAAAAGTGTGATATCCGTACAATCTGCATTTTTGCAGTACAGTGTGGAAAAGGACTGGGATACCGGTATTTATTTTGCTGTAAATAAAAACACGCATGATGTATATGAGCGTCAGTCTTTTTACGGGATACGTTCCCACAGTACATCGGATACGGGATGGCGGCACTGGCTGGAGGTCGGAGGAATGTATGCAGAAAAATCCGAAAAAAAATATCAGGGGAGGGTAATTGATGCAGGGCTTACTTGGATTCATAACAGTCCATCGCGCAGCCGCTTTACTCTGGGTTACGCCATAGCCAGTAAAAAATATCATCAGACCGGATTGCAGTCGAATGAAGCCAGCTTTGGTGGAAATACTAAATTCAGTATTTATGGTAATACATTATCTCCAGAGTTGACAAATATACGTATCCTGACGGTTGGCACTGGAATGGATATATCCCCAAGCAGTTCACTGGATCTTGTATATCATTATTATAGACAATCAGACAGGGATTTTTTATCTTCTCATGATCCAGACCTGAAGTCCCGTTATGACAATAGTTCTACTCTGGATCTCGGGAGTGAAATAGATCTTATCTGGGGCTACGAATTTAGTAAAAATATAAAAACTGAGCTATTGCTAGGGATGTTTATGCCATCAGAGCGTTTTCGGGTATCATCTACTGAAAATTCTCCCCGCAGTTCCCCTGCATATTCAGTCGGTCTAGAAGTAGAAATAAAAATTTAACTGAATAATCGTTATTTTTATGGTGTGAAATATGAATATTACCGTTTCAGGAACTGGATACGTTGGGTTATCCAATGCACTACTTCTTGCACGTTATCATAATGTGACGGCATTTGATATTGATGCCATTAGGGTTGAGCAGTTGAACAAACGAATTTCACCGCTTGATGATGATGAAATACGGGAGGTATTCCAAACTGGGAATATTTGTTTTAAAGCAACCACGCATAAAAGTGAAGCTTACCTAGATGCTGATTATGTTATAATTGCTACTCCAACTGATTATGATCCTAATACAGGATTCTTTGATACTGCTTCTGTGGAGTCAGTTATAGAAGATGTGGTAAAATTTAATCCACAGGCAGTGATAATCATTAAATCAACGATCCCTGTTGGATTTACAAAAAAAGTCAGACATAAATATTGCACTGACAAAATAATATTTTCACCAGAATTCTTACGTGAAGGGAAAGCACTATATGATAATCTCTATCCATCTCGAATTATTATCGGAGAGCGTTCAGAGTGCGCGAGGCATTTTGCCAGTATTATGAAAAATGCCGCAATGAAAAGGGATGTACCCGTTTTGTTCACAGAGCCTGCAGAAGCTGAAGCAATAAAACTATTTTCCAATGCTTTTCTCGCTACAAGAGTGGCATTTTTCAATGAACTTGATACCTATGCTGAAATTACGGGGCTGAACACTAAAGATATAATCAGAGGTGTCTGTCTGGATAGAAGAATTGGTGATTATTATAATAACCCATCATTTGGTTATGGTGGATATTGTCTGCCAAAAGATACGAAACAACTGAAAGCAAACTATGATAAACTAAATATACACAGCGATATTATTACTGCTACAGTGAGAGCAAACGATACACGTAAATCTTTTATTGTACAGAGAGTATTGGAAAAAAAACATAAAGTAGTGGGTTTTTATCGAGTTATTATGAAAAATGGTTCAGATAACTTCCGTGAGTCTGCCGTTATGGATATCATCCGTCAACTAAAGTCAAGAGACATATCTATTATTATATATGAACCAATATTGCAAAATAAAACAGTAAGTGATTTAATATTAGTCAATGAATTGCCTGTATTCAAAAAAAAGTCAGACATTATACTCGCGAACAGAATTACAGATGAATTAACGGATGTCAGAGATAAAGTATATACTCGTGATATATATTCACGAGATTAATTCTTTATCAAGCATCTTTTCGCCGGATGAGGCAGTAAAAAATGATACCAGTGAAATACCGTTCACTTAATCGGAGCGGCACTCATTTCACTTTGATATCTTAACCGCCCTTGGCCTTGATGGTAAGCGCTTCACCGTCTTTCGCCTCCCTTTCCTGTTTCCGATACCAATGTCCATTTTCGCAGTAAAAGGACATTTAAGATGAATGCACGAAAGGCGGTACTGGCAGATAATCCGGAATTAATCCCGCGTGTGCTACAGCTGAGATTTGACGAGTCACTGTCGTACCCGCGCATTTCTGCGCAGACTGGTGTCAGCAAAACCGCTATTTTTTCTCTGGTGAAGCGATTTCACTAGGTATTCACTGACTGGCCCCTTTCCGGTGAATAGCAAGTCAGGCAGCAGCGAAGCAAAGCGTTACTGACGTCGCTGCATGAATGGATGGTGGAGAAGAATGGCACGCTGTCGAAAAACTCCAGACTGGGCGAAGCGTTCAGCTATGTACTGAATCAGTGGGACGTCCTCTGTTATTACAGTGATGACGGTCTGGCGGAGGCGGACAATAACACAGCGGAAAGAGCGCTTCGTGCTGTCTGTCTCGGAAAGAAAAATTACGTGTTCTTCGGTAGCGATCACGGCGGCGAGCGTGGTGCACTGCAGTACGGGCTGATCGACACCTGCCGTCTGAACGGTATCGATCCGGAAGCGTATCTGCGCCATATTCTGAGCGTACTGCCGGAATGGCCCTCCAACCGTGTTGACGAACTCCTGCCATGGAACGTAGTTCTCACCAATAAATAAGCGTCAATACGGTGCTCCGTTGACGCTTACAGTGTAGCGGTATAGGAGCAGTTATTTAGGACTTTGTCTGCAATCTGAAACCAGCTCCTTAGGAGGTGAGCTTTTACTTAGACTGTAATTCCGTTGTTTCTTTTTCAGTAGATTCAACCTCACGATACCAGCGAGGATGGTGTTTCTTCGCCCAGCGTCGACTAACTTTCCCTTCAATCATACCTTTAATTGAACCTTTTACCCAAAACGCCATGTATATATGAATCAGAATGGCGTGAATCAGTACAATAGCTGCTGTCGCGTGGATTAACAAACACCAACGAACTATGTTAATTGAGAAATAATGGGCAAAGTATGGCCTCCAGATAATAACGCCGGTAACCAGTAATACCAGAATCAGGCTCATGATGCTCCAAAACATCATTTTCTGCCCTGCGTTGTATTTCCCCACATCAGCGACGTTATGCTCATTGCCTTTAAGTACATCAACGATCCCTTTAATCCAAGGAAGATCCTGTTTATCGGGAATATTGTGGTATACAAAACGAACGAACATAAACATCAGCATGATGAAAATCATCACTCCGATAAACGGATGTAGAATTCGTCCCATTTGCGGTGTACCGAAGGTTTCAGTAAGCCATTGCAATGTTGGGAAGAAAAGCGCAATACCGGAAAGTGACACCAGGAAGAAGCTTATTACCACCGTCCAGTGACAAGCACGGTCGATAAATTTGGTACGCAGAATCATGTTGCTTTTACTCATGACCGTTTTCCTTTTCATCATCATCCGTCTCTTTGTTTGGGCCTACTCCCACGTAGTGGTAAATCAGCCCGGCAAAAGTGGCGATAAATCCGGCTGCGGAGAGTGGTTTTAAAATCCCCTTCCAGAAGTTTACTGGTACGGCGATTTTGGGGTCATCTGGCAGATTGTGGTAAAGAGATGGTTGATCCGCGTGATGAAGTACATACATCACGTGGGTGCCGCCAATCCCTTGAGGGTTGTAAATACCCGCGTTGACATAGCCACGTTTTTTCAACTGTGCCACACGAGTTTCAGCTACATTAAGCATCTCTTTTTTGGTTCCAAACTGGATAGCACCGGTCGGACAAGTTTTCACGCAGGCAGGTTCCTGACCCACGCTGACCCGGTCAACGCACAACGTACATTTATAGACCCGATTATCTTCAGGATTAAGCCGGGGAATATTGAATGGGCAGCCAGCAATGCAGTAGCCACAGCCAATGCAGTGCTCGGACTGAAAGTCGACAATCCCGTTGGCATACTGAATGATTGCTCCAGGTGATGGACAGGCTTTCAAACAACCAGGATCGGCGCAGTGCATGCAACCGTCTTTGCGGATCAGCCATTCCAGCTTATCGTTCTGGGTGGTTTCGCTAAAGCGCATCACTGTCCAAGACTTAGCGCTGAGATCTGTCGGGTTGTCATAGACTCCGTTGCAGTAACCCACTTCATCACGAATATCGTTCCACTCTGAGCATGCTACCTGACAGCCTTTACACCCAATACAGGTGGTTACATCAATTAGTTTCGCCACTTCTGCACGGTAATTCCGCGCCTGAGGCGGCGGCGTGATGTTGTTCGTCGCAGAGCGTTTTATAATATCTTGTGATTGCATAGCCATGAGTCACCTTCCTTACGCTCGCTCTATGTTGACCAGAAATGCTTTATACTCCGGTGTTTGCGAGTTCGCATCACCCACCGATGGCGTTAACGTATTGGCGAGGAACCCTTTGCGTGTAGCACCTTCAAAGCCCCAGTGACAAGGAATACCGATTGTATCGACCTGCTTACCATCGATCATCAGCGTTTGCAGACGTTTGGTGACCACCGCCTTTGCTTTTATAAAGCCGCGTTTCGACATCACTTTCACCGTATCACCAGCTTTAATGCCTTTTTTGCTCGCCAGCGCCTCACCGATTTCGATGAATTGATCGGGTTGAACGATGGCGTTGAGCAGAGCATGTTTGGTCCAGTGGCGAAACAGTTCCGTAATGGAGTAAGTTGTTGCGATGTACGGGAAGGCATCCGCTTTACCCATATTGGTGATATCGTCATTGTAGATACGTGCAACTGGGCTGGATACAACATCCGGGTGCAGCGGGTTAGTACCAATAGGCGACTCAATGGGTTCGTAATGTTCCGGGAATGGCCCGTCGTTCATTTTGTCGATGGAGAACAAACGCGCTACACCTTCCGGATTCATGATAAACGGACCAACACTGCTGCCCGGTTCTGCCTTATCATAGTCTGCGACATCCATACCGAGCCATTTTCTGCCATCCCAATGCAGCAGAGCTCGTTTTGGATCCCACGGTTTTCCTGATGGATCTGCCGAAGCGCGATTGTAGAGAATACGGCGGTTGGCTGGCCATGACCACGCCCAGCCCGGTGTGCAGCCCAAACCATATGGATCACTATTATCACGATTTGCCATCTGGTTACCTTGCTCTGTCCAGCTTCCACAGTAGACCCAGCAGAAACAACTGGTAGAGCCGTCATCGCGTAACTGTGCAAAATTGCTGAGCTGCTGACCATTCTGGGCAATAAGCTGGCCTTTATCATCATAAATGTCTTCAAGTGCCTGGCCATTTGCTTCACGAGCAATCTCTTCTGGGTGTGGGTCATATGGATCTTTATAATTCCAGGCAATATTCAACAAGGGTTGAGGATTCGCTCCGCCTTCCTGCTGATATAGTTCACGCAGTCGCATAAACAGGTGGCCAAGGATCTTTCCGTCATGCCAGGCTTCACCTGGTGGTTCTGCCGCAGCCCAGTGCCACTGCAACCAACGCCCGGAGTTAGCTATTGAACCATTTTCTTCAGCAAAGCAGGAAGATGGCAGGCGGAAAACTTCGGTCTGAATATCTGCCGGGGTTACATCGTTCATCTCGCCATGATTCTGCCAAAAATTGGAAGACTCAGTGGCCAGTGGATCGATAACCACCATATATTTCAGTTTGGAAAGTGCCCGAATTGATTTGTTTTTATCGGGAAACGCCGCCAGTGGGTTAAATCCCTGAACGATGTAACCATTGAGCTTCCCTTCGAGCATCAATTCGGTCTGAGTCATTACGTCATACAGGCGATCCCATTTAGGTAGCCAGTCGTAGCCCCAGTTATTTTCCACTGTTGCATTATTGCCCCAGAAACTTTTCATCATGCTAACAAAGAATTTCGGAGTATTTTTCCAGTAATTGACCTCATTCACACCTAACGCAGGTGGCGTGATTTGCGAAATATAGGTCTGATAGTCTGGCTGTTTTTCCGACGGCAGCGGCATATAGCCCGGCAGGTTTGTCGACAATAAGCCAAGATCGGTATATCCCTGAATATTGGAATGGCCACGTAGGGCGTTAACACCACCGCCTGCCATACCTATATTACCCAGTAGTAACTGGAGCATAGCAGCGGCGCGAATAATCTGTGCCCCGTTGGAGTGGTGTGTCCAACCCAGTGCGTACAGGATGGTGGCGGTGCGATCAGGAACACAGGTACTAGCGAGAATTTCGCAGATTCGATTGAAATCCGCCACGGTAGTCCCACACAGTCGGTTAACCATTTCTGGCGTATAACGCTCGACGTGAGTTTTCAACAAATTCCACACGCAGCGTGGATGATTCAATGAATCATCACGCAGGGCATTACCCTGTTCGTCAAGCTGATAGAACCAACTTGATTTATCATACTGACGTTTCTTGTCGTCATAGCCGCTAAACAGACCGTCATTGAACTGATAGTCATCACGTATTATAAGGCTGGCGTTCGTGTAATGGCGCACATAGTCGTGCTGCACCCGGTTGTTCTTCAGCAGATAACGGATTACTCCGAGCAGGAATACTGTGTCTGAACCAGCGCGTATTGGCGCATACAGATCGGCGACGGCGGCGCTACGGTTAAAGCGCGGGTCTACCACCACCACGGTCGCGTCGTTTTTAGTTTGCGCTTCGACCACCCATTTAAAGCCTACCGGATGTGCCTCAGCAGCATTGCCGCCCATAATAAGTATTACGTTGGCATTTTTAATATCGACCCAATTGTTGGTCATAGCACCACGTCCAAATGTTGGTGCAAGAGCAGCAACGGTGGGGCCATGACATAATCGTGCTTGACAGTCGATAGCGACCATACCTAGTCCACGAGCAAATTTACCGTCAAGGATCCCGGTTTCATTGCTTGCCGCTGAGGAACATAGCATGCCTGTAGTGGCCCATCGGTTGACAGTAACGCCCTGTGCGTTTTTCTCAATAAAGTTGGCATCACGATCATCTTTCATGAGTCGGGCAATACGATTAATCGCATCATCCCAGCTAATACGCTGCCATTTATCTGCCCCAGGTGCTCGATATTCGGGATACTGCAGACGGTTTTTACTATGAATATAATCCAACACGCCAGCGCCTTTAGGACACAACGAGCCACGGCTCACCGGATGATCCGGATCGCCCTCAATATGGTAGATACTTTCTTTGACGTTTTTAGCTGTATCGCCAAGACTGTACATCAGCATGCCGCACCCTACTGAGCAGTATGTGCAGTTATTACGTGTCTCTTTTGCTTTTAAGAGTTTGTATTGACGGGTTTCCGCGTGAACGGAAAAAGATGATAAGAATCCGAGAGATGCAACAGTTGTTCCTGCCATACCGCCCGCGCAGATTCGAAAGAACTGTCTCCGATTGAACTCCATTTTTTCTCCAGCTTAAACTTAAGACATGAAAAAATATGGTTATTTTAATGTTAAATTATTTTATGGGCAATTAACTTTTAGCCAAAATCAGTCTCCCCTCTCCCTCCATTCCCTTTGGTGATGTTCCGGGGGTAAGTGGATTTGCCCCTATATTTCCAGACATCTGTTATCACTTAACCCATTACAAGCCCGCTGCCGCAGATATTCCCGTGGCGAGCGATAACCCAGCGCACTATGCGGATGCCATTCGTTATAATGCTCGAACGCCTCTGCAAGGTTCTTTGCTGCCGTTAACCCGTCTGGTTTGGGCATGATACTGATGTAGTCACGCTTTATCGTTTTCACGAAGCTCTCTGCTATTCCGTTACTCTCCGGACTCCGCACCGCCGTGTTCTTCGGTTCAAGTCCCAACATCCGGGCGAACTGGCGTGTTTCATTAGCCCGGTAGCATGAACCATTATCCGTCAGCCACTCCACTGGAGACGACGGAAGATCGTTGCCGAAGCGGCGTTCCACCGCTCCCAGCATGACGTCCTGTACTGTTTCACTGTTGAAGCCGCCAGTAGTCACCGCCCAGTGCAGTGCCTCACGATCACAGCAGTCCAGCGCGAACGTGACACGCAGTCTCTCTCCGTTATCACAGCAGAACTCGAACCCGTCAGAGCACCATCGCTGATTGCTTTCTTTCACGGCCACTCTGCCTGTATGTGCCCGTTTCGATGGCGGTACAGCAGGTTTTCGCTCAAGCAACAGCGCATTCTGGCGCATGATCCGGTAAACACGTTTGGCATTGATCGCAGGCATACCATCAAGTTCTGCCTGTCTGCGAAGCAGCGCCCATACCCGACGATAACCATACGTGGGCAGCTCTCCGATAACATGGTGTATACGGAGAAGCACATCCGTATCATCAGTGTGACGACTGCGGCGGCCATCCATCCAGTCATCGGTTCGTCTGAGAATGACGTGCAACTGCGCACGCGACACCCGGAGACAACGGTTGACTAAGCTTACTCCCCATCCCCGGGCAATAAGGGCGCGTGCGCTATCCACTTTTTTGCCCGTCCATATTCAACGGCTTCTTTGAGGAGTTCATTTTCCATCGTTTTCTTGCCGAGCAGGCGCTGGAGTTCTTTAATCTGCTTCATGGCGGCAGCAAGTTCAGAGGCAGGAACAACCTGTTCTCCGGCGGCGACAGCAGTAAGACTTCCTTCCTGGTATTGCTTACGCCAGAGAAATAACTGGCTGGCTGCTACACCATGTTGCCGGGCAACGAGGGAGACCGTCATTCCCGGTTCAAAGCTCTGCTGAACAATTGCGATCTTTTCCTGTGTGGTACGCCGTCTGCGTTTCTCCGGCCCTAAGACATCAATCATCTGTTCTCCAATGACTAGTCTAAAAACTAGTATTAAGACTATCACTTATTTAAGTGATACTGGTTGTCTGGAGATTCAGGGGGCCAGTCTAGTAAGTAATATTCCGGTGAACTCATATTGACGCGTTTTTCAGATGCGTCACTGGCGGTACATATGAACTCGCAGTGTGATGATAGTTGATTTATTTTATAGAGCAGAGGAGAAGCAACTAGATACCGGAGGTTGACACTAAAGTACTGAGTCGGGTGACCACTGCGACTTCCCCCTCTGACGAAGCGGTTTCCCTGCTGAAAAATGTCGGCAAAAAGGGGAAGCATCAGAAGGGGGGGACTCCGTCCGGCCAGTGAACCGTGCCGCACTCCGGACAGTACATACCGCCGGCGCTGATACCGGCAAGAATGGTCGCAAACACCCACTCCGTACAGCGGGCAATTTCCGGATAGCCTTCGTCATCAACACGAACAAACCAGAAGACCATCTTTTTGTTTCCCACATCCACAAAGAACGAAATATTCAGGTCTGCGCAGCACTTAACGGCATCGTCAAAATTATCAAAGTGCAGAATTCCTGTGAACTGTCCCGGGAATCCTGGAGATGAAACTCTCTGAGAAGGAGGTAAACAGGATGACTAAAAATACTGGTTTTCCCCCGAAGTCCGTCAGCGGGCGACCCGTATGGTGCTGGAAAATCAGGGCGAATATGACTCACAATGGGCAGCAATTTGTTCCATTGTGTCAACGACGGATGAAAAGTGATCCACTTATTATATCTCCACCAACGACCCAATATTGATCCACCGTTTTATTCAGGATTAGCTTCTGCTATAACCCCGGCCTTTCGTTTCTGTCTGAGTCGATAGCTTTCTCCTTTGATCTGAACGACATGTGAGTGGTGTAAGATACGGTCCAGCATCGCTGAGGTCAGGGCTGCATCACCGGCGAACGTTTGATCCCACTGCCCGAACAGCAGATTGGATGTCAGGATCATTGCGCTTTTTTCGTAACGTTTAGCGATGGCCTGGAAGAACAGCTTTGCTTCTTCCTGACTGAACGGCAGATAGCCTATTTCATCAATGATGAACAACCGGGGGGCCATGACTCCACGCTGAAGCGGCGTTTTATAACGGCCCTGACGTTGTGCCGTCGATAACTGAAGTAACAGATCTGCTGCTGTTGTGAAGCGAACCTTGATACCTGCACGGACTGCTTCATAGCCCATCGCTATTGCCAGATGGGCTTTCCCCACACCTGATGGCCCCAGTAATACGATATTTTCATTACGTTCTATGAGTGTAATGACTGGAGTTGCTTCTGCGGTGCTCCGGTGGCGAACGTGAAGTCATACTCTTCGAACGTTTTCACCGCCGGGAAGGCTGCCATTCGGGTATACATCGCCTGTTTACGTTGATGACGTGCCAGTTTTTCTTCATGAAGCAGATGCTCCAGGAAGTCCATATAACTCCATTCCTGGTCTACTGCCTGTTGTGACAGCGCAGGCGCTGCGCTTATAAGGCTTTCCAGTTGCAACTGCCCGGCGAGCGCCATCAGTCGTTGATGTTGCAGTTGCATCATCACGCCACTCCTCTGCAGAATGAGTCGTAGATGGAGAGTGGATGATGCAGGGGGGATTTGTCGAAGTTCACCAGATTTTCACCAACATGCACGTCATACTCTTTTTTCTCTGGAGGCAGTGCCAGCATGGATGCTGAGCCAGCGATCGCAGGGACGGGCCTGGATTGTTTCATGCTTTCGTTGGTTAGCGACATCGTGCAGCCAGCGCAGACCGTGGCGGTTGGCTGTTTCAACATCGACAGTGATCCCCATCGGGCGCAGGCGAGTCATTAGTGGGATATAAAAACTGTTACGGGTGTACTGCACCATCCGTTACACCTTACCTTTAGTCTGTGCCCTGAAGGGGCGACACAGTCGGGGAGAGAAGCCCATCTCCTTGCCGAACTGCCACAGCGAAGGATGGAACCGGTGCTGACCGGTCTGATATGCGTCACGTTGCAGAACCACAGTTTTCATATTGTCATACAACACTTCGCGCGGCACACCACCAAAGAAGCGGAACGCATTACGATGGCAGGTCTCCAGCGTGTCATAACGCATATTGTCAGTGAATTCGATGTACAACATTCGGCTGTATCCGGGAACAGCAACGAACACGTGAAGCGGTGAGCGACCATTACGCATAGTGCCCCAGTCAACCTGCATCTGTCGTCCGGGTTCCGTTTCGAACCGAACAACAGGCTCCTGCTCCTGAGAAACCGAGAGAGAACGAATGAACGCCCTGAGAATGGTCATTCCGCCACGATATCCTAGGTATCTGATCTCGCGAGCGATTACCGTTGCCGGGATTTTGTAAGGATGAGCATCGGTGATGCGTTGACGAATATAATCCCGGTATTCATCCAGGAGTGAAGCAACAGCAGGTCGCGGCGTATATTTTGGCGGCTCAGATTTTGCCTGCAAATAACGTTTAACGGTATTGCGGGAGATCCCCAGTTCTCTGGCAATCGCCCGGCTACTCATTCCCTGCTTGTGCAGGATTTTAATTTTCATAACTGTCTCAAAACAGAAATGGCTGACAGATATCATGGATTTCCAGCTCCCTGCAGGTAAAGTCTGGCTATCACCGCTCGTGGACTGCTTCGATGGAAAAGTTGTGAGCTGGTCTCTCAGTACACGTCCCGACGCTGAACTGGTCAACACCATGCTGGATAATGCGGTCGAAACGTTAAATGCTGGCGAACGACCGGTGACACACAGTGACAGAGGTGGGCATTATCGCTGGCCAGGCTGGCTGGAAAGAGTGAATGCAGCAGGTCTTATTCGCTCAATGTCCCGTAAAGGATGTTCACCTGATAATGCCGCATGTGAAGGCTTTTTCGGCAGACTGAAAACGGAAATGTATTATGGGCGTAAATGGTCAGACATCACGCCAGAAAAGTTCATGCAGTAAGTGGATGCTTACTCAGATGGTATAACGAGCGGCGTATAAAATTATCGCTGGGTGCAGTCAGCCCTGAAATGTACCGCCAACAATGCGGGCTGGAATGATAAAGCAGTCTAGGAAATCGTCTGCATCCCCATAACGGTCAAACATCGTGGCGTTGACAACGTCTCTCATACACGCTCGTAAGCGGCCCTCACGGTCCGCTAACGCGGAGATACGCCCCGACTGCGGGAAACCCTTGTCGGGACCACTCCGACCGCGTACAGAGGCTCTGTCATGGCTGAAAGTGGGTATGGCTTAACAGGATGGGGTGGGTAAGGTTAAATCTGTCAATCAGTACCGGCTTACGCCGGGCTTCGGCGGTTTTATTTCTGTGCCATATGAAACAACAGTATGCCGCCTTACATGCCGCTGACGCGGCATCTGTTACTCGTCAATACGTTTGTCATTACATCTGTTCGCATTGATGAAGAAATGTTATATAAGTGATTACTGCAGGGAAACAAGAGCGACATAACGTTTATAATATCGCCAGTAACGAATGAAATAATAGGGGCAGCTTGACGTATAGTAAATTAAAAAAACAAGCGATACCGCTGTCCGCGACTTACATGACTCTGTTTTATCTGTCACAAACTGGCTTTTATTAGCATTAATAATTATAACTCTTTAACAGCGAATCAATATCTTCTCGCACTTTTAGGTTATTAATTCGAAGCACTGCGACTTCTAACTGAGATATATGGCTTTTGATCTGTTCCAGCTCTTTTATCTTTCTTTCATTTTCTCTATAAATTTCAAGCAAATACTTTAGTTTATCTTCTCGCATTACTTTCTTGCTCTGTCACTAGAATTTTAATCGTCGTAAAATATAAGGTCATTATTAAAATATTCTGGCCATATAATATAAAAGCGTTGTTTTTTAGTATGATTTTCTTAGCACCAGTACATATAATATAGAGGGAATCAGAATAAAGATTCCCTCTATGATTTTAATAACATCCAGCACAGGCTGGATTACAACAAAGTTCACAGCAGTAAAATGTGTTATTCATATTTTCTGATTTTTTTTTCACTGTTGTTTTTTACAACATTACACTTTTTAGTGTCTAATGTAATTTTCTCTTTTGAAGAGTCAACTGATTCAGCTTTCTGGCTAAAAGAGGGGAAAGATAATACAGAAATAAAAATTGCCAACATTAGCTTTTTCATGTTACCTCCCGTCATGTTGTTTCACGGATATTTGAGATTAGTTAAACGGTCTTTGCAATTTTTTTATTTTTTTTTTGTGAGTTGCATCATGTTATATGTCGAGGTGTACTCGCTTTTTTATATTATTTTTATAGTGTTATATATGTTAATTGACTGGTCGTCTGGATTTTTTTACTATTAATATCATGTTAAGTAATGGTTTTATACTTTTCTTGTTCATCGACAGGAATTTAAATCCCAAAAAGATTAAAAAAACATCACGAAACGGATGTTTCTTCGACATTCCTTGTACACCATATGAAAGGAAACGACTATCGAACGGGGCGATACTGATTGATACAAAGCATAAGTGGCGGTTTTTTGCTCCATTTCCCTGAAAATGGACGCAACTTCCCCTCTGCGGCTTTCAGCTGCATACCCACATTCGCGCCAGTGGCTCATGCATCACAACCAGATCTGCCAGACGGTAACCCCGCTTCAGCCCCGTAAAATGCATCTGACTCCCGCACAGGATGCACTTCAGCGGGGCAACTTTCAGTAACTGCTGATACATCCCTCTCCACCTGATTTTTGTCACCGACTCAATCACCACCGGACGCACTGAACCTTCCGGCTGCTTCTCCAGCCAGTTAAGCCAGAGGTTTCCCTGCTGAAAAATATCGGCAAAACGGGGAAACATCAGAAGGGCGGGGTGACTCCGTCCGGCCAGTGAACCGTGCCGCACTCCGGACAGTACATGCCGCCGGCGCTGATACCGGCAAAAATGGTTGCAAATTCCCGCTCCGTGCAGCGGGCTATTTCCGGATACCCTTCGTCATCAACACGTACAAACCAGAAGACCAGCTTTTTGTTTCCCGCATCCACAAAGAACGGAATACCCAGGTCAGCGCAGCACTCAACGGCATCGTCAAAATTATCAAAGCGCAGAACTTCTGTGTCTTCTTCGTCAAAGAAGTCATCGTCGTGAAGCTTCACGACATAGCGGGGAAGTTTGCTTCTTTGAGGTGCAGGTTTTCGTTTACGGGGTTTAGCTGAACGGGCCATATAACCACCTGAAAGACAATAACATTGTCTGTTTTTATAGCGGTAATGGCAGACCATGACAAGTTGCAGCCGTCAGGCTGCCTACTCGATACCACAACCACAGCAGAGCTGAGGCCTTCAATTCACTGATGCACCTGGCGCTCTGGCTGTCCAGCCCACATTCACGGATATTTTTTTCCGCTATTCGGGTTAGTTGCTCATAGCTGAGTGAAAACACCCTTTCTTCATCCATCCTGCACGCTCCATCTGATAATATTCTGACAGGTAAAAATCATATCTGATATGATTTTATGTAAGTTGCTTAATCATCATATTTCCTGCCCGTTCCCCGCCGCGCAGATCCGGTTTCCGGCTTATCCGGAAAACCAATGCTCCCCTCGTAAGTGATACCGTAATCTTTACCGTAAATATGAAACTGGTGCAGGTGGTCATCACCCCAGCCCTGAATGATCTGGATAATAAAATGGAGTGCAGCCAGTGATGTATCGGCTGCAATCCTCAGCCGACGCCAGACCATAGGACTGACACCACGAACAGCAATTTTAATGACGTAAACCTTCATAACTAACAGAGGCATCATTATGAAATTATGCAGGTTATTTTACCGCTGCTGGTCCCTCATTCAGTGACTGCCCCGGGGTTAATGGATGCCGGTGGTGGGTTACGTAAGCTTCAGCGAGGCAGCTCACGCCATAACGGACTATATCGTTGGATATTACAGCGCACTAAGACCGCACGAATATAACGGTGGGTTACCCCCAAACGAATCGGAAAATCGATACTGGAAAAACTCTAACGCGGTGACCAGTTTTTGTTGACCACTTCAATGCTGGATGAGAATACCTTCAGTATGAAACTTGAGTGGGTTTTCTTTGGTAACTGTAACCAAATGGTTTGCTGTAATCTGTCTGATACCTCTTTAATAAAGTTTTTGTAGCAGGGGACTCATATGAAAATCATTTGTTATCTTACAAAACAATCATCTGAGTATTATAATATAACTCATCTGTAATATGCATAAGAGTTGTAGCCAATATATTATAGTTGTTTGTGTTAGGAGGGGAGCTCCTTGCGGTAGCTTTTTGTTTTTAGATGTTTATTTTTCAAATAATATGATTTCTGTGTCTTTATTTTAATTTCTTTACCATTCTTGAATTTTATACATCTTTAAATATTATGAAATCTAATGTCTTTGATGTCATGGGAAAGGTTGCATGGTTATGGGCCTGTTCTCCGCTGCATAGAAAATGGCCTCTGTCTGTTTTTGCTATTAATGTCATACCTGCCATTCAGACAAATCAATTTGCTTTGCTGACAAAGGATGACCTTCCTGTAGCTTTTTGTAGCTGGGCCAGTTTAGATCTGGAATGCGAGGTGAAATATATAAATGATGTAACATCTTTGTATGCAAAGGACTGGATATCGGGAGAAAGGAAGTGGTTTATTGACTGGATAGCGCCATTTGGACACAACATGGACTTATATAAACACATGAGGAAAAAGTATCCTTATGAGTTATTCAGAGCAATAAGGTTAGATGAGTATGGTAAAACAGGGAAAATAGCTGAGTTTCATGGTGGGGGGATAGATAAAAAATTGGCATCAAAAATATTCAGGCAATACCATCATGAACTTATGTCTGAAGTAAAAAATAGACAAGATTTTAATTTTAATATTGAGAAAGCAAACTAATATGACAGTAAATAAAATAAAGAACATTTTCAGCAATGCGACATCGACTACAAAATCAGCATTTAATACAGCATCATCAAACGTACGTACCGCTGGAAAAAAACTCATATTATTAATACCTGATGATTATGAAGCTCAGGGCGTGGGTATTAATGAGTTGGTCAAAGCTGCTGATGAGCTTGGAATAGAAATACACCGTACTGAACGAGATGATACAGCGATTGCAAACCAGTTTTTTGGTACAGCAGAAAAAGTTTTAGGATTAACTGAACGTGGTGTTGCAATATTCGCACCACAACTTGATAAACTTCTGCAGAAGTATCAGAACGTTGGGAGTAAAATAGGCGGAACCGCTGAGAATGTAGGTAATAATCTGGGAAAAGCCGGAACAGTTCTTTCAGCACTACATAATTTTACGGGGATTGCCTTATCAGGCATGGCTCTTGATGAATTGCTGAGAAAACAACGGGGAGGAGAGGATATAAGTCAGAATGATATTGCCAAAAATAGTATTGAACTTATTAATCACCTTGTAGATACAGTATCAAGTATAAACAGTACTGTTGATTCATTTTCTGAGCAGCTTAACCAGCTTGGCTCATTTTTATCCAGTAAACCTAGCTTAAGTTCTGTTGGTGGAAAATTACAAAATTTACCTGACCTGGGCCCCTTGGGGGATGGGCTGGATGTTATCTCTGGAATTCTTTCAGCTGTATCAGCAAGCTTTATTCTGGGAAACAGTGACGCACATACAGGAACAAAAGCAGCAGCAGGTATCGAACTGACAACTCAGGTTCTGGGAAATGTTGGTAAAGCTGTTTCACAATATATTCTGGCTCAGAGAATGGCACAGGGCTTATCGACAACAGCTGCAAGTGCGGGTCTGATCACATCGGCTGTTATGCTGGCTATCAGTCCTCTTTCTTTCCTGGCTATTGCAGATAAATTTGAGCGAGCTAAGCAGCTTGAAGCATATTCTGAACGATTTAAAAAATTGAATTATGAAGGGGATGCTTTACTTGCAGCCTTTCATAAAGAAACCGGAGCTATAGATGCAGCCCTGACAACAATAAATACTGTTCTGAGTTCTGTATCTGCGGGAGTTAGTGCAGCCTCCAGTGCATCCCTCATAGGGGCCCCGATAAGCATGCTAGTGAGTGCATTAACCGGTACGATATCTGGCATTCTGGAAGCATCAAAACAGGCTATGTTTGAGCACGTTGCAGATAAATTCGCTGCTCGGATCAATGAATGGGAAAAGGAGCATGGCAAAAATTATTTTGAGAATGGCTATGATGCAAGACATGCTGCATTTTTAGAAGACTCTCTGTCTTTGCTTGCAGATTTTTCTCGTCAGCATGCAGTAGAAAGAGCTGTCGCAATAACTCAGCAACATTGGGATGAGAAGATCGGTGAACTTGCAGGTATAACCCGTAATGCTGATCGTAGTCAGAGTGGTAAGGCATATATTAATTATCTGGAGAATGGAGGGCTTTTAGAGGATCAACCGAAGGAGTTTACACAACAAGTTTTTGATCCTCAAAAAGGGACCATAGACCTTTCAACAGGTAATGTATCAAGTGTTTTGACATTTGTAACACCAACTAGACTGGCCCCCTGAATCTCCAGACAACCAGTATCACTTAAATAAGTGATAGTCTTAATACTAGTTTTTAGACTAGTCATTGGAGAACAGATGATTGATGTCTTAGGGCCGGAGAAACGCAGACGGCGTACCACACAGGAAAAGATCGCAATTGTTCAGCAGAGCTTTGAACCGGGGATGACGGTCTCCCTCGTTGCCCGGCAACATGGTGTAGCAGCCAGCCAGTTATTTCTCTGGCGTAAGCAATACCAGGAAGGAAGTCTTACTGCTGTCGCCGCCGGAGAACAGGTTGTTACTAGTTTTTAGACTAGTCATTGGAGAACAGATGATTGATGTCTTAGGGCCGGAGAAACGCAGACGGCGTACCACACAGGAAAAGATCGCAATTGTTCAGCAGAGCTTTGAACCGGGGATGACGGTCTCCCTCGTTGCCCGGCAACATGGTGTAGCAGCCAGCCAGTTATTTCTCTGGCGTAAGCAATACCAGGAAGGAAGTCTTACTGCTGTCGCCGCCGGAGAACAGGTTGTTCCTGCCTCTGAACTTGCTGCCGCCATGAAGCAGATTAAAGAACTCCAGCGCCTGCTCGGCAAGAAAACGATGGAAAATGAACTCCTCAAAGAAGCCGTTGAATATGGACGGGCAAAAAAGTGGATAGCGCACGCGCCCTTATTGCCCGGGGATGGGGAGTAAGCTTAGTCAGCCGTTGTCTCCGGGTGTCGCGTGCGCAGTTGCACGTCATTCTCAGACGAACCGATGACTGGATGGATGGCCGCCGCAGTCGTCACACTGATGATACGGATGTGCTTCTCCGTATACACCATGTTATCGGAGAGCTGCCCACGTATGGTTATCGTCGGGTATGGGCGCTGCTTCGCAGACAGGCAGAACTTGATGGTATGCCTGCGATCAATGCCAAACGTGTTTACCGGATCATGCGCCAGAATGCGCTGTTGCTTGAGCGAAAACCTGCTGTACCGCCATCGAAACGGGCACATACAGGCAGAGTGGCCGTGAAAGAAAGCAATCAGCGATGGTGCTCTGACGGGTTCGAGTTCTGCTGTGATAACGGAGAGAGACTGCGTGTCACGTTCGCGCTGGACTGCTGTGATCGTGAGGCACTGCACTGGGCGGTGACTACTGGCGGCTTCAACAGTGAAACAGTACAGGACGTCATGCTGGGAGCGGTGGAACGCCGCTTCGGCAACGATCTTCCGTCGTCTCCAGTGGAGTGGCTGACGGATAATGGTTCATGCTACCGGGCTAATGAAACACGCCAGTTCGCCCGGATGTTGGGACTTGAACCGAAGAACACGGCGGTGCGGAGTCCGGAGAGTAACGGAATAGCAGAGAGCTTCGTGAAAACGATAAAGCGTGACTACATCAGTATCATGCCCAAACCAGACGGGTTAACGGCAGCAAAGAACCTTGCAGAGGCGTTCGAGCATTATAACGAATGGCATCCGCATAGTGCGCTGGGTAGACTGGCCCCCTGAATCTCCAGACAACCAGTATCACTTAAATAAGTGATAGTCTTAATACTAGTTTTTAGACTAGTCATTGGAGAACAGATGATTGATGTCTTAGGGCCGGAGAAACGCAGACGGCGTACCACACAGGAAAAGATCGCAATTGTTCAGCAGAGCTTTGAACCGGGAATGACGGTCTCCCTCGTTGCCCGGCAACATGGTGTAGCAGCCAGCCAGTTATTTCTCTGGCGTAAGCAATACCAGGAAGGAAGTCTTACTGCTGTCGCCGCCGGAGAACAGGTTGTTCCTGCCTCTGAACTTGCTGCCGCCATGAAGCAGATTAAAGAACTCCAGCGCCTGCTCGGCAAGAAAACGATGGAAAATGAACTCCTCAAAGAAGCCGTTGAATATGGACGGGCAAAAAAGTGGATAGCGCACGCGCCCTTATTGCCCGGGGATGGGGAGTAAGCTTAGTCAGCCGTTGTCTCCGGGTGTCGCGTGCGCAGTTGCACGTCATTCTCAGACGAACCGATGACTGGATGGATGGCCGCCGCAGTCGTCACACTGATGATACGGATGTGCTTCTCCGTATACACCATGTTATCGGAGAGCTGCCCACGTATGGTTATCGTCGGGTATGGGCGCTGCTTCGCAGACAGGCAGAACTTGATGGTATGCCTGCGATCAATGCCAAACGTGTTTACCGGATCATGCGCCAGAATGCGCTGTTGCTTGAGCGAAAACCTGCTGTACCGCCATCGAAACGGGCACATACAGGCAGAGTGGCCGTGAAAGAAAGCAATCAGCGATGGTGCTCTGACGGGTTCGAGTTCTGCTGTGATAACGGAGAGAGACTGCGTGTCACGTTCGCGCTGGACTGCTGTGATCGTGAGGCACTGCACTGGGCGGTGACTACTGGCGGCTTCAACAGTGAAACAGTACAGGACGTCATGCTGGGAGCGGTGGAACGCCGCTTCGGCAACGATCTTCCGTCGTCTCCAGTGGAGTGGCTGACGGATAATGGTTCATGCTACCGGGCTAATGAAACACGCCAGTTCGCCCGGATGTTGGGACTTGAACCGAAGAACACGGCGGTGCGGAGTCCGGAGAGTAACGGAATAGCAGAGAGCTTCGTGAAAACGATAAAGCGTGACTACATCAGTATCATGCCCAAACCAGACGGGTTAACGGCAGCAAAGAACCTTGCAGAGGCGTTCGAGCATTATAACGAATGGCATCCGCATAGTGCGCTGGGTTATCGCTCGCCACGGGAATATCTGCGGCAGCGGGCTTGTAATGGGTTAAGTGATAACAGATGTCTGGAAATATAGGGGCAAATCCACTGGGTTATCGCTCGCCACGGGAATATCTGCGGCAGCGGGCTTGTAATGGGTTAAGTGATAACAGATGTCTGGAAATATAGGGGCAAATCCACCAACATTTACCCCAGGAGAAGAAGTCAGAGAAAGAAAACAGAGTGGTAAATATGAATATATGACATCTCTTATTGTAAATGGTAAGGATACATGGTCTGTAAAAGGATTAAAAAGTCATAAAGGTGTATATGATTATTCAAATCTGATTCAGTTTGTTGAAAAGGATAATAAATACCATCAGGCGAAAATAATTTCTGAGCTCGGAGATAAAAATGATATTGTTTATTCTGGCTCAGGCTCGTCAGAAGTATTTGCTGGAGAAGGCCATGACACCGTATCTTATAATAAGACGGATGCTGGCAAACTAACAATTGATGCAACAGGAGCATCGAAACCTGGTGAGTATATAGTTTCAAAAAATATGTATGGTGACGTGAAGGTATTGCAGGAAGTCGTTAATGAACAGGAGGTGTCAGTGGGAAAGCGAACAGAGAAAATACAATATCGTGATTTTGAATTCAGAGCCGGTGGAATTTCTTATGATGTGATAGATAAGCTACATTCTGTTGAAGAACTCATCGGCGGAAAACATGATGATGAATTCAAAGGCGGTAAGTTTAATGATATATTCCATGGCGCAGATGGGAACGATTATATCGAAGGTAATTATGGTAATGATCGACTATACGGCGATGATGGGGATGATTATATATCCGGAGGACAGGGCGACGACCAGTTATTTGGTGGTAGTGGAAACGATAAATTGAGTGGAGGGGATGGTAATAATTATCTGACAGGAGGAAGCGGTAATGATGAGCTTCAGGCACACGGAGCTTATAATATTCTGTCAGGTGGCACTGGTGATGATAAACTTTATGGTGGTGGTATTGACCTTCTGGATGGAGGGGAAGGTAATGACTATCTGAATGGCGGTTTTGGTAATGATATTTATGTTTATCGGCAAAACTATGGTCATCATACAATTGCAGATGAAGGAGGTAAAGGAGATCGCCTGCACTTATCTGATATTAGCTTTGATGATATCGCATTTAAGAAAGTGGGAAATGATCTTATCATGAATAAAGCCATTAATGGTGTACTATCATTTAATGAGTCAAATGATGTCAATGGGATAACATTTAAAAACTGGTTTGCGAAAGATGCCTCAGGAGCAGATAATCATCTTGTTGAGATTATAACAGATAAAGATGGTCGTGAAATTAAATCTGATAACATACCTCATAAAAATAATGATTGGTCAGGTTATATAAAAGCTAGTTCTATAGCATCAGAAAAAAATATGGTTAATATCACCAGTGTTGCCAATGATATTAACAAAATTATTTCTTCAGTTTCAGGGTTAGATTCAGGTGATGAACGATTAGCATCTTTATATAATTTAGCCTTACATCAAAATAACACACACTCAACAATTTTAACGACAACTGTCTGAGACTAAAAGCGGAGGTGATGCCCATTCCAGGAGGAATGGGCATCGTTTTATCATGAGTAAATGTAGTTCTCATAGTAGCTTGTATACACTGATATTGCTTGCACAATATCATAATATAACTGTCAATGCTGAAACTATAAGGCATCAGTTTAATACCCACACACAAGATTTTGGGGTGACTGAATGGTTACTGGCAGCGAAATCCATTGGCTTAAAAGCAAAATATGTAGAAAAACATTTTGCCAGATTATCAATGATTCCATTACCTGCGTTGATATGGCGGGATGACGGTAAGCATTATATATTATCTCGTGTAACTAAAGATTCATCACGCTATCTTGTTTATGATCCTGAACAGCATCAGTCACAAACTTTTAGCCGGGATGAGTTCGAAAAACTGTATCAGGGAAAAGTTATTCTGGTTACGTCAAGAGCAACAGTAGTCGGAGAGTTAGCTAAATTTGATTTTTCCTGGTTTATCCCCTCTGTTGTGAAATACAGGAAGATTTTACTTGAGGTGTTAACTGTTTCTGCTTTTATTCAGTTTCTTGCGTTAATAACACCTCTTTTTTTTCAGGTTGTAATGGATAAGGTTTTAGTTCATCGGGGGTTTTCAACGTTAAATATTATTACAATGGCATTTATTATAGTGATAATTTTTGAAGTGATATTAACCGGAGCCAGAACTTATATTTTCTCTCATACGACAAGTCGTATTGACGTTGAACTGGGTGCTAAGTTATTCAGACATTTGCTTGCATTACCTGTTTCATATTTTGAAAATCGCAGGGTCGGAGAGACCGTTGCCAGAGTAAGGGAACTGGAACAAATTCGTAATTTTTTAACCGGACAAGCGTTGACATCAGTTCTTGATCTATTTTTTCTGTAATATTTTTTTGTGTCATGTGGTATTACAGCCCTCAATTAACACTGGTTATATTATTGTCACTACCTTGTTATGTTATATGGTCATTGTTTATATCACCCTTATTACGTCGACGTCTTGATGATAAATTTCTCAGGAATGCAGAAAATCAAGCTTTTCTTGTCGAGATGGTAACAGCAATAAATACAATTAAATCCATGGCAGTATCGCCACAAATGATTGCTACATGGGATAAACAACTGGCCGGGTATGTTGCTTCCAGTTTCAGGGTAAATCTGGTTGCAATGACAGGGCAGCAGGGTATACAGCTGATACAGAAAAGTGTAATGGTAATTAGTCTCTGGATGGGAGCACATCTTGTCATATCGGGAGAGATAAGCATCGGGCAGTTAATCGCGTTTAATATGCTTGCAGGTCAGGTCATTGCTCCTGTTATCAGACTGGCTCATCTTTGGCAGGATTTTCAGCAAGTTGGTATTTCTGTTGAGCGCCTTGGAGATGTATTAAATACACCGGTAGAGAAAAAGTCAGGCAGAAATATACTGCCGGAAATTCAGGGGGATATCGAATTTAAAAATGTTAGGTTTCGGTATTCTTCTGACGGCAATGTTATTTTAAATAATATTAATTTATACATATCGAAGGGGGATGTTATCGGTATAGTTGGCCGTTCTGGTTCAGGAAAAAGTACATTAACAAAACTGCTTCAGCGCTTTTATATACCAGAGACAGGACAGATTTTAATTGATGGGCATGATTTATCACTTTCTGATCCAGAATGGTTACGACGCCAGATTGGTGTTGTATTGCAGGAAAATACTCTATTAAATCGTAGTATTATCGATAATATTACATTAGCTTCTCCGACTGTATCTATGGAGCAGGCAATTGAGGCAGCCAGACTTGCAGGTGCCCATGATTTTATTACGGAACTAAAAGAAGGGTACAATACTATTGTTGGAGAACAGGGCGTTGGTCTTTCAGGAGGGCAGCGTCAACGGATCGCAATAGCCTGGGCTCTTGTTACAAATCCTCGAATTCTTATTTTTGATGAAGCAACAAGTGCTCTTGATTATGAGTCGGAAAATATAATAATGAAAAATATGTCAAGAATATGTAAGAACAGAACCGTAATTATTATTGCACACAGGTTGTCCACTGTAAAAAATGCAAAAAGAATAATTGTTATGGATAATGGTATTATTTCTGAAGATGGCACACATAAAGAGCTTATCTCCAAAAAAGACAGTTTATATGCATATTTATATCATTTGCAGGCATAATGTATGCGCTTTTACATGAAAAGTTTATGGGATTTGATTTGCCGTTATAAGGCGGTTTTTTCTGATGTCTGGAAAATTCGTCACACACTTGACGCTCCTGTCAGAGAAAAAGATGAGTATGCATTTCTTCCTGCTCACCTTGAACTCATTGAAACACCAGTATCCAGACGTTCTCATTTTGTTATATGGAGTATTTTATTATTTGTAATTATATCTCTTCTCTTATCTGTCCTTGGGAAAGTAGAAATAGTCTCAGTAGCAAATGGTAAGTTTACTCATAGTGGAAGAAGCAAAGAAATAAAACCGATAGAGAATGCAATTGTAGAAAAAATAATGGTAAAAGATGGCGCTTTTGTAAAAAAAATGATCCATTAGTTGAATTGACAGTGCCTGGTGTTGAATCTGATATTTCAAAATCAGAAGCATCTTTGTTGTATGAAAAAACAGAACAATATCGCTACGCAATTCTTTCTGAATCAATTCAAAAGAATGAGCTTCCAGAAATAAGGATAACAGATTTTCCTGGTGGAGAAGATAACGCGGGAGGTGAACATTTTCTGAGGGTTAGCTCATTAATAAAAGAACAATTCATGACATGGCAGAACAGAAAAAATCAAAAGCAGCTTACATTAAATAAAAAAGTAGTTGAACGGGATGCAGCGCTTGCTCGTGTTAGCCTGTATGAGCATCAGGTATCACATGAAGAAAAAAACTCAATGATTTTAAGTATTTGTTGAATAAAAAAGCTGTTTCTCAACATTCAGTTATGGAGCAGGAAAATAAGTATATTCAGGCAAAAAATGAACATGCAGTCTGGCTTGCACAGGTTTCTCAACTTGAAAAAGAAATAGAACTTGTGCGGGAAGAACTGGCACTGGAGACGAATATTTTCAGAAGTGAAATTATCGAGAAGCACAGAAAATCAACAGATAACATTGTGTTACTGGAGCATGAGCTTGAAAAAAACAGGCAGAGAAAAGCGTCATCTTTTATTAAAGCTCCTGTTAGTGGTACTGTTCAGGAGTTAAATATACATACAGAAGGTGGAGTTGTCACAACAGCAGAAACGCTGATGATGATTGTCCCTGATAATGACATTCTCGAAGTTACAGCGTCTGTACTTAACAAGGATATCGGTTTTATACAACCTGGACAGGAGGTAGTTATTAAAGTAGATGCATATCCATATACACGCTATGGTTACCTTACGGGGAAAGTAAAAAATATAACTGCAGATCCTGTTTCTGTTCCGGATACAGGACTTGTATTTAACGTGATTATATCTATTGATCGGAATGATATACAGGGAGAAAGAAAAAAAATTCCTGTTACAGCTGGAATGACGGTTATGGCAGAAATAAAAACAGGAGTGCGTAGTGTTATCAGCTATCTTCTTAGCCCATTAAATGAAACTATTAATGAAAGTTTACGTGAACGTTAGTATATAAATAATATATTGGCTTTTTATATGATATAGATTTCTGCAATAATCTTGTAACGATTATCTATGTTATTTAAACAAACTATGGTACAGTTTTTTATCTTTAAAAAAGAGTTAATGGAATGGATAGTATTAAATTACTTGATAAAGCTATTATCTATCCGAAGTAGCGGAAGGCGCGAACCAGTGATTCGTAGGTATGCTCAGCATCCTGTTTTGGTGCGGCGAAGACATGGAAGCGGCGGGAGAACCCCAGCGTATTAACCGCAAAGTTAACTTTGCACCGTTGCCGGCAACCTCCACCTCAACGTCGCCCCAGTCGTGCTGGAGCTGGTATCCTGGCTGAGTTTCGAAGCGAACTGTTCTTTTTGACGGACGCATTTTACGTTTGGGCTGGATGTAGTAACGCAGCATGGAACGTCCGCCCGTATAACCCATTGCCTTAATCTCCGCGAAGATAACCTCGCTATTCCAGACATTCTCTGCCAGGCGCATGTCGATGTAATCCATAAACGGTTTCAGCTTAACCATTTTGTGGCGGGTTTTTCTGGCTGGCGGTTCAGGGTATTTGAGGTAGCGTCTGACCGTCCGTTCAGAGCAACCAATCTGAGTCGCAATATCGACAATGTACGCGCCCTGCTGGCGCATTTGCTTTATCATGTAAAAGTCCTCTCTGCTCAGCATGTTGATGTCCTTTCTGGTGTGAGAACCTTAAGGAAACAACATGTTGGGTGGAGCGGACAATCCAAATGGCGAATTACCGTCTTATATCACTGGCGCTGACAATCTCAGCCACCGCGAAAATGACATCAAAAACGCCATTAACCTGATGTTCTGGGGAATATAAATGTCAGGCTCCGTTATACACAGCCAGTCTGCAGCCATGGTACCGGCAGTGTATTCTGCCGGACAGTCTCCACAACTTCCTGCTGTCATTGATTATCCGGCAGCTCTGGCACTTCGCCAGATGTCGATGGTCCATGATGAACTGCCGAAATATCTGCTGGCTCCGGAAGTGAGTGCCCTGCTCCATTACGTCCCGGATCTGCGCCGCAAGATGCTGCTGGCCACACTGTGGAACACCGGTGCGCGCATTAATGAAGCACTGGCGCTGACACGGGGGGATTTTTCGCTCGCGCCTCCGTATCCGTTTGTGCAGCTTGCGACCCTGAAACAACGGACCGAAAAGACAGCCAGAACGGCAGGAAGATCGCCGGCCGGTAAGCAGACTCACCGGCTGGTTCCGCATCTCTGATGCCTGGTACCTCAGCCAGCTGCAGACGATGGTGGCAACACTGAAAATCCCCAGGGAGCGGCGTAACTGTCGCACCGGCAGAACAGAGAAAGTGAGGATCTGGGAAGTGACGGACAGAACAGTCAGGACCTGGATTGGGGAAGCGGTTGCCGCCGCTGCTGCTGACGGTGTGACGTTCTCTGTTCTTGTCACACCACATACATTCCGCCACTCCTATGCGATGCATATGCTGTATGCCGGTATTCCACTGAAGGTCCTGCAGAGCCTGATGGGGCATAAGTCCATCAGCTCAACAGAGGTCTACACGAAGGTGTTTGCACTGGATGTGGCTGCACGGCACCGGGTGCAGTTTGCGATGCCTGAGTCCGATGCAGTGTCTATGCTCAAAAGAATTCCTTAAGCTCTGACTTTTTTAAATCCCTTTCGGATATCTCATGGATATATTATCGGTATTTCATATTCTGTTGACATGCCGGACTGGTATAGAGTAAAAAAACATCTGTTGAGTACCTCTTGGATATCCGAAAGATGTCTTTGGGGTTCTTTATGGGTATTACATTTGGATTCTGGAGATACACTATGCCTGTTATTGCTAATACGCATCCCAAAGGTGGTGTGGGTAAGACAACTTCATCCGTAAACATTGTTGGTGAAATGAAGTCTGATACAGTTGATCTGGATACTCATACTGGGCTTTCTATCATTCTGGGGCTGAGACCTGAAGGAAAAGAAATTTCCGTGAAAGTACCCAAAACAGTGGATGAGTTAATCGAAATTATGACTCCCTACAAGAACAGCGATAAGACGTTACTTATTGACTGTGGGGGATTTGACTCAGATCTTACCCGTACTGCGATTGCCTTTGCAGACTGCGTTATTGTCCCTTCAAAAGATTCCCTGACTGAGCGTATTGGTTTGATGCATTTTGATGGAGTACTGGACGAAATCAGCTCTATCATGGGGACCGATATAATTGCTCACCTGTATCTCTGTAAAGTTAATCCTAACAAGAAGAAATTCCCTAAGCTTGATGCAATCCTGCCATCGTTCAAACATCTGAAGCTGATGAAGAGCCGCATTTCTGCTCGTGCAGAATTTGAGGATGTCATTGAGACTGGGATGGGAATCACTGAGTCTGTTCATGGGCGCTATTCGGCAGGAGGTAAGGAAGTTATTGCCCTGATCGAAGAAATCAATCATCTGATTGAAAATAATAAACAGTAAGGTATATCTATTGGGTATCCATATAGTATCCTTTAGGCTTTTAATAGATATCTTTTGAGTATCTAACAAACATCCTGGGTTATCTCATGAGCAAAGCGAAATTTAGTGCACAGGCTGAAAAACTGAAAAACCTGGTGGATTCTGCCAGATTACAAACTTCTTCTTCTGCCGTAACAGCAACAGTCCCGTCTCAGCCAAATGAAGGTGCAGAGGAAGTTTCAGGTCGTCCCGTAGCTGCCAGGACGAAGGCTAAGAATCTTAAGGCCATACCGCTGTCGTATTTTGAAGCACATGCGGAACTTAAAGCGACCAGTAAAACATCTCTGGATTTTAGCTCATATATTATTGAGGCTATAAGAGAGAAGCTTGAACGTGACGGTGCAATAGGTCAATAATTCATAGGGTACCTTGAGGGTATCTGATGGGTGTCTTTTAAATGCGTTATGGGGATTCTTCAGGTACCTGAAGAGTCCCCATTAGACATCTTTCTGTATATGGTGACATGATTCGTCACCGCTTTCCTTTCCTCTCAGTTTCACCATTTCATTCCTTTTCCCTTAACCTGAACCATGATGTCAAAGATGTTTTTATATTGCATTTATGTATCACATATAACCTTCATAATGTTTTTGTATCTATGATTTCCTCGGTCTTAAAGTTGTGTGTACAATGCACATGCAATTTATCGTGTTTTTATGTTGTATTTGTCTTTTCAGAAAGACCATTTTTTCATTATAATTGAATATACATTATATGTATGAAGTATGTTTGTTTTTTCTATTTGTTTATGAGCAACGGAGACTGGTTATGAAAATCTTTATTGATGATGGTTCTACCAACATTAAACTTGCCTGGTTGGAGGATGGTGACGTGAAAACGCTAATCAGCCCTAACAGCTTTAAACCGGAATGGTCTTTTAGTTTACTGGATGATGCTGCCCCGGCTAATTACGAGATCGACGGCGAGAAGTTTTCATTTGATCCATTAAGTGCTGATGCTGTCGTAACGACTGAAACACGCTATCAGTACAGTGATGTGAATGTTGTGGCCATTCAGCATGCGCTACAGCAGACCGGCCTGAAAGCGCAGCCTGTTGATGTCATCGTCACATTGCCGATCTCTGAATACCTTGACGCCAACAATCAGAAAAATAAGCAAAACATTGAAAGAAAGAAAAAAAATGTGATGCGTGAAGTACGGGTGCAGGGGAGTGATGCATTTGTTATTCGCAGTGTTTCCGTTCTTCCTGAAAGTATTCCCGCTGGTTTCAGTGTTCTTGCGGGGCTTGAGGATGATGAATCCCTTTTGATCGTAGATCTCGGTGGTACAACTCTTGATGTGTCGCATGTTCGTAGCAAAATGACAGGGATTACAAAAACCTGGTGTGATCCGAATATCGGCGTGTCCCTGATTACATCCGGGGTTAAGGAACAGATGGCTGTACATGCTAATACAAGAGTGAGCTCATTCCAGGCTGACAATATCATTGTGCACCGTAATGAACCTGACTACCTTTCCCGTCGCATTTATAATGCTGAACAGCGTGAGTCTATCATTAATGTTATCAATGAACGGCAGAAGTTGCTTATTAAACGAGTTAATGATGTCATCAGCCGTTTCACCGACTATACACATGTAATGTGTGTTGGTGGTGGGGCTGAAATTGTGTCCGAGGCTGTGAAGAACCTGACTAGGGTTCCTGATAAGCGCTTTTATCTGAGCTCATCCCCGCAGTTTGATTTAGTCATGGGAATGATAAAAAGTAAGCGACTCGTCAGAACCGTATTGATATTTACTGAGAGCTCAGATCAACTTTCCAGGGCAACAGATCGCGTACCCGGTTTGCCGGCCAGTCCTGGATATGTTCAATGACGTAACGCAGCCACTTTTCTGGCTCCACATTGTTCAGACGGCATGTGCCGATCAGCGAGTACAACACCGCCGCATGTTCACCACCGCTGTCGGAACCCGCGAACATCCAGTTTTTCCGGCCTACGGCCACTCCCCGTAAGGCGTTCTCTGCGATGTTGTTGTCGATTTCCACCCAGCCATTACTGCAGTACACGTTCAGTGCATCCCACTGTTTCAGCAGGTATGCGAACGCTTTTGCCGTATCTGAGTGACGCGACAGTGTTTTCATCTGTTGCTGTATCCAGTCATACAGTGACTGCATCAGTGGCGCGGCTCTGGCTTTTCTTGCCGCCAGACGCTGTTCTGCTGAACAGCCCCGGACCTCTGCCTCGATGGCATACAGTTCACCGATACGCTGCAGGGCTTCCGTGGTGATGTAGGTGGGCGCTCTTGCATGCACATCGTGGATTTTTCTCCGGGCATGAGCCATACACGCGGCTTCCGTTATTCTGCCGGATTCGTATAACGCCCGGTAACCACCGTAAGCATCGGCCTGAAGCACACCGCTGTAACCGGCCAGGTGATTTTGTGGATGGATACCTTTCCGGTCCGGACTGTACGCGAACCAGACCGCCGGGGGCATCTGTGAACCGGCGTTACGGTCATCACGGACGTAGACCCACAGCCGGGCTGTCCGGGTTTTACCGCTGCCCGGCTCCTGGACCGGGACGGGGATATCATCAGCATGGACTTTACCGGGCATCAGCACATACTGGCGCAGGACGTCATACAGCGGCTCCAGCAGTTCAGCAACAGCACCTGTCCAGCGCCCCAGTGTGGCACGGCTCAGCTCCACTCCCTGACGACGGTATATTTCTGACTGGCGGTATAACGGCAGATGGTCTGCATATTTCCCGGTGACAACATGGGCCAGAAGCCCCGCTCCGGCATAACTGCGTGCAATGGGTTTTGAAGGTACTGGTGCCTGCACGATATGGTCGCACCGGCAACAGGCCTGTTTCGGACGTTGTGTTTCGATAACCTTAAAGGCGCTGCTGATAAGCTCCAGTTGCTCTGACACATCACATCCCAGAGAACTGAGTTCACCACCACAGGCAGGACAGCATTCCTCTTCCGGCCGGATAACCCGGGTTTCACGGGGAAGTGAGGCCGGTAACGGTTTACGGGCTGAAGACTGGCGCAGGGCGGATGGCAGTACCGGGTCATATTGCTCACCCAGCGTTTCCGCCATTTCTTCCTGAAGTGCGCTGATTCGCTCCTGTGCTTCCTGTATCTGCCGTTCGGTTTTTGCACGAAGTTTTTCTGAGCTTTTACCGAACTGCATACGTTGCAGTTTCGCAACCAGCGCCTTCAGCCGGTTGATTTCGGAAGCATAAGCCGCCACCCGCTGTGAGAGCAGGCGGTTGTATTCAGCCATCTGGCGGATGGTGTCCTGTTGCGTCTGCAACAGTGCCCGCAGGCGGGCGTTCTCATGAGCAAGTGAGGTGTCCATATCCTCACTTTACAACGGGTTATATGCGGATTCCAGCGCGTTCCGTTCGTTTCGGGTGCTTCCAGTTGATACCTTCAAGAAGCATGGATAACTGAGCCGGAGTAAGGTGCACCTTGCCGTCACGGGTGACTGGCCAGACGAAGCGGCCCCGCTCCAGGCGTTTGGTGAAGAGGCACAGTCCGTCACTGTCAGCCCACAACACTTTTATCTGGTCACCCCGACGTCCGCGGAAGATGAACAGGTGTCCGGAGAACGGGTCATCCTTCAGGACGTTCTGAACTTTTGATGCCAGGCCGTTAAAGCCATTTCGCATATCGGTGATACCTGCAACCAGCCAGATACGCGAACCTGCAGGGAGAGATATCATCAGTGGCTGCTCCCTTTTATTTCGCGGATAAGTGTCTGTAATAACGCCGGCGTCAGTTTACCTTTAAGCCTGAGAGTTCCGGCCGGCAGAACCAGCTCACAACACAGACTGTCGGACGGTGTATTTATCTGCTCTGGTTCCTGTGCGGGGGCCGGGATTTTATTATCCGGCTCCGGCGTTAACGTCACGGGAAGCAGTGCCGGCATATTTTTTCCGGAAGGCAGCAGGCCACCTTTCCGGTATTGATGGCGCCAGTTGAAGAGCAGGTTATCGTTGATTCCGTTTTCCCGGGCGATCTGCGCCACACAGGCTCCGGGCTGCAGTGACTGCTCCACTAAGGCGATTTTAAACTCATAAGGGAAGTTGGGCCGCCGGGGACGTTTTTTTACCACGGGGGCTTCGGATATAACGGTGCTTTCAGGACGTACGACTGGTACCGTGGAAAATTGTCCGTAAAGGCAGGCATCAAGTTCCTGCTCCGACATGCCTGCGGGCAAAGGCCACGAAAGGCCAGCTCTCCGAAAGCGCACGAACATACTACAAACTGTTGATTTTGGTACACCCAGGCGACGCCCGGCCACAACCCGGGGTAAATGTTCTTCAAAGTGAAGACGTAAAGCTTCAGTGATCCAGGTCCGGTGTTTCATACGATAGTGTCCATTAAAAATGATGGACATTATTTTTGTAGAGCCGGAGGAAACAGACCAGACGGTTTAAATGAGCCGGTTACGATAAAAATGAAAGGTGGTGTGATTAATGAGTGATGAAAATAAATCCAGACGCTGCTCATTTGAACTTTTCCCGGATGAACGGACAGGAGATAAGATAGCAGATGAGCTCATTGCAAATGAAAAACTGAAGGAGCGGGGACGTTTCATGCGCGCGATGTTAGTTACTGGTGCGGCGTTTGCAGCTATAGATAAACGTCTTCCTTTGCTGATATCGGAGTTACTGACAGAAAATACGACTCTGGATGATATTAATAAGGTGATTTCCAGCGTAATACCAGGTGCTTTTTCGGTTGAAAAGAAATTGCTTGAATTACTGGAAAAACAATCTGGTCTCCATACGTCTGTGGATTGTAGTGCTCCTCTTACAGAGCAGAGCCTGGCGAGAAATGACGGTGAAGACCAGACCAGAAGAAACGCTGAAAATATGTTCGGAGATGACTGAACTAACCCAGCCTGGCCAGGGGAATATCTCGCCATTTAGTTGTATAACACTGACTCAACATTTCCCGTTTCATTTGCCATTCAGGGGCGGTTCCTCGCCCCGCAAACCACACTTTCCCTTTTCCCGACTGGTTCAGTTCATCGAGTGTTTTCATTAACTTTTCACTTTTTTTACGGGGCTGGATTTCATCAAATAATCCCGGCTGCGCTATACCCGATGGTGTGAAATCAGCCAGCATGACTCCTGCCTTCATATAGCGGTACCCTTCACGCCAGACATGGTTTAACGCTCTGCATGCTGCGGCAATAATGTCCCGGCTGTCCTGTGTGGGGAATGGAAGCTTTTCCACAGCGGCATTGCTGTAACAGGGGGCTTTCACTGCAAAGGGTGACGTTCGTATAAATGTCGCCACCTGCCGGCAATACTGACGCTCCCCACGTAGTTTCTCTGCGGCCCGCTCTGCATACTGAACAACAGCCTGGTGCATGGCATCTTTGTCTGTGATTCGTTCACCAAAACTGCGACTACAGACAATCTGCTGTTTTGCCGGTGGTGCTTCTTCCAGGGATATGCAGGACTCGCCGTTGAGTTCGCGTACCGTACGCTCAAGAATGACGCTGAAGTTTTTCCGGATGAATGCCGTGTTAGCCTGCGCCAGCTGCAGTGCTGTGTTAATACCCAGCGCATTCAGCTTTTCCGTCAGTCTGCGTCCTACTCCCCAGACCTCACCAACTGGCTGCAGCCCCAGTAGCTTCAAGATCCGATTACGGTTTTCTGTTGTCAGCGCGACCACACCGGAAAACTGTGGCCATTGCTTTGTTGCCCACTGTGCACTTTTAGCCAGCGTTTTTGTAGGCGCAATACCCACCCCCATGGTGAGTGTTCCCTGAGCTGATGACCAAAAACCTCCGGAGAGATGCAATGATTTATCCCCCGCAAATCAATGAATCGCCCCGGTTTTCCTGGAGAATGTTTTATCTGTGCACACGGATACTGGGTGTAAAAGAGTTCGGGTGTGATAACCCGGACTGTCATCACGTAAAGTACCTGACCTGCTCATGCGGCAGCCGTGCCTGCCCGTCCTGCGGAAAGAAGGCAACAGACCTGATCTTACCCAGCAATAGTGGACACGCAGCTAAGTGAGTAAACTTTCAGTCAGAGGTGACTCACATGACAAAAACAGTATCAACCAGCAAAAAAACACGTAAACAGCATTCGCCTGAATTTCGCAGTGAAGCCCTGAAGTATTCAGGTCACTTACAGTACCACTCACTCTCATGTATACATATATATGAAATTACAATTTCAATGATATATATCATAAAAACTAGACTGGCCCCCTGAATCTCCAGACAACCAGTATCACTTAAATAAGTGATAGTCTCAATACTAGTTTTTAGACTAGTCATTGGAGAACAGATGATTGATGTCTTAGGGCCGGAGAAACGCAGACGGCGTACCACACAGGAAAAGATCGCAATTGTTCAGCAGAGCTTTGAACCGGGGATGACGGTCTCCCTCGTTGCCCGGCAACATGGTGTAGCAGCCAGCCAGTTATTTCTCTGGCGTAAGCAATACCAGGAAGGAAGTCTTACTGCTGTCGCCGCCGGAGAACAGGTTGTTCCTGCCTCTGAACTTGCTGCCGCCATGAAGCAGATTAAAGAACTCCAGCGCCTGCTCGGCAAGAAAACGATGGAAAATGAACTCCTCAAAGAAGCCGTTGAATATGGACGGGCAAAAAAGTGGATAGCGCACGCGCCCTTATTGCCCGGGGATGGGGAGTAAGCTTAGTCAGCCGTTGTCTCCGGGTGTCGCGTGCGCAGTTGCACGTCATTCTCAGACGAACCGATGACTGGATGGATGGCCGCCGCAGTCGTCACACTGATGATACGGATGTGCTTCTCCGTATACACCATGTTATCGGAGAGCTGCCCACGTATGGTTATCGTCGGGTATGGGCGCTGCTTCGCAGACAGGCAGAACTTGATGGTATGCCTGCGATCAATGCCAAACGTGTTTACCGGATCATGCGCCAGAATGCGCTGTTGCTTGAGCGAAAACCTGCTGTACCGCCATCGAAACGGGCACATACAGGCAGAGTGGCCGTGAAAGAAAGCAATCAGCGATGGTGCTCTGACGGGTTCGAGTTCTGCTGTGATAACGGAGAGAGACTGCGTGTCACGTTCGCGCTGGACTGCTGTGATCGTGAGGCACTGCACTGGGCGGTGACTACTGGCGGCTTCAACAGTGAAACAGTACAGGACGTCATGCTGGGAGCGGTGGAACGCCGCTTCGGCAACGATCTTCCGTCGTCTCCAGTGGAGTGGCTGACGGATAATGGTTCATGCTACCGGGCTAATGAAACACGCCAGTTCGCCCGGATGTTGGGACTTGAACCGAAGAACACGGCGGTGCGGAGTCCGGAGAGTAACGGAATAGCAGAGAGCTTCGTGAAAACGATAAAGCGTGACTACATCAGTATCATGCCCAAACCAGACGGGTTAACGGCAGCAAAGAACCTTGCAGAGGCGTTCGAGCATTATAACGAATGGCATCCGCATAGTGCGCTGGGTTATCGCTCGCCACGGGAATATCTGCGGCAGCGGGCTTGTAATGGGTTAAGTGATAACAGATGTCTGGAAATATAGGGGCAAATCCAAAAACCTATGTCAGATTAAGTTATAATCTTACTCTAAAGTTCAGAAATAAACATGGAAAACATACAGATAAATATGGTAGACTGGCCCCCTGAATCTCCAGACAACCAGTATCACTTAAATAAGTGATAGTCTTAATACTAGTTTTTAGACTAGTCATTGGAGAACAGATGATTGATGTCTTAGGGCCGGAGAAACGCAGACGGCGTACCACACAGGAAAAGATCGCAATTGTTCAGCAGAGCTTTGAACCGGGGATGACGGTCTCCCTCGTTGCCCGGCAACATGGTGTAGCAGCCAGCCAGTTATTTCTCTGGCGTAAGCAATACCAGGAAGGAAGTCTTACTGCTGTCGCCGCCGGAGAACAGGTTGTTCCTGCCTCTGAACTTGCTGCCGCCATGAAGCAGATTAAAGAACTCCAGCGCCTGCTCGGCAAGAAAACGATGGAAAATGAACTCCTCAAAGAAGCCGTTGAATATGGACGGGCAAAAAAGTGGATAGCGCACGCGCCCTTATTGCCCGGGGATGGGGAGTAAGCTTAGTCAGCCGTTGTCTCCGGGTGTCGCGTGCGCAGTTGCACGTCATTCTCAGACGAACCGATGACTGGATGGATGGCCGCCGCAGTCGTCACACTGATGATACGGATGTGCTTCTCCGTATACACCATGTTATCGGAGAGCTGCCCACGTATGGTTATCGTCGGGTATGGGCGCTGCTTCGCAGACAGGCAGAACTTGATGGTATGCCTGCGATCAATGCCAAACGTGTTTACCGGATCATGCGCCAGAATGCGCTGTTGCTTGAGCGAAAACCTGCTGTACCGCCATCGAAACGGGCACATACAGGCAGAGTGGCCGTGAAAGAAAGCAATCAGCGATGGTGCTCTGACGGGTTCGAGTTCTGCTGTGATAACGGAGAGAGACTGCGTGTCACGTTCGCGCTGGACTGCTGTGATCGTGAGGCACTGCACTGGGCGGTGACTACTGGCGGCTTCAACAGTGAAACAGTACAGGACGTCATGCTGGGAGCGGTGGAACGCCGCTTCGGCAACGATCTTCCGTCGTCTCCAGTGGAGTGGCTGACGGATAATGGTTCATGCTACCGGGCTAATGAAACACGCCAGTTCGCCCGGATGTTGGGACTTGAACCGAAGAACACGGCGGTGCGGAGTCCGGAGAGTAACGGAATAGCAGAGAGCTTCGTGAAAACGATAAAGCGTGACTACATCAGTATCATGCCCAAACCAGACGGGTTAACGGCAGCAAAGAACCTTGCAGAGGCGTTCGAGCATTATAACGAATGGCATCCGCATAGTGCGCTGGGTTATCGCTCGCCACGGGAATATCTGCGGCAGCGGGCTTGTAATGGGTTAAGTGATAACAGATGTCTGGAAATATAGGGGCAAATCCATATGGAAAATATATTTAAGTTTTCTCAAACTGAATTCATAAAGTCTCAACATACAGACAGAAGCATATATAATGGATTATGTTTTTTTATGTGTATTGATTATATATATAACAAATTAAACGACATAAAGTGTGATTTCATTTTTTTTAGCAAGACATATGCATTTTCCTCAAGATACAGAGGAATGTTACTTGCATATGAAAGCGGAACCATTAAAGACCCATACTTAATAAAAAACGGAAAGATACACCTAAAAAAAATAAAAGGGGGTGTAAATCCTGTTGAACTCTATAATATAAAGGATGATTCTTATATTATTAATTTATCTCTTTCAAATGGTACAATGTCACATACTACAGCATTTATAAAAAATGGTCGGCATTCTTTATTCTTTGATCCAAATTTTGGTGAATATCTTGTAGGAAATAAGATGGAGCTTATAAACTTTTTAAAACAGAAATATAAAGGTTATTATAATTTAGATAATATATCACTATATTCGGCTAAATCCATTGATGGACGGAGAATACTGAACAGTAACTGTTGACGGCAATCACATAGTTTCAGCTTGGCTGACGTCGATATTCCCTTGGTGGAGCCTGTACATAGATTTGTGTAATTGCCTGATTTTGATATGTTCAATCCAGCATCAAATGAAGGTTAATTTATGGACGAAAAACAGTTACAGGCTCTGGCTAACGAACTGGCCAAAAACCTCAAAACCCCTGAAGACCTCAGTCAGTTTGATCGGCTGCTAAAAAAGCTCAGCGTTGAAGCCGCTCTCAATGCAGAGATGACACACCATCTTGGGTATGAGAAAAATCAGTCCAGACCAGGAGCTAACTCCCGCAACGGTTATTCCACAAAGACCGTTATCACAGGCGACGGTCCACTGGAACTGCGTACTCCGCGCGATCGTGACGGTACCTTCGAACCACAACTGGTAAAGAAAAATCAGACCCGTATTACCGGGATGGATAACCAGCTCCTCTCGTTGTATGCCAAAGGGATGACCACCCGTGAGATAGCCGCTGCGTTCAAAGAACGTAAGCGGCTCGCCAGAACCGTATTGATATTTACTGAGAGCTCAGATCAAGGGGTTCCAGCCGGAAACCTAGATTTTTCCGCGACCAGTAACGGCGTGGGTTGTATCCTTGCTGGAAGTTCTCAGTACACGCTCGTAAGCGGCCCTCACGGCCCGCTAACGCGGAGATACGCCCCGACTTCGGGTAAACCCTCGTCGGGACCACTCCGACCGCGCACAGAAACGGGGATGCGGACGATTTCTTGGACTGCTTTATCATTCCAGTCCGCATTGTTGGCGGTACGTTTTGGGACTGACGGCACCCAGCGATAATTTTATACGCCGCTCGTTATACCATCTGATGTAAGCATCCACTTGCTGCATGAACTTTTCTGGCGTGATGCCCGACCATTTACGCCCATAATACATTTCCGTTTTCAGTCTGCCAAAAAAGCCTTCGCATGCGGCATTATCAGGTGAACATCCTTTACGGGACATTGAGCGAATAAGACCTGCTGCATTCACTCTTTCCAGCCAGCCTGGCCAGCGATAATGCCCACCTCTGTCACTGTGTATCACCGGTCGTTCGCCAGCATTTAACGTTTCGACCGCATTATCCAGCATGGTGTTGACCAGTTCAGCGTCGGGACGTGTACTGAGAGACCAGCTCACAACTTTTCCATCGAAGCAGTCCACGAGCGGTGATAGCCAGACTTTACCTGCAGGGAGCTGGAACTCCGTGATATCTGTCAGCCATTTCTGATTAGGTTGCTCCGCCTTAAAATCTCTGGCGATAAGGTTATCCGGAGCCGGTCCGATTTCTCCGCAATATGAGCTGTAGCGGCGACGACGGTTACGGCTGACGACAAGCTGTTCCTCCACCATAAGTCTGCGTACAACCTTTTCTGATAGCCGAACCCCCTCATGCCTGAGCATCGCATGCAGGCGACGATAGCCATAACACTGGTAATTACTGTTAAAGATATCTGTCAGCATCGTACGTATCGTGGCGTATTTATCACCGGCTTTCAGTGCAGCCCGGTGATAAAAATAACTGCTACGGGCAAGGCCCAGAACATGCAGTAATTCTGTCAGGGGATATGTTTGTCTCAGGGCATCAGCTATCTTTGTTTTTTCTCTGTTGTTCATGCGTATTACCGTGAAGGAGATCGGTTATTGAGTGATTTCCTTCCATGAAAATACGCCCCCGGTACTGTACAACAGTAAAAGGCCTCATAAATCTCCCGAATTACTGAAACCAGCAGAATATATTTTACGTGAGAATAAAAATCGCAATATGTGGTGGAACGTTCTGTACAAGACAGGATGAAATAACTTGCTCAGATTAATTATTCTTATGTGGAACAATTACGTTTTCCGGGCGTATCCTTTTAACGACACACGGAATAAAAAAATCCCCACAAAAAGTGGGGGGCTCCAAGAGAAACAACAATTACAGGTGCGTTGGTCATATTCGAATAACGATGAATCAGCTACGCTGAAACAAAAATTTAACCGTACAGTCCACTGATTTCAATACTTAACTTAAGTTCCTGGCGTATAATTAATACGCATCAACAAACTCACACCAGACAAAACAACCATTCGATCAAACAGAAACAAGAATAACCATCTGCACAATACTTTAAAGACATATACATTTACCCATTAACCCCATCATGTTTATACGATTATTTTTTTGCAAGATGGATCACATTTTTAATAAAAACACAAAAAACTTATCTCTTATCAGTTGATACGCAGAAACTATGGCAGAGTACATGGTCAATAAATAACTAAAAATACCCTGATCAATATCACAAAGTTTTCACAATTAATATTAATCTATTGCAAAAAAGGAGTGGGTGATTTATAAGTGGAAATGTAACAACCTCCTCTATAGTTCGATTAGTTTAAAGTGCAACATACACTGAGCATTCATTTGTTCTCTTGCCCCTGTGTTACCAGGGGTTTTTTATACTCATAACAAACCGAAGAGTTATCAGTCACTATAAGCAAAGCACCAGTAAGACAATAAGTTAAAAAACAAACACCAGAAGACATGATTTGCATATTATTTCGCAACAGAAGCTTCCCCCCATTATTCTGGACATGAAAAAACAAAACTTGTAACATGCATTAATGCGATTCTGGTACTGTATGTCAGGGGTAATGATGTAAATGGTGGTGCCGGAATCGCATCTTTATTTTATTATTTATTCCGGAAATAAAAAAAGCCCTCTGAGAGCATACAGAGGGGGTAAGGAATGATTCAGTCAGAATAATGAGTCCTTAGTATTTATATTCATTTAATACAACATTATTCAACAAGATACAATATTAAACCCTAAGATTTGTGAGCTGAAACCTTAAAGCTGAATTCATTTGTATATCTGCCGCACTGAACATTGAGGCGAAGTACGGCAGATTTAATACGTTGCGTGCAACATTTTCACGTTATACAAACATCTGCGAAGTTATTTCTTCTTAACGTCCCCACTGCCAACGTTTTTTCTGACTTACTGACTCATAAATAATAGTGACAAACACCCGCTCTCACACCATTGTCAGTGCTGGTGATTCAGGACGGTAACCGGAGTTTACCCGAAAAACGTAATCTATGGTCACTATCGTTTTTTAGTAACACCGGTATTGAAGATAAGCTGACAACCTGTATCTGTCGTGGTAAAGATGAAATCTGGTAAACCATGTCAGGAGTGTTTTTTATCCCGTTCTCTTTTGATACTTAGCACTACTGAACGTCATCGACAGAGGAGCAGTTCATGATTTTCTTTTCCGGGTTTCCGTTTATTAAAAACCCCTGTCGATGCCCCTATTGATAAATTTTTTTCGGACAATATGTCTGCCACAGGGACAACGAAAAGACATCCTCCTGAGATAGTTTTTTGTAATTCTTCCAGAAGATAAGATTATTTCGTACATCTGGCATGTACCGGTGTCTGTATAACCATCGCAACTCACTTGCTGTAACACTTCTTCCGTGTCCATCGGTTTTACTGGCAACAGAGGATAAATCAAGACCATCAATAAAAAAATGCACTTTTTTTCTCAGTACAAGCAACTGATATTCAAGTCCACACTTGCTTGTTTTTTTAAATACATTAACTCTGTTTTTGAATGTGTTTGAAATAAACAATACAGAGACATTATATCTGTCGTGCATTGATATGTAATTTAAAAACCCCACGGACCTGTTATTTGTGTTTTTTACGGCAAATCGGGTATCCGCGTAACTCCATACATCATTTGTTAAATCAGCCTGAATGATATACTGATAGTTTCTGCGCTTAATCAGATGGAGCTGTATTTCTTTTATGATAATGGCAATACCAAAAATGAGCTCTCCATCAGAAAACTCATCATCAATTTCTTTATATTTGTTTTTTACAAAAAAACGCTTCATATTAAATCACCAGACAATAATTCAGAAACAGCTTCCGGGCAACACAGATGGTAACATGCGTTTTTAAAACATAACAAGACAACAGAATAAATGTTTTTCTGTGGATTTTCCCCTGTATTTCCAGGCACCTGTTATCACTTAATTCATTACTGGTCCGCTGCCTCAGATATTCCCGTGGCGAGCGATAACCCATCACACTATGAGGATGCCATTCGTTATCATTCCCGAACGCCCCTGCAAGGTTCTTTGCTGCGGTTAACCCGTCAGGTTTGGGCATGATACTGATGTAGTCACGCTTTATCGTTTTCACTAAGCTTTCTGTTGTTCCGTTACTCTCCGGACTCCGCACCACCGTGTTCTTCAGTTCAGGCTGGATAATTTCAGATAAGGCTCTTCCCCGAATATACTCCTGCTGCAGTGTAACCTGCCGTATGGCATCAGGACACTCACGATAATTAGCCCGGATACGGGGATTGGTCAGGGAATCCAGTTTATTCAGCCCGGCATCTTCAATAAGAGACTGGAGTAAACGGGAAAGGCGCGGACGTTTCTTGCGAACGGAGGAGCGCTCACCATCATGGTAAGCAGAGCGAGCCTGCAGTCTGATAACGGAATTACGGTCATCAGGTGGTAAAAAGTTTCTGTTATTTATACGGGAGCACGGGATGCCGGCCTGTTCCGGAGGAGGTTTCCTCTTCATTTCCGGAAAACTGACGATACATGGGGCATTCAGGCGCATGCTCATGGTTAAAACTGGACAGATAAAGAGTTCCCGTGTTTCTCGATGTCTTTTTTTCTTTGAACTACTATTCGATGACCTTCGGACGACATCCAGACAGCCGCAAGCAAAAAACATGGTCTGGCAGTGATAAGGGGTCGCTGACATTGAGAACGACAAGTTCAATCCTGTGTGTAATCGCCAGCTTCATTGCTGCCGGAAAAAATCAAATCTCAATCACTGAACTGGTTATCCTGTCCGGTATTAGTCGACAGAGTGTTAAGCGGGCAATTCAGACGCTGGAACAGGCAGGGCAAATCACCGTTACCAGAACAACCACCAACGGCAGGCATGAAGCCAACGCCTACTACCTGCCTGACCAGGATTAGAGAGGTAGTTGCTGCTGCCGCTGTGTCAACGCCACTGTCTTTGAGAGTTGCCATTTTTTCATGCCCGCTAATGTCTGTCATACACGCTCGTAAGCGGCCCTGACGGCCCGCTTACGCGGAGATACGCCCCGACTTCGGGTAAACCCTTGTCGGGACCACTCCGACCGCGCACAGAAGCTCTGTCATGGCTGAAAGTGGGTATGGCTTAACAGGATGGGGTGGGTAAGGTTAAATCTGTCAATCAGTACCGGCTTACGCCGGGCTTCGGCGGTTTTATTTCTGTGCCATATGAAACAACGGAGTGCCGCCTTACATGCGTTGGCGCGCATTATTTGCCTTGTTCCGCCTGAATGTAATCACTATGATTAAATGTGATTAACAACTAATCGGATATGCAAATGAAAAACAATACCGCACAAGCAACAAAAGTAATTACCGCGCATGTGCCATTACTTATGGCTGATAAAGTCGACCAGATGGCCGCCAGACTGGAACGGTCCCGGGGCTGGATTATCAAACAGGCGCTTTCTGCATGGATTGCCCAGGAGGAGGAGCGTAATCGCCTGACGCTGGAAGCACTGGACGATGTGACATCCGGACGGGTTATCGACCATCAGGCTGTACAGGCCTGGGCGGACAGCCTCGATACTGACAATTCGTTACCGGTGCCTCGCTGATGGAACTGAAGTGGACCAGTAAGGCGCTTTCTGATTTGGCGCGGTTATATGATTTTCTGGCGCTGGCCAGTAAACCAGCTGCAGCCAGAACGGTGCAGTCCCTGACACAGGCACCGATCATTCTGTTAACTCATCCACGTATGGGAGAACAGTTGTTTCAGTTTGAACCCAGGGAGGTCAGACGGATTTTTGCTGGTGAGTACGAAATCCGTTACGAACTTACTGGTCAGACTATTTATGTATTGCGCCTGTGGCACACACGAGAAAACAGGTAGATTGTGTGTGAGGACAACTTAACATAGCCTGCAGATATTAATTCTGGAAAATTATTATCAGGCCAGATATTTTGTATTCCATTAAATAATCTTGTAGGAGATAAAATGAATTACGATGAAATAACGAAAATTACCGCTGAACGTATTAGCGACTATATGACTGAAGCAGTTAATACAGACTCTATAGCCGTTGCGGAAATGTTTCATAACGCTGCATGGGGAGTGCGAACATTGTGGTTTGAACTCGTCACAAAAATAGATATAGATATACATAAAAAGAACAGGTATGCGCGTTATGATCTTAGAAGGAAAATCGAAATGCAACATGAAGAGTTTCAGAAAATGACAGAGCGCGAGCAAGTACCTTTATTGGAATCGCCAGAATGATGTTCAGCGGCTTCGCCCAGGTATTTTCTTTCGCCCCTTCTATGCCCTGCAGGACATTGTATAAATGTAACTCTGTCATACATGTTCGTAAGCGGCCCTCACGGCCCGACTGCGGGTAAATCCTTCAACCGCGTACAGCTCATTTTCATTGCTGTACAGACCGTATAGCCTTGCAGGACAGGAGGAACTGGAGAATATCTAGTCCCTTTAATGCGGGAATTCATTTTATTCACCTTTAATTTGTGGATTCACAATGAGGTAACTTGTGCCGTGTTCATCGTTCATTTCTATGGCATCAAATCCAAGGTAAGTGGCTACACGACCACGCAGGCGTTGCAATTACCATGAGTATGCTCCCCTAATATCGCTGCCGAGGCGTGGCGAGAGAATATCTGCAAAATCCTCGATATCTGAATTGTTATCCCACATGACGTGATCTGCTATTTCCTCTACGTCAGCAGTATCCAGTTCGTTATGTAAGAAGGCATAAACCTCTTGAAAATGAGCATCAAGATCACGGGATTTGGCTATTTTATCATCATCAACATGGTATATGAATACGGTGTTTCCGTGACTGGCAGCAATATCGCGCTCCGGGCTGGCAAATAACCCATCAAAAACGTTATTGCCAGACATTGCGAACTCACCAATTTTGATTATTGGAGCCACTTTTTCATAAGTTCCGTGGAATAATTTCATAATAACGACCCTGTTTATTTTATGTAATGACTGGCAAGAAAATAACTTGATTAAGTTCCCTTTATCCAGCCTGATAGTGGATAAAGGAAACGCAATCATAATTTAATTAGTTTATTAACTTCATCGCATTCTTTTTTGTCTCCTCATCACTTTTTTGCTCCGGTTGTGAAGAGGACTGAATGATTGTTGAAAAATTTAAATTGGCCATCTCTTTTGGAAATAGCGATCTCAATATATTCACGATATCCGAAAATGTGGTTTCTTTCGTCAGTAGTTCACATAAAAGGAATGGGGTCCTGGGGTCTTGCCTGTATAAGGCCAGACCTGCAGTCAGTGCGGCCCGGTTAAGTCGGCTACGTTCTCCTTGGGGGATACTGTCCAGTGTATCACAAACAATTTTATCTGTTTGATTTACATCTGGATTTAGTTTGAATGCAATGGTTCTGCGCTTGTCCATCATTAATTACCTATGAGATACATACCGTTAACTAAATCATATTGAGAGTTATTGGTTTTGAAAAAACGTTCATCACGAATCTGTGTGTGTTTTTTTACTGCATCGCATATTAATTCTGCGCCACCGCCTATAACCATAACATGCGTATAACCAGAAAATTCATTGAGCGTATTTAATACACGTTGCTCAAGTTTACGAAGTGCTTCATTCATTGCTTCGGTGACTATTGATATTTTGTTCTCATCATTAATTCGTTGCTTCAGATAGTTGTTGTCTTTTCTGTGAATAATTATATCGTCAGCAAGATAGCTACTTCCTTTTGTTCTCGCAAGAGAAAGGGCATCTTTTACTGCCGATGTGACCAGAGATACACCAAGAAATGAGTCTCCGTATATTTTACTGATCCCTGATAATTTCCCCATTACCTGAGAAATATCTAATGTGGTGCCCCCGAGGTCTATAATTAATAAAGAATCTAACTCATCCAGTTCTTGTAGAACTTCATAACCTGCTGGTATAGATTCAGGCATGACTTTTACATCTTTTATTGTGAATGTATCCCCACCATTTAATGTAATTTTTTTCCGGAAGTTTGCTTTCTTACGCTCAATATTTTCCGTATTGGGTTGGTTATTCCTGTCGTAATATTCTGTCAGAGGAAGTGTGCAAACAATATCCACTTCGCTTACCGGCAGACCACTGGTCAGTAAGGCGTGATGCACCGCAACGACATTAACGTCGCTGTATTGCCATGCGATATTGGTTGTGACTACAGCATCCGGGCTGATTGGATCAAATGAATACTGTTCGCCGTTCAGTGTGTAGTTAAAGACCTTTTTATCACCAAAAGAGACTGCCCACTCGCGTTTGAAGCTGTTCGGGCTAATGTGCTGTTTAATTGTTCCGTCGCTTTCCTGCCACTGTAGTTTGATGTTTGTTGAACCGTCATCAATGAATACCAACATTTATAAAACTCCTTATGGTGTTTTTTTGGTGTTTATTTGGGGGTGTTTTGGGTTTTAAGTGGGTTTATTTGTCAAGTTTACCCCATTTAAACCATCAATCAATGATTGTTTGTCTTGTTTTTGGTGTTTTGTTGGGGTTGTTGTGGGTTATTTTGGGGTTTTCTTGGCAAGTAACAAAAGATGTCGCCGGGCTCCTCTTTTTACTGCGCCGGCTGACGCGGCGCGGCAGGAACGCTGCCTGTGGTCAGTGTCCCGCGTCCGGCGGGCACGGGACGGGCGCTTTTACCGCTCCCGGCTGGCGTCGGTGACAGTGTACGCCAGCCTGTCGCCCTTTTCTGATGAACGCCCTTCAAGCCGCTTTCGCGGCATATTCTCGCCGTCAAAAAGACGACGGCTGCGATATTCCACGGTCGGCCTGACCCGTTACCGGACGCGGTGAACAGCCCACAGGCAGCGGGGAACGGGCACCACAGGGGGGCCCTCCTGGTGCCCTCTGTAAGAGAAGGAGAGTGCTGTTATGTCCCGTTTTATTCTGGGTGACTGCGTGCGAGTTATGGCCACGTTTCCGGACAATGTTGTCGATTTCATCATCACCGACCCACCTTATCTGGTCGGTTTCTGCGACCGTTCCGGCCGTACTCTTGCCGGTGACAGAACTGACGAGTGGCTTCAACCAGCCTGCAATGAAATGTACCGCGTGCTCAAAAAAGACGCGCTGATGGTCAGCTTCTACGGCTGGAACCGTATTGACCGCTTTATGGCGGCCTGGAAACGCGCCGGATTCAGCGTGGTAGGGCACCTTGTGTTCACCAAAAACTACACATCCAAATCTGCGTATGTCGCGTACCGCCACGAATGCGCCTACATCCTGGCAAAAGGGCGTCCGGCGCTGCCTCAGAAACCCTTACCGGATGTGCAGGGCTGGAAATATTCAGGCAATCGTCATCACCCGACGGAAAAGCCTGTTAGCAGCCTGCAACCGCTGATTGAGAGCTTCACACACCCGAACGCTATTGTGCTGGACCCTTTTGCAGGCAGCGGCTCAACCTGCGTTGCCGCCCTCCGGTCCGGACGCCGGTATATCGGTATCGAGCTGCTTGAGCAGTATCACCGTGCCGGACAGCAACGACTGGCTGCCGTTCAACGGGCCATGCAGCAGGGGGCCGCGAATGATGACTGGTTTATGCCGGAGGCTGCGTAAATGAATTATGCCGGACACGAAAAACTTCGCGCCGAAGTGGCGGAGGTGGCCAGTGCCATGTGCGACCTGCGTACAACCATGAATGAGATGGAGCAGCGGTACAGCTTTAATGCCGACACCCTGCCGGAACGTCTGGTGCGTCAGACGCTGTTTCGCGCAAACCGCCTCTTGATGGAAGCATATACCGAAATTCTGGAACTGGATTCCTGCTTCAAAGATTGAGGGGAGAGAGTATGTACGGACATGCGAAATACTCTGCCGGGAGCTGGTAGCAAAGTATCCGGGAGACACGCCGCTGATGCTGGTTGTCTGGTCCCCGGAAGAGATTCAGGCACTGGCTGACGGAATGGATATTTCCCTGACCGATCATGAAATCAGGACTGTCCTGGCGCGCCTGGAGGACATCCCGGAAGACCAGCGGATTGAGTCCGGTATTTCTTCCGGTGCGGCGATGGAGATTATCAGCAACGTGAGCGAAAACCGCCAGGTGACCGTCCCTGCTGAACTGCTGGCGTCCCTGATTCAGACCGCTGAACAGGCACTGTGGAAACGTGAATGGGCCGCCCGGAATGCATTACCCGCCGTCAGACGGTGGTTATTCAGGCCCGCGCCCTGCGGAAAAACAACACACACGAAAACGACTGATGTTATCGCCGCCTGCGGGTGGCGATTCAGGGAGACCATGAATCATGAACGAAACGCTGAATGCACTGATTTGTCGCCACGCCCGTAACCTGCTGCTGGCGCAGGGCTGGCCGGAAGAGACGGATGTTGACCAGCGAAATCCGAACTATCCGGGCTGGATCAGCATTTACGTGCGGCTGGATGCGTCCCGGCTGGCGACGTTACTCGTTAACCGCCACGATGGCGTGCTGCCGCCGCACCTGGCCTCCGCCATTCACAAACTGACCGGAACCGGGGCGGAACTGGTACTGTCCGGCAGTCAGTGGCAGTCGCTGCCGGTACTTCCGGCAGACGGAACGCAGGTGTCTTTCCCGTATGCGGGTGAATGGCTGACCGAAGACGAAATCAGGGCAGTTCTTGATGCGGTGCACGATGCGGTACGAAGCATCTGTTACCAGGTGGCAGAAGATGCGCGGCGTATCCGGGCGGCGCTGACCACCACCGGTCAGACGTTGCTGATCCGCCAGACGCGCCGCTTTCGCCTGGTCGTGAAGGAAAGCGATCACCCCTGCTGGCTCGATGAAGATGACGAAAACCTGCCCGTGGTGCTCGATGCCATCGTGAACCGGGGAGCACGTTTTTCGTCGGTGGAAATGTACCTGGTCAGCGATTGTATTGAGCATATCCTGTCCAGTGGGCTGGCCTGCGATGTGCTGCGTATACCGGATGAACCGCCCCGCCGCTGGTTTGACCGTGGTGTTCTGCGGGAGGTGGTCCGGGAAGCCCGGGCCGAAATCCGCAGCATGGCGGATGCCCTGGCAAAAATCCGGAAATGATGACGTTGGCGGGGTAAATCCCCGCCTTTTTCCTGCCGGTCCCCGGACAGAGCACAAAGGAAGTCGCCGCCGGCTCCGCTTTACCCGGCCATGCAGGGCATGGCCTTGTGGTTTTTCAGTTATGTGGCCTCAGCGTCGTGTGCGGGCTGTGCCGTGCCTCCATCTTAGCCGGGCTGGCAGGGATGCAAGGGTACGCTTCGCCGCTGCGGTCACCCGGTCCCTCCTTCCCGTCTGCCGTGATTTTCCGGTCGTTCACCCGCTCAGATTTCGCGGTCTCACCCTCCAACTCCCGCCAGCCGTGTGCGTCAGGCTGCGGCTTCCCTTGCGCCCTGTGCATCCCCGCCTTATCGCCCGGCTTTTATGGAGGCACGGCACCGCCCGGTGTCGCGGAATATGTGAACAACGGAGGAAAACATCATGCAGTATGCGAAACCTGTCACTCTGTACGTTGAAGAGTGTGACCGTCTCTCCTTTCTGCCTTACCTGTTTGGCAACGATTTTCTGTATGCCGAGGCGTATGTGTACGCGCTGGCGCAAAAAATGATGCCGGAATATCAGGGAGGCTTCTGGCATTTCATCCGCCTGCCGGACGGTGGCGGTTACATGATGCCGGATGGCGACCGTTTTCATCTGGTCAACGGTGAAAACTGGTTTGACCGCACTGTGAGTGCTGATGCCGCAGGTATCATCCTGACTTCCCTTGTGATTAACCGCCAGTTGTGGCTGTACCACGACAGCGGGGATGCGGGACTGACACACCTTTACCGGATGCGCGATGCGCAGTTGTGGAGCCACATCGAATTTCACCCCGAATGCAACGCGATTTACGCGGCACTGGACTGATTAACGGACGGGGCGGCAATGCCGCCCCTGTAAAGGAGACGAGAACATGTACTGTACTGTTAAAGAAGTTATCCGCGATGTACTGGATACAGACGTGCCGGACAGTGAATGCGTTTTTGCCGTGGTGCTGACCCGCGGGGATGTGCGCCACATAGCCCGGGACTGGAACCTGTCAGACGATGAGCTGGAAACCGTCATGCAGCGGCTGGACGATGCTTTTGTATATGGCGCATGTGACAGAGTTGTTTCCGATATTGTCAATGAACTGATGGAGGAAAAGCGCGTAAACCGTCTTGTAACAGTCCCTGCGGTGCTGCTGGAAAAAGTGATGGTGATGGCTGGTAGTGAAATTTATCGCCTCCATGCTGTAGGGAGCGAGAACGGGGGCGACGGTGACGCATTTGTCAGGGAAGAACGTGAGATTATGCGGGTGATGCGTCAGGCGCTGGACGGGGAGAACGGGTAATGAATATCAGCACGGAAACCCGCGAAATTCTGCGTAATTACAGGGCCGTGATTAATGCGCGGCGTCGTGAAATGGGGCAGAAACCGCTCACCACCGCGCAGATTGTTGATGAAATCTGTGATTTTGTGGCGAATCAGCAGGCGGTTTTCCTCGGTGGTCACTACATCCTTCAGGGCAGCAGGCACAGGTGATACAGGGGCAGGCGGTGGAGGCCGCCTGTCAGCCCGCGCGAAAACCCCTGGCAGGCTGGCGCCTGCCGGAAGGGAAGCGGGCCACGCTGGCGCGTAGCCCGTTACCCTTCCCGTTTGTGATGTGTCCGGAATATTTTTTTCTGATGTTATTTTTCTGTGGTTACCGTGCCTGTTACTGTTCTTCTTCTTCCTCTTCTTATTTCCGTTCCTCTCCTGTTTATGGCTTTCCCGGGCGTCCCCCTGGCGGGGCGGGCTGTCGTGAACGGAGCCAGCGGAGCTGTCTCCGCCCTGGCGGGCTTCCACCCCTGACGCGAAACCCTGGCTTGCAGCGACCGTTCCGGTCGCGCCGCCTCTGTCGCGCCGTGGCCTGCGCTCCCGGCATCCCGGCAAAAAGACACCGGGATGTAAGGCGCAACGCCGTTTCGCGCACGCGCTTCACGTCGTTGCGGCGGGTCCCTGCTCATTGCCTGCCTGGTGCCACACACCCGTATGAGTCCCTGTCGCCGGGGGCATAGACAGCCACAACCTGCCGCACTGACTGTCCAGGGTAAATGAACAGCCCACAAAATTTTTTACCCAAAACCCGGTAAAAAATTTTGCGTTCTGCCCAGGACAGGTGCGTCAGGCCGTGGCAGTGATGCCCCTTGCGGCGAAGGTTCTCAAACGGGTGAAGTTCATACCACAGGGAATACAGCAGCAGGTTCCCGCGAAACGTCAAAACCGCGGCTCCCGAAACTCAACGGGTGATGTTCTTTAAAAATCAGGATTTATTTAAGGCTCCGGCAATACGCATTTATTCGCTCTGTCAGTCATCCGGCTGGCAGGTAATGAGAACGCAGGAACAGAAGGAGGAAAACACCGGAGAACGTCAGACGCAGATATGAAAAAAGCAGGTCCGGGACCTGCTTAATCCACGCCGTAGAAATCGCCGCAATCGATTTTCACGGCTTCACTAACCTGTGCCATAAGGAGATTCATTTATGACAGTCAGTATTGTTTCACCTTCCGCAGCGGCTGTAAAGCCCCGCCGTCATCCCCGTTTCAGACGCGAAGACATCCCCGCGCCGGAAATTGCCCCCGTGCTGAAAGCCTTCGGGCGACACATAGCCCGGAGTTTTCACCGGGGGCGTGGTGTACACATCCCCGCCATGAAAAACACGGCCTTCGGGCAGGTGCTCCGCACACTCGAACTGAAACGCGCTTTTAACTGATGAGGTGAGCCGCCCCGCGAGGGGCGGCAACAGACGGAAGGAGAACATTTTATGACATTAGCAGCAATCACCATGACCGCCCCGGAAGCCGCCAGCCCTGTGCAGATGTACCGCGCGACCTACTCACCGGATGACAACAAACTGCGCCTGTATGCCGCGTCACGTCTTGACCCGGAGACGTATAAAAAAGTTCATGATGCCGGTTTCCGCTGGGCACCCAAACAGGCGCTGTTTGTGGCGCCAGCCTGGACACCGGGCCGGGAAGACGTGCTCCTCTCACTTGCCGGAGAGATTGAGGATGAAGACAGCACGCTCGCTGAACGTCAGGAAGCACGGGCGGAGCGGTTTACCGGATACAGCGGAAAGCGGGCCAGTGAATCCGCACAGGCACTTGATGAAGTGGAAAGACTGGCCGCGATGATCCCGCCCGGTCAGCCCATTCTTGTGGGGCATCACAGTGAACGCCGCGCCCGTCGTGATGCGCAGCGTATTGAAAACGGCATGAAACGTGCCGTGATGCTCTTTGAACGTGCGGAATACTGGGAAGAGCGGGCGCGGTCGGCACTGCTTCACGCGAAGTATAAAGAACGTCCGGACGTTCGCTGGCGTCGTATCAAAAAAATCGAAGCTGATTTGCACAAGTCTGAAAAGACCATCGCGCAGTCGCAGAAATATCTGACGATGTGGCGGGCTGAATCGCTGGATCTGAATATGGCAAAACTCATCAGCAGTCATGACCATATCAGCGCCTGTTTCCCGCTGGATACGTATCCGCGCCCGGCAGAAAAAAGCCAGTATGAAGGAAGTCGATCGTTATGGTCGGCCCTGGATGATGACATCATCACCACGGAGCAGGCCCGCGAAATTGCGATCCGCTGTCATGAACGGCAGATTCAGCGTCAGCAACGCTGGGTTAACCACTATCAGAACCGCCTGATCTATGAGCGTGCCATGCTGGACGAAAGCGGCGGCGTGGTTACCCGGACACAGGATTTTGAGCCGGGCGGGCAGGTTTTCAGCCGGGGCGAGTGGCTGACCATCATCCGTGTGAACAAAAGCAACGGGGCGGTGAGTTCAGTCACAACGCCAAATTACAGTTTTCTCGGGTACAGCGGCACGATGAAAGTGACGCCCGATCGCATCACGGACTACAAAGCACCATCGGCAGAAGAGGCCGCCGTCGCCAGACAGGCCGCGAAGCGCCCGCCTGTTGTCAACTATCCGGGAGAAGGTTTCCGGGAAATGACAAAGGCACAGTGGGCTGCCCTGCCCCGGGACTGTAAGGCCGTGCGCAGTGTGGCAGAGGCAGAAGACCACGGGGCATATCGTTACCGCCGCACAATGGACAATAATTTCCGCCTGGTGAATGTGTATATCACCGACATGAAAATCACGGAAATCCCGCAGAAATAAGGCTTATCCCCGGGGAAAAGCCCCGGGGTATGACGGAGATAATGACATGCACAGTCAGTTAAGAGAACGTATCCGGCTGATGCGCGCAAGGCTGGATAACGCCGCGCCGGTTGCTGAAATCCGGGCTGAATCTCAGCTTTTTGTGACACCTGCCCCGGTCTGTAAGCGCCTGGTGACACTGGCGGAGATCAGCAACCGTGATCACATTCTGGAACCCTCTGCCGGCACCGGAGCCATACTGCGGGCGATTCGGGATACCGCGCCGGGGGCCATGTGTGATGCGGTGGAGATTAACAGCGGACTGGTCCGGTATCTGCGGGAAAATTTTAACGGTGTCAGGGTGCAGCATGGTGACTTCATGGAATGGCAGCCGGCGCAGTATTACAGCCGGATTATTATGAATCCGCCGTTCAGTCACGGGCAGGATATCCGGCATATCCTGCGGGCTTTTTCCCTGTTGCGTCCGGGGGGCGTGCTGGTTGCCGTCTGTCTGAACGGGCCGCGCCAGCAGGAGAAGCTGTTACCGTTTTCTGACGTCCGCGAGGAGCTGCCACGCGGTACGTTTGCTTATACCCGTGTTCCGACGATGATTATTCGTCTGCGTGCCTGATGACGCCGGGCAGGCGGGAGGATAAATGCCTGTCTGCCCGCGCCGGGAAAAAACCGCGCGCCGGCGGCGCTGAAAGGGGCCGCGCTGACGCGCCGCCCCTTTCATTACGCGGACGTTCTGATGGGGGCTTCTGTTTCTTCATGCCTGTCATTTGTCTGTTACTGATGTTGTTGTTCCTGCTACTGCTACTGCTACTGCTACTGCTACTGCTACTGTTCTTCTTTTTCCTGCTGCTCTGATTCTGACTACTGCAGTGTTGTCCTGTCTGCCGGGCGCCCCTTCGGCTCCCGGCTGCTTGGCGGCATCCGGTCGTCAGGCCCGACTCCGACAGGCAGCTGCTGGCGCACCTGCCAGTCTCCGCCGAACCCGCTGGCGCGGTTTCGGGCTGTCGCTACGGTCCGATGCGTGAAAACCCCCGGCTTGCAGCGACCGGAACGGTCGCGCCGCCTCTGTCGCGCCGTGGCCTGCGCTCCTCACATCCCGGCGGATGTGAGGGGCAACGCCGTTTCGCGCACGCGCTCTTCGTCGTTGCGGCGGGTGCCTGCCCGTTGTTGTATCCGGTGCCATACACCCGTGTAAGCCCCTGTCGCCGGGGGCAAAGACAGCCACAACCGTCTCCGCCAGTCCAGGGGTGAAATGCACATCCCACAAAAGTTTTTGCCCAAAAGCAGGCAAAAACTTTTGCGGTCTGCCCCCGGACAGTCGTTTCCGGCCGTGGCAGTGATGCCCCTTGCGGCGAAGGTTCTCAAACGGGTGATGGGGGCTGAAAACATCAACAGAAGGAGGCACATCATGGCAGTTCGTGGAATTAACAAGGTTGTACTCGTTGGTCGTCTGGGTAAAGACCCGGAAGTCCGTTACATCCCCAACGGGGGCGCAGTGGCAAACTTGCAGGTGGCCACGTCAGAAAGCTGGCGCGACAAACAGACGGGGGAGATGCGGGAGCAGACGGAATGGCACCGCGTGGTGCTGTTCGGCAAGCTCGCGGAAGTGGCTGGTGAATATCTGCGCAAGGGCGTGCAGGTCTACATCGAAGGCCAGCTTCGTACCCGTAGCCGGGAGGATAACGGTATCACCCGTTACGTCATCGAAATCCTTGTGAAAACCACGGGCACCATGCAGATGCTGGGACGTACCGCAGGTGCTCAGACTCAGCCGGAAGAGGGGCAACAGTTCAGCGGTCAGCCTCAGCCGGAACCACAGGCGGAGGCCGGTACGAAAAAAGGTGGCGCAAAAACGAAAGGCCGTGGACGTAAGGCCGAGCAGCCCGAGCCTCAGCCGCAACCGCCGGAGGGGGAGGATTACGGGTTTTCAGACGATATCCCGTTCTGACTGGCCTGACTGTGATAACCGCCCCGCCCTGCGCGGGGCATCACCGGAGAGATGAGGATGAGCGAATATTTCAGAATACTTCAGGGACTGCCTGACGGTCCTTTTACCCGCAAACATGCCGAAGCCGTTGCCGCACAGTACCGGAACGTCTTTATCGAGGATGACCACGGCGAACAGTTTCGCCTGGTTGTCCGTAATAACGGTGCAATGGTCTGGCGCACCTGGAATTTTGAGGACGGTGCCGGGTACTGGATGAACCATGTCATCCGGGATTTCGGCATTCTTAAGTAAGAGAGGTGCCGGACGGGAACGCGTCCGGCAGACATACAACCATCCCGGTCAAAGGAGAAATATATGTCAGTTACAGAGTCTAAGACAAAAACGGAGCGTAAATCCAGCCGTAAACCTGCAAAAACGCAGGAAACAGTCCTGTCTGCCCTGCTGGCGCAGACGGCGGAAGTGAGCGTGCCGCTGGCCTCACTGATTAAATCACCACTGAATGTGCGCACGGTGCCGTATTCTGCGGAGTCCGTCAGCGAACTGGCGGACTCCATTAAAGGTGTCGGCCTGTTACAGAATCTGGTTGTTCATGCCCTGCCAGGTGACCGTTACGGTGTCGCCGCAGGCGGTCGCCGACTGGCAGTACTCAACATGCTGGCAGAGCGCAACATCCTTCCGGCTGACTGGCCTGTACGCGTGAAGGTCATTCCGCAGGAGCTGGCGACTGCCGCATCGATGACCGAGAACGGTCAGCGTCGGGATATGCACCCTGCCGAACAGATTGCCGGATTCCGCGCAATGGCGCAGGAAGGCAAAACACCTGCACAAATCGGTGATTTGCTGGGCTATTCACCCCGCCACGTTCAGCGAATGCTGAAACTGGCTGACCTTGCCCCGGTTATCCTCGATGCGCTGGCAGAAGACTGCATCACCACCGAGCACTGTCAGGCGCTGGCGCTGGAGAACGACACCGCGCGTCAGGTGCAGGTGTTTGAAGCCGCCTGTCAGTCGGGATGGGGAGGTAAGCCGGAAGTACAGACCATTCGTCGTCTGGTGACCGAAAGTGAAGTGGCGGTGGTGGGGAACACTAAATTCCGCTTCGTGGGGGCTGATGCCTTCTCGCCAGATGAACTGCGCACTGACTTGTTCAGCGACGACGAGGGTGGCTATGTGGACTGTGTTGCGCTCGATGCCGCCCTGCTGGAAAAACTCCAGGCTGTCGCTGAACACCTTCGGGAAGCTGAAGGCTGGGAATGGTGCGCCGGACGCATGGAGCCTGTCGGTTTCTGCCGTGAGGATGCCGGAACATATCGCAGTCTGCCGGAGCCGGAAGCGGTGCTGACGGAGGCGGAAGAAGAACGCCTGAACGAACTGATGGCACGTTACGACTCGCTGGAAAACCAGTGTGAGGAATCCGACCTGCTGGAAGCAGAAATGAAGCTGATGCGCTGCATGGCGAAGGTCAGAGCGTGGACGCCGGAGATGCGTGCCGGAAGCGGTGTGGTGGTGTCCTGGCGTTACGGTAATGTGTGTGTCCAGCGTGGTGTGCAGTTGCGCAGTGAAGATGACGCGGCTGACGACGCTGACCGCACGGAACAGGTGCAGGAGAAAGCGTCAGTGGAGGAAATCAGTCTGCCACTGCTGACGAAAATGTCTTCCGAACGCACGCTGGCAGTCCAGGCAGCACTGATGCAGCAACCGGACAAATCCCTGGCACTGCTGGCATGGACGCTCTGCCTGAATGTGTTTGGCAGCGGAGCTTACAGCAATCCCGCAAAAATTCGTCTGGAATGTGAGCATTATGCGCTGACCAGCGATGCGCCATCGGGGAAGGACGGTGCCGCATTCATGGCGATGATGGCAGAAAAAGCCCGTCTTGCTGCCCTGTTACCGGAGGGATGGTCACGTGACATGACGACGTTCCTGTCACTCAGTCAGGAGGTGCTGTTATCCCTGCTCAGTTTCTGCACTGCGTGCAGCATCCACGGTGTTCAGATCCGTGAGTATGGTCACACGTCACGCAGTCCGCTGGATTCGCTGGAAAGCGCCATCGGCTTTCATATGCGCGACTGGTGGCAGCCGACAAAAGCAAACTTCTTCGGACACCTGAAAAAGCCGCAGATTATCGCAGCCCTGAATGAGGCAGGACTGTCCGGTGCCGCACGGGACGCAGAGAAGATGAAGAAAGGCGATGCCGCTGAACATGCAGAGTTCCACATGAAAGACAACCGCTGGGTGCCTGGCTGGATGTGTGCACCACGTCCACAGGCAGAGACGGAAACCACGGAGTACCGTGACGACCAGGCAGAAGCCGCCTGACCGCCAGTCATAAACCATTTATCACGCCGCCCCGCCGGAGACGGGGCGGCAGCAAGGGAGATACCGTGATGAAAACTGAACTGACCCTGAATGTATTACAGACCATGAGCGCACAGGAATATGAAGATATCCGGGCAGCCGGAAGTGATGAACGTCGTGAGCTGACACACGCCGTGATGCGGGAGCTGGATGCGCCGGACAACTGGACGCTGAACGGCGAGTACGGCAGCGAGTTTGGCGGCTTTTTCCCCGTCCAGGTCCGTTTCACGCCTGCCCACGAACGTTTTCACCTGGCGTTATGTTCACCGGGCGATGTCTCTCAGGTCTGGGTGCTGGTTCTGGTGAATGCCGGTGGTGAGCCGTTTGCGGTGGTTCAGGTGCAGCGGCGGTTTGCACCGGAAGCCGTCAGCCATTCACTGGCACTGGCGGCGTCACTGGATGCGCAGAGGTACAGCGTTAATGACATCATCCATATCCTGATGGCGGAAGGAGGTCAGGCATGAGCGTACGTTCACGGGCACTGGTTCCCCTCAGCACAGAGCAACAGGCCGCATGGCGGGCGGTGGCGGAGACGGAAAAACGCCGCCATCAGGGAAACACGCTGGCGGAATATCCGTATGCGGGGGCGTTTTTCCGCTGTCTGAACGGAAGCCGCAGGATTTCGCTGTCTGACCTGCGATTTTTCATGCCGTCCCTGACCGCAGAAGAACTGCGCGGCAACCGTCTTCAGTGGCTGTATGCCATCGATGTGCTGATTGAAACACAGGGCGAGGTCTGCCTCCTTCCTCTTCCCGGTGATGCAGCAGAGCGGTTGTTCCCGTCAGTGCGGTTCCGTGTCAGGGAACGCAGTCGCCATAAATCTGCACTGGTCATGCAGAAGTACAGCCGTCAGCAGGCGAGGGAGGCAGAGCAGAAAACCCATGCGTACCAGGCGCTGGTTGCTCAGGCAGAAATCGAACTGGCATTCCATTCGCCGGAAACAGCCGGAAGTTGGCATGCACGCTGGAGTGACCGGGTGGCAGAGCATGACCTGGAAACCCTGTTCTGGCAGTGGGGCGAGCGTTTTCCGTCACTGGCCGGAATGGAACGCTGGCAGTGGCAGGATATGCCATTCTGGCAGGTCATTGCAGAGGCTGGTATGGCGGCAAGGGAGGCCGGTCACGCTGTCCGTGAGATGGAACGGTGGATGGTGCCGAACAAACTCCGGGAGGCAGCGTGATGAGGCAACAATCACACGGATTGCCCGTGAACTGGCTGAACGACAAGATTATTTTCAGGGAAAGTGAGTGTGGTCAGCGTGTAGGTATATGGGCTATGATGTGCCCGGCGCTTGAGGCTTTCTGCCTCATGACGTGAAGGTGGTTTGTTGCCGTGTTGTGTGGCAGAAAGAAGATAGCCCCGTAGTAAGTTAATTTTCATTAACCACCACGAGGCATCCCTATGTCTAGTCCACATCAGGATAGCCTCTTACCGCGCTTTGCGCAAGGAGAAGAAGGCCATGAAACTACCACGAAGTTCCCTTGTCTGGTGTGTGTTGATCGTGTGTCTCACACTGTTGATATTCACTTATCTGACACGAAAATCGCTGTGCGAGATTCGTTACAGAGACGGACACAGGGAGGTGGCGGCTTTCATGGCTTACGAATCCGGTAAGTAGCAACCTGGAGGCGGGCGCAGGCCCGCCTTTTCAGGGCTGATGCTGGTCTGACTGCGCTGAAGCGCCTTTATAAAGGGGCTGCTGGTTCGCCGGTAGCCCCTTTCTCCTTGCTGATGTTGTACGGGCATGAACAACCTGATTTCAGGAAGGCCGTTTCCCTTCGGGAACGGGGATGAACGCGCCTTCTCTGTTTATGGCCAGTTGTCAGAAATGACATTACCTTTCCCGTGATTATTCTCTTTTTCTTCCTACTCTGATTCTGACTACTGCAGTGTTGTCCTGTCTGCCGGGCGCCCCTTCGGCTCCCGGCTGCCTGGCGGCATCCGGTCGTCAGGCCCGACTCCGACAGGCAGCTGCTGGCGCACCTGCCAGTCTCCGCCGAACCCGCTGGCGCGGTTTCGGGCTGTCGCTACGGTCCGATGCGTGAAAACCCCCGGCTTGCAGCGACCGGAACGGTCGCGCCGCCTCTGTCGCGCCGTGGCCTGCGCTCCTGGCATCCCGGCAAAAGGCCGCCGGGATGTGAGGGGCAACGCCGTTTCGCGCACGCGCTCTTCGTCGTTGCGGCGGGTGCCTGCCCGTTGTTGTATCCGGTGCCATACACCCGTGTAAGCCCCTGTCGCCGGGGGCAAAGACAGCCACAACCGTCTCCGCCAGTCCAGGGGTGAAATGCACATCCCACAAAAGTTTTTGCCCAAAAGCAGGCAAAAACTTTTGCGGTCTGCCCCCGGACAGTCGTTTCCGGCCGTGGCAGTGATGCCCCTTGCGGCGAAGGTTCTCAAACGGGTGATGGTTAATACCGGAGGGAACAAAAGACAGGTCCCCGCAAAACGTCAAAACCGCGGCTCCCGAAACTCAACAGCTACCGTGTTTAGTCAAGAAAATTATGTGATGTTTGAACATTCCATTTTCAGGAGAAATTTTCTCTGAGTTTTTATAAAAAGAGCAGATGCTCAGTTAAATACCATGATAGAAGGAAAAAGATACAAACATGTTGCTTCAGTATTGCTCCGATGGTGTTGATTAACATGTTGTTTTATAATGACTTTGTTGGTTGTATTCAGCGTCGAATGGTAACTGCGTTTTCAGCACACCATAGCACCAGTGCACAAGTTTTCGCATTAATGCTCCAATAGCACACATCTTTGACTTTCCCCTCTGGCATAACTTCGTATACATCTGTTTCATTACAGGGTTGAATCTCAGCCCACATAAAGCGGCAAGATAAAGTTTTGTTCTTATCTCCGGTGGTCCAATTTTAGATAATTTAGGTTTTCCCTTTACAGATGTGCCAGATCTCCTTTCTACCGGAACTACACCAAGGAATGCTGCTGCCTGCTCTGCTGATTCGAATGAATGGCTTTTGAGTATTGCCAGCATATTTAATCCCAGCAGGTAACCAACAGATTTTATTGATGTTAACAGTCTGAAATCCTGGTTGAGCTCAGGGTGAGTTTTAATATGTTCCTGGATCAGGACATCAAGATGTTCGATCTCATTGCTCAGCTCCTGAAGCATGTTTTCAATTGACGCCCTGACGGCATCAGGGCTGTCTGTAAAAACAGATTTTTCAAGTCTGTTTTTTTCTCTGGTGCTGTCTGCAACAAGAGCGTCTCTGCGGCGTAAAAGAGCTCTAAGATACCGCACAGATTCTGGTGGTGGAGTCCATGCCTCAGGCTCTTTAAGGGAGCCATAACAAGCCAGCATCCAGGCATCAACTTTGTCATTCTTGGTCAGGATATTCATACCTCTGGCAAATTCCCTTGTGCGGTGAGGATTGGCTAAAGAAATTCTGGCGCCAGCAAAGTGAAGGCCATAAGCCAGAGGTTCATGATATACCCCAGTGGCTTCCATGATGATATGAACTTCGCCCAGTTCACAGGATTGCTTTTTAAGCCACTCTGCCACGACTTTAGCCGCATCAGCAGTATTTTTTAGCTTACGAGTTTTGATCCTCCCTTTGATGCCCTCCCGTAAGAGGCATAGATCAAGAGTGTTTTTACTGACATCAATACCTAACTGGTACATCGGCATTTTTTCTCCTTTCACATAACCATCACGCCAATTTGTCTTGTTCATGCAGAGTCTTAGCTCTTGGCAACCGTTCAATGTTAATGCTGGCGTGAAAGGTGAAGCAGAGGACTATAGCTGTTGACGAAGGTTATTACCTTAGATGATGGGGTAGGTTCTCTCCGCTTCATGCGATGGTAGCTAATCATCGCTCGTTGATTACATACAAGATGATGGGGGCTGAAAACCTGAGAGAGGAGAAAGCAGGATGAGTACCCGAAATATCCACGTTAACACCGCGTCGTACACGCTTCTTGTTGCCGGGAAGAAAAAAAACACCGGGGAAGAGTGGGACGTCCTGGAATTCAGCAGCCTGACTGAGCTGAAAAAATATCGCAAAAGCCACCCGGAAAAGATGGCCTTCAGTTATAGCTACGCGCTCAGTCAGGGTGTGGATAAGCAGTTCCGCCATATCAACATTGCGGAAGCCGATCACTTCAAACAGTTCCTGCGTCAGATTAAGCGTGCCGGCCTCGATATCCGGGCGATCTGCTGACCGGATGTGATGAATATCCCTCCTGATTGTTGCAATCTTGTTAATGGAGATCGGGAGGGATGATATTAAGCGGAAAAAATTTTTATTAAATTTATTCTTTCATAAAGGAGTGGCTGTTATGCGATTAGCTTCCCGTTTTGGTCGGTATAATTCCATCCGCCGTGAACGTCCTTTAACGGATGATTAATTAATGCAGTTCGTGCCTTCGGTATTTTCCGGTGATAAACATGAGTCCCGGAGTGAACGTTATATGTATATTCCAACAATCAATATCATCAATAAGTTACGTGATGAAGGTTTCCAGCCATTCTTTGCCTGTCAGAGTCGGGTTCGTGATTCGGGACGTCGCGAATACAGTAAACATATGTTACGTCTTCGCAGGGAAGGGCATATTAACGGGCAGGAAGTTCCTGAAATTATCCTGCTTAATTCACATGATGGTTCATCCAGTTATCAGATGATCCCCGGAATTTTTCGTTTTGTCTGCACAAATGGCCTGGTGTGCGGAAATAATTTTAGCGAAATCCGCGTTCCACATAAAGGTGATATTGTCGGGCAGGTTATCGAGGGAGCGTATGAAGTGCTCGGTGTCTTTGATAAGGTCACTGATAATATGGAGGAGATGAAAGAAATTCATCTTAACAGTGACGAGCAACATTTATTTGGCAGAGCTGCACTGATGGTCAGGTATGAAGATGAAAATAAAACGCCAGTGACGCCTGAACAGATAATTACTCCCCGTCGTCGGGAAGATAAACAGAACGATCTCTGGACAACCTGGCAGCGGGTTCAGGAGAATATGATAAAAGGTGGATTATCGGGGCGAAGTGCCTCCGGGAAAAATACCAGGACAAGAGCCATTACAGGTATTGATGGTGATATAAGAATCAACAAGGCGTTATGGGTGATTGCCGAACAGTTCAGAAAGTGGAAGTCATGATAATATAAGTAAAGCCCCGAAAAAATTTTCAGGGCTTTACTTATATTATCATTTTTCGGCATCGCTGTGTCGTCTGATATACCTCAATTTCATCAACTGGCTTTCCGGTTGTCTGTAAATATTGTGCCCGCGAAAAATGGTCTGGCAGGAGGCTGCGCAGTTACCTGGTATATATAAGATGGGTTCCCGCTTCGCGGGGCTTCGGCCAGTCAGTATTGTCACTCAAATGGTATTTTTGTGTGTGGCCTTCCATGCCGCTTTTGCGGCATAACCGGTATCTGACAATGTCTGTAAGATTAATTGTTCTGCACGCTGTTAATTTCCGGAAGTGATTTCTTCGTGGCCGGAAGCCGGATACCTTTACTGCTTTTTATCCCGGTATAAATCCGGTAAACATCTGATGCGTAGGCAAGACGTCTCTGGTTCTGGCGTTCGGTCTTCCTGAATCCGGCATTGTATGCACCAACGGCCTCCCAGGTGACGCCCCATTTTTTAAAGGCTATTGCCAGATAATAAGCACCGGTATAAATGTTCATGCAGGGATCTGTTGTCAGATGTTCCGGCTTAATTCCGTAGCGGGCCAGTTCGTTAAAATGCTGGGAGTCTACCTGCATCAGTCCGCTGCCATATCCCGTTACCGGATTAATACCGATGGCATTAACCCGGTAACGGGATTCTTTCCATGATATTGCTCTCAGTAAATCAGGATCTATTTTGTAATCCCGGCCTGCAAGATCAAAGCAATCAGTGGCCTGGCAGATCTCATTTATAAACATCAGGCAGATGGCTAACATCCATTTTTTCATTTTTCCACCTCTGGTGACTTTATCTGTAAATAATTTAACCCACTCCACAAAAAGGCTCAACAGGTTGGTGGTTCTCACCACCAAAAGCACCACACCCCACGCAAAAACAAGTTTTTGCTGATTTGCTATTTGAATCATTAACTTATGTCTTAAATAATGTATTTTAATTTATTTTACATTATAAAAAGGATTCATTGGTGAATCACATATGATTCACCAATGAATTTAACACAACTCATAGATGAATCAGTAATAATAAAACAACGAGTTAAAGCGAATTGACTCTAGATTCAAATCGTGATGTGATTTGCTGCATGAATCGTAATTATCGTAACTTGCGTCACGATTCGATTCATCGATGAATTGTCATTTTTTTATATGTGAAATAAATTTGATGCGATAAGAAAATAAAGAGGTATACATATGGCGAAAGTGCAGGCTTATGTCAGTGACGAAATTGTCTATAAAATAAATGAAATTGTGGAAAGAAGACGTGCAGAAGGAGCTAAAAGTACAGATGTAAGTTTCTCAAGCATATCCACTATGCTTCTCGAATTAGGGCTTCGTGTATATGAGGCTCAGATGGAGCGTAAAGAGTCAGCGTTCAATCAGGCTGAGTTTAATAAGGTACTTCTTGAATGTGCGATAAAAACACAGTCAACAGTTGCTAAGATTTTAGGTATTGAGTCACTAAGCCCTCATGTTTCCGGGAATCCAAAGTTTGAATATGCGAATATGGTCGAAGATATCAGGGATAAGGTGTCATCTGAGATGGAGAGGTTCTTTCCAGAAAATGATGAGGAATAAAAAAGAATTAAAAGTTGATTTGCTTAAAATAACAGGATTTTGATCTGGTTCAATTTGATGACAATTAACCACATAAAGGGTATATTAATTATGTGGTTAATGCCACGTTAAAACTTGATATTAAAAATCGCCGATGCAGGGAGTTCAGACCTCCCTGCATCGACTGTCCATAGAATCCTTAACGGAGGTTCCTATGTGTGCACTGGATCCTAGAGAAAGGCCACGTAACAGTCAATCTGTAAATAAATATATCCTGAGTGTTCAGGATATCTATCGTAACTCACCTGTTCCTGTCTGTGTTCGAAATCAGAATCGTAAAATACTTTATGCCAATGGTGCATTTATTGAGTTATTTTCAAAAGAAGATCAGCCCCTTTCGGGGGAAAGCTATATTCGTTATCAGGTTGAGGTTTATTTATCCTTTCTGGAGCTGGAGTGTCAGTCTCTTGGGCATGGTTCAGCTTTTTGTCGTCGCTTTAATTTTCATGGCGAAATCTATCAGATAAGAATGGAAAATATTTCTTTTGACAGTAACGAATCAGTTGTTTTGTGGCAGATAAATTTGTTTCCTGACTATCATTTTTTTCTGAAAAATGATTATATGAAAAAAATTGCTGTTGCGCATGATAATTTTTGGTTGAATGAACTATCTCCTGGTACTTTAATTGTGTTTGCGATGTATATGTTTGGTGTTGGTCATGCAACAATTGCTAGGGAGTTAGGTATTACCATTCGTGCATCAGAGGACAGAATTAAACCGATGAAACGTAAAGTTAAAACCAGATATGCTAAGTTTGATCTTTTTAGAATATCTTTAATAACAAGTAATGAATTCACAAAATTAATTGATGTTATACGTGAATATTATGGTGTTAAGTAAATATTAAATAAGACACGCCATTTTTGGCGTGTTTTTTTTCGTCGATTTCTGTGCAATCATCCTCTTATTAGCCATTAAGAATGAGGTGAATCTGTGAGGAGGCGGAACGCTAAAGCCGGTACAAGCAGAACAATTTCAGTTTATCTCGATGAAGATACAAATAACCGGCTTATCAGAGCAAAAGATCGGAGCGGAAGAAGTAAAACTATCGAAGTTCAGATTCGCCTGAGAGATCATCTGAAGCGATATCCGGATTTTTATAACGAAGAAATTTTCAGGGAGGTGACCGAAGAGAGCGAGTCAACATTTAAAGAGCTTTAGTTTTTATCTATCAATATTAAACAGAGGAATCATATGGACGCCGTTTTAAGTGTTCAGGGTGCTTCTGCGCCCGTCAAAAAGAAGTCGTTTTTTTCTAAATTCACTCGTCTGAATATGCTTCGCCTGGTTCGTGCTGTGATCCCGGCTGCTGTGCTGATGATGTTCTTCCCTCAGGCGGCCCTGGCTGCTGGCGGTCAGGACCTCATGCAGTCCGGTAATGACACCGTCAAAGCCACCTTTGGTAAGGACTCCAGTATTGTTAAATGGGTCGTTCTGGCTGAAGTGCTGGTCGGGGCGGTCATGTACATGATGACCAAAAACGTCAAGTTCCTGGCCGGTTTTGCCATCATATCTGTATTTATTGCTATAGGTATGACCGTCGTTGGCCTCTGACAGGAAATAAAACGATGTCGGGAGACGAGAATAAACTTAAGAAATATCGTTTCCCGGAAACACTGACCAACCAGAGCCGCTGGTTTGGCCTGCCAGTGGATGAACTGATCCCCGCAGCGATCTGTATTGGCTGGGGTATCACAACATCGAAATATCTTTTCGGTATTGGTGCAGCGGTTCTGGTTTATTTCGGAATTAAAAAACTGAAAAAAGGGCGGGGCAGCTCCTGGTTACGGGATCTTGTTTACTGGTATATGCCAACAGTCCTGCTTCGCGGTATTTTTCATAATGTTCCTGATTCGTGTTTCCGGCAGTGGATTAAATAGAACTGATACCTGGATTGTTATATGGAACACGGTGCCCGCTTAAGTACCAGTCGTGTACTGGCCATTGCTTTTATATTTATGTCCCTGCTCATTGTTCTCAGTCTGGCTGTTAACGTGATTCAGGGGGTGAATAATTACCGCCTTCAGAATGAACAGCGTACTGCCGTGACACCGATGGGGTTTAATATGCCCTTTGCGGTATCACAGAACAGTGCTGATGCCTCTTTTTTGCAGCAGATGGCACTGGCGTTTATTGCCCTGCGCCTGAATGTCTCACCGGAAATTGTCGATGCTTCTCACCAGGCACTTCTGCAGTATATCCGTCCGGGCGCACAGAACCAGATGAAAGTGATTCTGGCCGAAGAAGCAAAGCTCATCAAAAAAGATAACGTGAATTCTGCTTTTTTCCAGACCAGTGTTCGTGTCTGGCCACAATATGGTCGTGTGGAAATCCGAGGGATTCGGAAAACATGGATTGGTAACTCCGAACCTTTCACTGATATCAAACATTACATTCTTATTCTGAAACGGGAAAACGGGGTGACCTGGCTGGATAATTTCGGGGAAACAGACGATGAGAAAAAATAAGACACTAATAATATCCGCCTGCCTGCTTTTTTCCGGCAGCGTGCTGGCAGGAAACGGCACACTGGCACCTACAGTGGTTCCGATGGTCAATGGCGGTCAGGCAAGTATTGCCATCAGTAATACCAGCCCGAATCTGTTTACTGTCCCCGGTGACCGGATTATCGCCGTGAACAGTCTGGATGGTGCGCTGACCAATAATGAGCAGACTGCGTCCGGTGGTGTGGTGGTGGCCACCGTCAACAAAAAGCCTTTTACGTTCATTCTGGAAACAGAACGTGGTCTTAACCTTTCCATTCAGGCCGTTCCCCGTGAAGGAGCCGGGCGTACCATTCAGCTGGTCAGCGATTTGCGCGGAACAGGAGAAACTGCCGGTGCATGGGAAACATCCACGCCTTACGAATCCCTGCTGGTTTCCATCAGTCAGGCGGTCCGTGCCGGAAAACTGCCAGAAGGCTGGTATCAGATCCCCGTGACACAGGAAACCCTGCAGGCCCCTGCCGGAATGTCCGCAAAAGCTGAAGCCGTATGGACGGGGAATCACCTGAAGATGGTGCGCTTTACCGTGGAAAATAAAACGCTGTCTGCGCTGAATATCCGGGAAAGTGATTTCTGGCAGCCGGGAACCCGGGCGGTGATGTTCAGCCAGCCTGTCAGCCAGTTACTGGCCGCTGCCCGTATGGATGTGTACGTCATTCGTGACGGGGAGGGCAACTGATGGCCAGTATCAATACCATTGTGAAACGCAAGCAGTTCCTGTGGCTGGGGATTGTGATTGTCGGATCGGTATCAGCAATTGGTGGTGCGCTTTATCTGTCTGATATGGATATGTCCGGGAACACTGATGCCGTTGCAGAGCAGGAACCTGTACCGGATATGACCGGTGTTGTGGATACCACCTTTGATGACAAGGTGCGTCAGCATGCCACCACAGAGATGCAGGTGACGGCGGCACAGATGCAGAAGCAGTATGAGGAAATCCGTCGTGAGATGGATGTTCTGAACAAACAGCGTGGTGATGACCAGCGTCGCATTGAAAAGCTGGGGCAGGAGAATGCTGCGCTGGCAGAGCAGGTGAAAGCCCTGGGCGCGAATCCCGTGACAGTGACCGGAGAGCCTGTGCCACAGATGCCGGCATCCCCTCCCGGTCCGGAGGGGGAGCCTCAGCCCGGTAATGCGCCCGTTGCTTTTCCGCCGCAGGGGGCAGGTGCTGTGCCACCGCCCACCGCGTTCTATCCGGGCAACGGAGCCACGCCGCCGCCACAGGTGACGTACCAGTCTGTGCCGGTGCCGAACCGGATACAGCGTAAAACGTTCAGCTATGATGCCGGCACAAAGCAAACTCCGTCCCTGCCGTACATTCCGTCAGGCAGTTTTGCGAAAGCCATTCTGATTGAAGGGGCGGATGCCAATGCCTCTGTCACCGGTAATGAATCCACGGTGCCGATGCAGCTGCGTATCACCGGTCTGGTGGAAATGCCGAACAGCAAAACCTATGACGCAACGGGATGCTTTGTTGGGCTGGAAGCCTGGGGGGATGTTTCCAGTGAGCGTGCCATCGTGCGTACCCGCAATATCAGTTGCCTGAAGGAGGGTAAAACCATCGATATGCCGGTTAAAGGGCATGTCAGCTTCCGGGGTAAAAACGGTATCAAGGGTGAAGTGGTGATGCGTAACGGCAAAATCCTCGGCTGGGCATGGGGGGCTGGATTTGTTGATGGTATCGGCCAGGGAATGGAACGTGCTTCACAGCCTGCTGTCGGGCTGGGAGCCACTGCCGCTTACGCGGCCGGTGATGTGCTGAAAATGGGTATCGGTGGCGGTGCATCGAAAGCGGCACAGACCCTCAGTGACTACTACATCAAACGCGCTGAGCAGTATCACCCGGTGATACCCATCGGGGCGGGTAATGAAGTGACCGTGGTGTTCCAGGACGGTTTCCAGCTGAAAACCGTGGAAGAGATGGCGCTGGAGCAGGCACAGGGGCAGGCGGAAGAGAGTAACCCGGGAAGTCCCGTGCCGAACCCGCCATCCGCAGAGAGTCACCTGAATGGTCTGAATACCGACCAGATGCTGAAACAGCTGGGCGACCTGAATCCGCAGCAGTTTATGGCCGGTGGTCAGGAAGGGGGCAACGATGGCAAATAATACGTCGTCCTGTCAGGCGTGCCATGCCGCCAGGTATGTTGTCGCCCGGGTTCTGCGAGGACTGTTCTGGTGTCTGAAATACACCGTCATTCTGCCACTGGCAACAATGGCCCTGATGGCGTTATTTGTTTTATGGAAGGACAACACCACGCCGGGGAAATTACTGGTTCAGGAGATTAACTTTGTAAGACAGACAGCCACTGCCGGGCAGTTTCCGGTCAGTGAATGCCGGTTTTCTTCCTCAGACCTTCCCGGAGCAGAAGAAAAAGAAATCTGCCATTACCGCAATGCTGGAGCCACAGAGTATGCCAGGGAGACTGACCGGTCACTGATGCAACTGGTCACCGCATTATGGGCAACACTGGCACTGATGTTTATGTCGTTTGCAGCAGGCACCGGGAAATATCCGATGTGGCCCGGAAAAATGAAATGTGTCCGGGTGGGAACCGCAGATGAACGACTGAGGGAAGTACTTGCTGAAGACGCTTCCCTGCCGGGAAAAATCAGGAAATGCCATGCTTATTTCCCTGATAACAGAACAAACAGAAACAACGGAGATAAAAATGAACATGCGTAATATTCATGTTATTACTGCCCGCTCTGTGCCGGATAAACGCATATCAGATGATTTTATGCATGCTGTTCTCAGTAACTGCACCACAAGAATCGTACTTCCTGCACAGGAGAAATTCAGTCCTGAATTATTGCCGCACAATTTTAATATGGCTGCTGTCGGTGTGATGAAGAAGGGGATGTCGATGAGTTTGTTTTCTTCTCCTGGATATACAGTAATTTTCGGACAACCCTGTGCAGGGAAATCAAATCTGATGGCTGAATTCATTTCTTCTGTTGTGGGGAGTAATAAAAAAGGAGAAGGACAATGAAGCCGATTTCTTTATTTATTCCGCTGCTGGGGACGTTATTACTTTCTGGCTGTGCCGGAACGAACTCCGATTTTGAGTGTGATGCCACCACATCCGATACCTGTATGACGATGGAGCAGGCCAATGAGAAGGCCAAAAAACTGGAGCAGTCCTCAGAAGCAAAGCCGGTTGCGGCATCACTGCCGAGCCTGGCTGACGGGGACTTCCGGACCACGTCGGTGCAGGCCGTTGCGACGACAACGCCGTCCCACAGCAGGCCTGCTGTGACAGCACTTCCGGAGCAGAAACTGCTGGCACCACGCCCGCTGTTTACCGCTGCCCGGGAAGTGAAAACGGTTGTTCCGGTCAGTTCAGTTACGCCGGTAACACCTCCCCGTCCGCTAAGAACGGGTGAGCAGACGGCAGCATTATGGATAGCGCCTTATATTGATAATCAGGATGTTTATCATCAGCCATCCAGTGTGTTTTTTGTTATTAAACCGTCTGCGTGGGGAAAACCACGTATTAATTAACTGGCCCTGAAGTTGTATATCAGCCGACAATGCCGGCGGGATTTCTGTATTTAAAATCTGCCTGTAAAACGAGTGCCCTGTGCGTGAAAAGGGATGGGCGGTAGCGTGCCAGAACATGTCGGGAGGAATATTCCGTGAGTGATGAAGCCGATGAAGCATATTCAGTGACAGAACAACTGACCATGACAGGAATAAACCGGATACGCCAGAAAATAAATGCTCATGGTATTCCTGTTTATCTCTGTGAAGCATGCGGAAATCCTATTCCTGAAGCCCGGAGGAAAATATTTCCCGGTGTGACGTTGTGCGTTGAATGTCAGGCGTATCAGGAAAAGCAGAGAAAACATTATGCATAAGTCAGTCGCAGGAAATATTGATTTAATTCCGGATGAGAATGCGCGGATATTCAGAAAACAGAAATATTTGTATATGCGTCGGGAAATAGCGCGTTAATTACAGATGTTCCCTTCATGCTTTCCGCATTTCTCGTTTTATTTTTCAACTAAGGAATTCATGTGAATAACCCACTTGAGGCCGTCACTCAGGCGGTTAACTCCCTCGTCACAGCACTGAAACTGCCTGACGAATCCTCAAAGGCCAATGAAATTCTGGGCGAAATGAGCTTCCCACAGTTCAGCCGTCTGCTGCCGTACCGTGATTACAACCAGGAGTCCGGTCTGTTCATGAATGACACCACGATGGGCTTTATGCTGGAAGCCATTCCCATCAATGGGGCGAATGAGACCATTGTGGAGGCTCTCGATCACATGCTGCGCACCAAACTGCCGCGCGGTATTCCGCTGTGTATCCATCTGATGTCCAGCCAGCTGGTTGGCGAGCGGATTAAGTACGGGCTGCGTGAGTTCTCCTGGTCAGGTGAACAGGCAGAACGGTTTAACGCCATTACCCGGGCCTATTACATGAAAGCCGCAGAAACACTGTTTCCGCTGCCGGAAGGGTTGAACCTGCCTCTGACCCTGCGCCATTACCGGGTGTTTATCTCGTACTGTTCTCCCTCGAAGAAAAAAAGCCGGGCCGACATTCTGGAAATGGAAAACCTGGTGAAAATCATCCGGGCGTCTCTGCAGGGAGCATATATCACCACGCAGACGGTGGATGCGCAGGCTTTCATCGATATTGTCGGGGAGATGATTAACCATAACCCGGACTCCCTGTACCCGAAAAGACGTCAGCTGGACCCGTATTCTGATCTGAATTATCAGTGTGTGGAGGACAGTTTTGATCTGAAAGTCCGGGCTGATTACCTGACGCTGGGCCTGCGTGAGAACGGCAGGAACAGCACCGCCCGCATCCTGAATTTCCATCTGGCCCGTAACCCGGAAATCGCCTTCCTGTGGAACATGGCCGACAACTACAGCAACCTGCTGAACCCGGAACTGTCCATCTCCTGCCCGTTCATCCTGACGCTGACTCTGGTGGTGGAAGACCAGGTGAAAACCCACAGCGAAGCCAACCTGAAGTACATGGACCTGGAGAAAAAGTCGAAGACCTCCTATGCCAAATGGTTTCCGTCCGTGGAGAAAGAGGCGAAGGAGTGGGGGGAACTGCGTCAGCGTCTGGGCTCCGGTCAGTCTTCTGTCGTGTCCTACTTCCTCAACATCACCGCATTCTGCAAGGACAATAATGAAACGGCGCTGGAAGTGGAGCAGGACATCCTGAACAGTTTCCGTAAAAACGGTTTTGAGCTGATTTCACCACGCTTTAACCACATGCGCAATTTCCTGACCTGCCTGCCCTTTATGGCCGGGAAAGGGCTGTTTAAACAGCTGAAAGAGGCCGGTGTGGTTCAGCGCGCAGAGAGCTTTAATGTGGCCAACCTGATGCCGTTAGTGGCGGATAACCCCCTGACACCGGCAGGTCTGCTGGCCCCCACCTACCGTAACCAGCTGGCGTTTATCGATATTTTCTTCCGGGGGATGAATAACACCAACTACAACATGGCGGTCTGTGGAACATCCGGGGCCGGTAAGACGGGGCTGATACAGCCACTTATCCGCAGCGTGCTGGACTCCGGGGGCTTTGCCGTGGTGTTCGACATGGGGGATGGCTACAAGTCCCTGTGTGAGAACATGGGGGGCGTATATCTGGATGGTGAAACCCTGCGCTTTAACCCGTTTGCGAATATCACCGATATTGACCAGTCAGCGGAGCGTGTCCGTGACCAGCTGTCGGTGATGGCCAGCCCCAACGGTAACCTGGATGAAGTGCATGAAGGTCTGCTGCTGCAGGCAGTCAGGGCATCATGGCTGGTCAAAGAGAACAGGGCACGAATTGATGACGTGGTGGATTTCCTGAAAAACGCCAGTGACAGCGAGCAGTATGCTGAGTCACCGACCATCCGCAGCCGTCTGGACGAAATGATTGTGCTGCTTGACCAGTACACTGCCAACGGCACTTACGGCCGGTATTTTAACTCCGATGAGCCGTCCCTGCGGGATGATGCCAGAATGGTGGTGCTGGAGCTGGGCGGACTGGAAGACCGTCCGTCCCTGCTGGTTGCGGTGATGTTCAGCCTTATTATTTACATCGAGAACCGGATGTACCGCACGCCGCGTAACCTCAAGAAACTGAACGTTATTGATGAAGGCTGGCGTCTGCTGGACTTCAAAAATCACAAGGTCGGTGAGTTTATTGAGAAAGGTTACCGTACCGCCCGTCGTCATACCGGTGCCTATATCACCATCACACAGAACATCGTCGACTTTGACTCTGACAAGGCGTCCAGTGCTGCCCGTGCGGCATGGGGTAACTCCTCCTACAAAATTATCCTCAAACAGAGTGCGAAGGAGTTCGCGAAATACAACCAGCTGTATCCGGACCAGTTCCTGCCACTGCAGCGTGACATGATTGGCAAGTTTGGTGCGGCCAAAGACCAGTGGTTCAGTTCCTTCCTGCTGCAGGTGGAAAACCATTCCTCCTGGCACCGTCTGTTTGTGGATCCGTTAAGCCGTGCCATGTACAGCTCTGACGGCCCGGATTTTGAGTTTGTGCAGCAGAAGCGTCAGGAGGGCCTGAGTATTCATGAGGCGGTGTGGCAGCTGGCGTGGAAGAAGTCAGGGCCGGAGATGGCTTCGCTGGAGGCCTGGCTGGAAGAACATGAGAAATACAGGAGTGTTGCATGACCACAACGCAAAAAACGACTGATGTTACAGCCCGTCAACGCTGCCACTGGTGGTGGATGGTGCCGGGATGCCTGGCAATGGTGTTACTGAACGCAGCCGTCAGTTACGCCATTGTCAGACTGAACACGCCGGTAACCGTCGCCTTCAACATGAAACAGACTGTGGATGCGTTTTTTGACAGCGCCAGCCAGAAAAAACTGTCAGAAGCGCAGTCGAAGGCGCTGGCTGACCGTTTTAACGCGGCACTGGAGGCCAGTCTGCAGACGTGGCAGCAGAAGCACCACGCTGTCATTCTGGTGTCGCCTGCCGTGGTACAGGGGGTACCGGATATCACCCGTGAAATCCAGCAGGATATTGCCCGGCGAATGAGGGCAGAACCATGAAATGCCGGGGGCTGATTGCCCTGCTGATATGGGGGCAGAGTGTGGCTGCAGCCGATCTTGGCACCTGGGGGGATTTGTGGCCGGTAAAGGAGCCGGACATGCTGACGGTGATCATGCAGCGCCTGACAGCTCTGGAGCAGTCCGGTGAGATGGGCCGGAAAATGGATGCCTTTAAGGCGCGGGTTATCCGCAACAGCCTGCGGCCCCCTGCCGTGCCCGGTATCGGTAGGACGGAGAAATACAGCAGCCGGCTGTTTGACCCGTCGGTCAGACTGGCTGCGGATATCCGGGATAACGAAGGTCGTATCTTTGCCCGCCAGGGGGAGGTGATGAACCCGCTGCAGTATGTGCCTTTCAACCAGACGCTGTATTTCATCAACGGTGATGATCCTGAGCAGATTGAATGGATGAACCGCCAGACGCCTCCCACGCTGGAAAGCAAAATTATCCTGGTGCAGGGCAGTATCCCGGAGATGCAGAAAGCTCTGGACAGTCGTGTTTACTTTGACCAGAACGGTGTGATTTGTCAGCGCCTCGGCATCGATCAGGTTCCGGCACGGGTGAGCGCGGTCCCCGGCGATCGCTTCCTGAAGGTGGAATTTATTCCGGTCGGGGAGGGAGGGAAATGAAACGGTGTATGTGGTTGTGTGTGGTTTTGCTGCTGACTGGCCATGTTCCCGTAGCGTCAGCGGACGCTGCCTGTGAGGGGCGGTTTGTTAACCCGATCACGGATATTTGCTGGAGCTGCATTTTCCCTCTCTCGTTGGGCAGCACAAAAGTGAGCCAGGGGAAGGTGCCGGATACCGCAAACCCGTCAATGCCGATCCAGTTCTGCCCGGCGCCTCCCCCTGTTTTTAAACGTATCGGGCTGGCTATTGGTTACTGGGAGCCGATGGCCCTGACGGATGTCACCCGCTCACCGGGATGCATGGTTAATCTGGGGTTCAGTCTGCCGGAATTCGGGAAAACGGCACAGGGGACGGCAAGAAAAGAAGATAAACAGGTGAACGGGGCGTTCTATCACGTGCACTGGTACAAATACCCGCTGACGTACTGGCTGAATATCATCACATCGCTGGGCTGTCTGGAAGGTGGTGACCTGGATATCGCGTATCTTTCCGAAATCGATCCCACATGGACGGACAGCAGTCTGACCACCATTCTCAATCCGGAAGCGGTTATTTTTGCCAACCCGATAGCGCAGGGTGCCTGTGCAGCTGATGCGATTGCCAGCGCCTTTAATAAACCTCTGGATATTCTGTTCTGGTGTGCCGGTTCGCAGGGCAGTATGTATCCGTTTAATGGCTGGGTGAGCAATGAATCCAGCCCGCTGCAGTCCTCCCTGCTGGTCAGTGAGCGGATGGCATTTAAGCTCCACCGCCAGGGCATGATTATGGAAACCATCGGTAAGGACAGTGCCGTCTGTAACGAATATCCGTCTCCCATACTTCCCAAAGAACGCTGGCGTTACCAGATGGTGAACATGTACCCGGACAGCGGGCAGTGCCATCCGTTCGGGCGCAGTGTGATGCGCTGGGAGACGGGAAAAAATCCGCCCAACACAAAGAAAAATTTCGGCTACCTGATGTGGCGTAAACGTAACTGTGTGTTCCTGTAAATAAAGAGGTGAAGGATGAAAGTGAAAAATAAAATCACTATGCATGTTTACGCAAGAGAAAGTGCTGTAAGCCGGAGTGAAAGAGAAGACTGGCAATTAATTGCCGCCAGACTCAGAAAAAAGATAAACAGAGAAAGAAGCTAATCAACAATCTGCGTTGTTTTCTCGTATCTTTCGTCAGATAAGTTTATGTCTGTTAAGCGCAGGAAATGAGTCTGGCGGTTCTCATAAATATAACCGTGTGTGCATGTGTACAATATAAATCAAGGTGTGTTATGAGTTTTTTATCATTTTTACGAAAGATAAGTAATAAAGAAAAAGAAATTTTTATCAGTGAGGAGCGATTTTTCTCCCTGCTGGAAAAGGTGAGTGCTTTTGATGTGGTCAGACAATGGACTGAAAATGGTGGGGCATATTATCCTCTGCTGGAGTGCCGTCGGCTTACAGATATTGAAGATGTCAGGAAATCAGAGGATATACTGAATCGACTGGAGTTTATTGACAGAAGATTTCGGGAATTCATCAGCACTATGTCTGAATATAATTGTAATGATAAATCTAAAGACAGGTAGGAGAACGAATTGTCTGAGTATCCACCGGAAAAAAATATACCAGGCCCGGAGAGAGGGAGACCATCTGTCATTAAAAAATTACGGTGATGATATTATTCTGAACAGAGATACCGCCGTGGCTACGGTGTAGATTACTGTCAGCAGAAAATGCATTACTCAGGAAGAAATGGATGAGTTATATGCTCTGTCTGAAAGATTGAAAGAAAAGTGCGCCGGTAATTAAATTATATCACTATGCCGGGAGATGATATGAGCCGTAAAATATTTGTACTTTTTTCCCTGACAGCAGGACTGTTTATTTCTGCCCACGCTTCGGAAAACGTGAATACGCCAGAAAACCGCCGGTTCCTGAAGCAGCAGGAAACACTGAGTCAGCAGTTACGTGAAAAGCCGGACACACAACTGCAGGCATGGGCAGAACAGCAGGTCAGGGCGAATCCCCTTCAGCATTCCGATAACCAGTTTCTCGATGAACTGGTCCGTAAGCAGCAGGCTGCTCAGAAAGACAAACCACAACAGGGGGCCGTGTATTTTGTATCGTTTTCCATACCCGAAGAGGGGCTGAAACAGATGCTGAGCGAAACCGGGCACTACGGTATTCCGGCCACACTGCGGGGCATGGTGAACAATGACCTGAAGACTACCGCTGAAGCCGTGTTGTCTCTGGTAAAAGATGGCGCGACCGATGGTGTTCAGATCGACCCGACGTTGTTTTCACAGTACGGCATCCGCAGCGTGCCGGCCCTGGTGGTGTTCTGCAGCCAGGGGCACGACATCATCCGGGGAAATCTGCGCGTCAGGCAGGCGCTGGAAAAAGTGGCCGCCACGGGAGACTGCCGGCAGGTGGCTCAGGGACTGCTGGACGGCACCGGGGATAAGTCGCAATGAGTTTTCCAGCAGGCTATTACCGGATTGACCCGGACATCCGTGCACTTGTGGCCGCGATGAACGTTCACGGATTCCGTACATATGCGTCCTGTCAGGGGCATGGTTTTCCTGTTACAAAGCTGCCGCCTTATATTGCCTTTGTCTGTCCGGTAAAAATGGCTGCCCTTCTTGAACGGCGACTGCGGCAGGATGCTGAATCAGCAATACCACGTCTGGCATGGGGATGGTCGGTGAAGGGGGCTTTTAACAGCGAGTTTCAGCTCTGTTTCAGGCTTCAGCCCGAAGCCCCTTATTACTGGTATAACCGGTACTGTCGTCACTCGTTATGTGCTGATTTCAGGACACTGATATCGTTACTGAAATCGTTATCTGAGTAATAATCCCGGAACATCAAGAATTCCCATGTACCATAGCCCGCCAGCAATAATAGTAGCCGTAATAAACAGCCCGGCAAACCATTGATGCAAGCGATCGTTGCGGCGTTTTTTTCCAAAAGGGTCCGTTGAGCTGCAATTCCCGCATGTTGTGGCTGTTCGACTTAATGCTTTACCACAATCAACACAGTTCTGAAGTTGAGATGACATCACTTCATTCTCCATTTGGTTCAGATTATGAAAGAAAATATAAATACCTTTTTCAGGTCTCTGAATTTTAATGACTCCGGAAAACCGTGCAATATTTGTGCAATTGTTTTTTTTCTGAGCTTTTCTGTGTTTGCAGACAGCAACAGTGATTACCGGGCAGGTTCCGATTTTGCCCGTCAGATCCAGGGGCAGGGTATTGGCAGTATTCAGAATTTTAATCCGCAGGAGAGTATCCCGGGGTATAACGCGAACCCGGATGAGACGCAGTATTACGGTGGGGTGACTGCCGACGGGGATGGCGGTCTGAAAAATAACGGCACCACACAATGGGCAACCAGTGAAACCGGCAAAACCATCACAGAATCCTTCATGAACAAGCCGAAAGACATTCTGTCACCGGATGCGCCGTTTATTCAGACCGGCAGGGATGTGGTGAACCGGGCTGACAGCATCGTGGGAAACACCGGACAGCAGTGCAGTGCGCAACAGATAAACCGCAGTGAATTCACCAACTATACCTGTGAGCGGGATACGATGGTTGAGGAATATTGTTCCAGAACCGCCAGTATCACAGGGGACTGGAAATACACGGATGAATATCGTGAGGTGACGATACCGCACTCACAGTTCCGGTTCAGTATGAACGGGCTGAAACTGGCGTTCAGTGTCACGGCTCCGGTAACCGGTACAGTGGAAAGTGCATCATTGTCTGTATACGCCGCTTTTTTCTTCCTGAACTCTCGTTATACCTTCATGAATTCAACGTTCAATGTTGGCCTGGCAAACGGGCAGTCGGGGACTTTCCCTCTGTCCGGGGCAACAGGTTTGCAGGTGACACAGGGGCAGGTACTGACCGGCAGTGGCTGTACTGCTAACGGTAACTGCCTTTCTGGCGGGAACGGTGACCAACAGGTTTATGAGAAACTGGCCAGCGGCGCCTCCACCTTTACGCTGAAACTCAGGATGAAGGTCCGTGATAAAGAATGGGTTCCACGAGTGGAGTGGGTGGAGAGTTGTCCGTTTAATAAAGCGGATGGCGTGCTGAAAGGCACTGAGTGTTCAGAGCCGGGTGGTACGAAAACAGGTGTGATGGAAGGTAAACCCTGGAGCATCACACAGGCGTGCTGGGCATACCGGGATAAATATGTCACGCAGTCGGCAGATAACGGCACCTGTCAGAAATATGTTGATAATCCGGCCTGTACGCTGGCCTCACGTCAGTGCGCGTTTTATTCCGATGAGGGAGCCTGTCTGCATGAGTATGCCACGTACTCCTGCGAGTCCAGAACATCCGGGAAAGTGATGGTTTGTGGTGGTGATGTCTTCTGTCTCGATGGTGAATGTGATAAGGCGCAGAGCGGAAAAAGCAGTGATTTTGGTGAAGCCGTCTCACAACTGGCTGCGCTTGCCGCCGCAGGTAAGGATGTTGCCGCCCTGAATGGTGTGGATGTCCGGGCTTTTACCGGTGAGGCGAAATTCTGCCGTAAGGCTGCAGCCGGCTTCAGTAACTGCTGTAAGGATGGCGGCTGGGGGCAGGATGTGGGGCTGGCTGAATGTAACAGTGAAGAAAAGGCGCTGGGAAAGGCGAAGGACAACAAACTGACGGTGAGTGTGGGTGAGTTCTGCTCCCGGAAAGTGCTGGGTGTCTGTCTGCAGAAAAAGCGCAGTTACTGCCAGTTTGATTCGAAGCTGGCGCAGATAGTCCAGCAGCAGGGGCGCAACGGACAGTTGCGTATTGGTTTTGGCAGCGCAAAAAGTCCTGACTGCCGGGGGATCACCGTGGATGAACTGCAGCGTATTAAGTTCGACCAGCTGGACTTCACTAACTTCTACGAAGACCTGATGAATAACCAGAAAATCCCGGATAATGGTGCGCTGACCGAAAAAGTGAAAGAGCAGATTGCCGGTCAGCTGAAACAGGTGGGGCAGTAAGGTCGGGAAAATAATGAAAGTCATATTCACGTCGAATCGTCTTGTTGATTTTCTTATCCGGCTTGTTATTACAGCAATTGTCATTTCCCCGGTAATTATCTGGTCATGGAATACGGTAAAAGAAACCACGGTGGGCGGGATACTTGCTGCTGCTTTCGTTATTCTTTACTCCGGTGAGCTCCTGTTTATTCTGTATTTTTGTTTTTCTGCACTGGCTGACCTGCAGAAACCTGATGAAAGAAAAAGTGATGAAAGGAATGAAGATGAATAAAGCATTACTGCCACTGTTACTCTGCTGCTTTATTTTTCCGGCGTCAGGAAAAGATGCAGGCTGGCAGTGGTATAACGAGAAAATAAATCCGAAGAAAAAAGAAAATAAACCAGTCCCTGCGGCTCCCCGTCAGGAGCCGGATATTATGCAGAAACTGACTGCGCTGCAGACGGCAACAAAGCGGGCGCTGTACGAAGCCATTCTGTATCCCGGCGTGGATAATTTTGTGAAATATTTCCGGCTGCAGAATTACTGGACTCAGCAGGCCGGGCTTTTCACCATGAGTGCCAGAAAGGCCATGCTGGCACATCCCGAACTGGACTATAACCTGCAGTACAGCCATTACAACGGTACGGTACGGAACCAGCTGGCGGCAGACCAGGCGCAGCAGCGACAGGCCATTGCCAGACTGGCAGAGCATTACGGCATCATGTTTTTTTACCGTGGGCAGGACCCCATCGACGGGCAACTGGCGCAGGTCATTAATGGCTTCCGGGATACGTATGGTCTGAGTGTTATTCCCGTTTCCGTGGATGGCGTGATTAATCCGCTGTTGCCGGATTCCCGGACTGACCAGGGGCAGGCGCAGCGCCTCGGCGTGAAATATTTCCCGGCCATGATGCTGGTAGACCCGAAACAGGGCAGTGTTCGCCCGTTATCATACGGCTTTATTTCGCAGGACGACCTGGCAAAACAGTTCCTGAACGTTTCTGAAGACTTTAAACCGAATTTTTAACCAAAGGATATATATGCATACAGGGGATTTGTGTTTTTTTACAGGTGCCAGCCTGTTTATCGTGGGGGGGTTATTTCTTTACAGGACCAAATAATAAAGGAGTTTATCTGCTGAGCTCGTTTGTCTTCTTTGTAGTAAATGTCATAAGTGTATGTGTGCTGCCAGATAATTTCTTGTTTCTTTGTGGTGCGGTTATGAATCAGTGTGCCGTACCGGTTGTTTCAATGGCAGTCAGTACCATGCCGGTTATCACGAAGTTTGACAGTTTCAGAAGGATGTTTGTTTGTATTATGTTGTCAGCCATATGGTCTGGAGTGATGTGGTTTTTTATTATTTCATTAGTGAAATGACTGGTGCTAATTTGTCATAAATGCCAAATCCAATAGTGAGGTTGATTACCACAGACCAGAGGATAAACCAGACTGCTATCCAGTGACTTCTGAATAACTCACAGAAATAAACGTAGGTGATTAAAAATATCCATATCACAACAACGATAATTGCTATAAATAACAGAACTGTCATAAATAAATCAGCGAAGGTTTTAATGGGCAGGGAATGCAATAATAAATACACCAGCAAAGCAAAAGCCGTATTACCTGACAATGACTCTCTTATGATGTTTCTCACTATTTCCAGTTTTTCTTTGAAAGATGACTTTTCCATGTAAGGTTCTGATTAATTTCACAAAAATATGAAGATTATATGCGTGAATAAATTCATGTAAACCACAACAGGATATTCAAATGATAAGTAAATACAGATTCTCTTTACCCCGGCTGGATATTACCGGTGTATGGGTGTTCTCCCTGGGGCTCTGGTTTCATATTGTTGCCCGTCTGGTCTACAGAAAGCCCTGGATGGCTTTCTTTCTGGCAGAGCTGATTGCGGCCATTCTCGTAATGTTTGGCGCATACCAGATACTGGATACATGGATAGCCCGCGTCAGTCGGGAGGAAAGGGAAGCTCTGGAAGCCCGTCAGGCCGCCATTCTTGCTGCAGAGAAGGAGAGCAGACATGTCTCTCACTAAATCACTGGTGTTCACCCTGTTACTGAGCGCCGCTGCCGTGCAGGCCTCCATCCGGAATGAGATTGAGCGACTCTGGAATCCGCAGGGTATGGCCGCACAGCCTGCAGCAGACACGTCAGCCAGGACAGAAAAGTCGGCTCCCCGCTGGTTCCGCCTCAGCAACGGAACTCAGGTCAATCTTGCTGACTGGAAAGTGGTGCTGTTCATGCAGGGGCGATGTCCGTACTGTCACCAGTTTGACCCGGTACTGAAACAGCTGGCGCTGCAGTACGGATTTTCCGTATTTCCCTATACCCTGGATGGTCAGGGTGATACGGCCTTCCCGCAGGCGTTACCTGCACCACCGGATGTGCTGAAAACATTCTTCCCGAATATCCCTGTGGCCACACCGACCACCTTCCTGGTTAACGTCAATACGCTTGAAGCGCTGCCGCTTTTACAGGGCGCATCGGATGCTGCCGGTTTTATGGCGCGGATGGATACCGTTCTGCAGATGTACGGAGGAAAAAAAGGTGCGAAATAAGCAGGTGGTGTTACTCATTGCCGGAATATCCGGCATCGCGACCGGAATCATCGTCAGCCTGAATATCCCCTTTATCCGTCAGGGGCTTTTTTATCCCTCCAGCCCTGCAGAAATTGTCGTTTCGCTGTGTCTTACCTTTTCTGTTTCTGTTGTGTTTTTTGTGGGGGCAATTGTGGGATGGATTTCGGTGTCTGAAATATATTACAGCCGCATGACCGGTCTGAATGAATCATCAGAAATATCAGAGGAAACTTATGATGACAGAAAACAAAAAGAATCAGGAATTCAAAATCAGAAAAATTAAACGGGATATCGAGCGCAGTTGTGATAACTCCATAAAACACTTCTGGCTTTTTGTGGTTTTCTTTGTTGCCGGATTGCTTTTATGGCACGGTATGCATGCTATTTTCAGCGCCGGTATTGATTCGTGGAAAACAGAGCCGGAATTAAATAATTTGATTTATATGTGGAACATTCTGATGTATGCAATTCCGTATACGTTATATGCGCTTGCAGCAGGGTTTCTTGTTACATATTTTCTGTCCACAATGTATGAATTAATATTCGGGAATATCATGATATTCCTGCTGAAACGTCGTATGCGCCGGGAGAACAGTTTCAGGGAGGGTAATCACGATGCCTCGCATTAAACCTCTTCTGGTTCTTTGTGCCGTTTTACTGACGGTCACACCCGCAGCGTCAGCGGATGTGAACAGCGACATGAATCAGTTCTTTAATAAGCTGGGATTTGCCACCAATACCACCCAGGCCGGAGTCTGGCAGGGGCAGGCTGCCGGGTATGCCTATGGCGGTTCTCTGTATGCCCGTAATCAGGTCAGAAATATCCAGCTTATCTCCATGACACTGCCGGATATCAATGCAGGGTGTGGCGGCATCGATGCTTATCTCGGCTCATTCAGTTTTATTAATGGTGAGCAGCTGCAGCGTTTTGTTAAGCAGATTATGAGTAACGCGATGGGTTACTTTTTTGACCTTGCCCTGCAGACAACGGTGCCCGAAATCAAAACCGCGAAAGATTTCCTGCAGAAGATGGCGAATGACATTAACAGTATGAACCTCAGTAGCTGTCAGGTGGCCCAGGGGCTTGTGGGTGGCCTGTTCCCTCAGACGCAGGAATCTCAGCGGAAAGTCTGCCAGGACATTGGCAGTGAAAGCAATATCTTTGCTGACTGGGCCGCTTCCCGTCAGGGGTGCACTGTCGGAGGGCAGTCCTCAGCGGTTCGTGACAAGGCCAGCGATAAGGACAAGGAGCGGGTACTGAAAAACATCAATATCATCTGGGATTCTCTGTCCAAAAACAGGATGCTTGATGGTAACAAGGAGCTGAAAGAGTTCATTATGACGCTCACCGGTACGCTGATTTTTGGTGAAGACAGTGAGATTACCCCTCTTCCTGCACGAACCACTGACCGCGATATTGTCCGGGCGATTATGGAAGGGGGCACCGCGAAAATTTATCACTGCAATGATTCGGATAAGTGCCTCAACGTGGTGGCCGATGCGAATGTGACCATCAGTAAGGACAGGGCGCTCAAGTCACAGATAGCAAAACTGCTCACCAGTATTCAGAACAAGGCGCTCAGTGATTCTCCGCTGGCTGAGAACGAAAAAAACTTCATTCAGAGCACCACCATTCCTGTTTTCAGATATCTGGTTGACCCACTGATGCTGGGCGTATCCAACAGTGTGCTCTACCAGCTGACGGACTATATCGGTTACGACATCATGCTCCAGTACATTCAGGAACTGCTTCAGCAGGCCCGGGCGATGATTTCCACCGGGAACTACCCGCAGGCGGTCCTGGACAGTGTGCTCGATAACCTTAATCAGGCGCAGCAACAGATTGCCATTTTCCAGAGCCAGGTGCAGGTCCAGCAGGATGCATTGCTGGTCGTTGACCGTCAGATGAGCTACATGCGTCAGCAGTTGTCTGCCCGTATGCTCAGCCGTTACCAGAATAATTATCACTTCGGGGGAGGCGTACAGTGAACGAGGTCTATGTCATCGCCGGTGGGGAATGGTTACGGAACAACCTGAATGCCATCGCTGCCTTTATTAGTACCCGGACGTGGGATTCCATCGAAAAAATTGCGCTCACCCTGTCTGTTGTTGCTGTGGCGTTTATGTGGGTACAGCGACATAACGTGATGGATTTGCTGGGATGGGTTGCCGTGTTTGTGCTTATCAGTCTGCTGATTAATGTCCGCACATCGGTGCAGATTATTGATAACAGTGACCTGGTTCAGGTTCATCGTGTGGACAATGTACCGGTCGGGCTGGCGATGCCATTATCGCTGACAACCCGTATCGGGCATGCAATGGTGGCCGGCTATGAGATGGTTTTCGCTCAGCCGGACAGCGCCACCTACAGCAAGACAGGGATGCTGTTCGGGGCGAATCTGATAGTGAAAAGCACCGATTTTCTCTCCCGGAATCCGGAAATCATCAGTCTGTTTCAGGACTACGTCCAGAACTGCGTGCTGGGTGATATTTACCTGAACCACAAATACACGCTGGAAGACCTGATGGCCTCCTCTGACCCGTATACCATAATCTTTTCTCAGCCCAGCCCTTTACGTCAGGTGCCGAATAATAATTACAGTTTTCTGCACAGCTCAGAGCCGTTTGTGTCCTGTAAGGACGCATCCGTCGGACTGAAGGATAAGCTGAATTTTGATACGAATACCGGAGGCAAGACCTGGCATTATTATGTGCAGCAGTTATTTGGCGGCAGACCGGACCCTGACCTGTTATTCAGGGAACTGCTCAGTGACAGTTACAGCTATTTCTACGGTGCCAGCCAGTCGGCCAGCCAGATTATGCGTAAGAATGTGACAATAAATGCACTGAAAGAGGGTATCACCAGTAATGCGGCCCGTAACGGTGATACGGCCAGCCTGGTGAGTCTGGCCACCACCTCATCAATGGAGAAACAGCGACTGGCGCACGTCTCTGTCGGGCATGTGATAATGCGAAACCTGCCGATGGTCCAGACCATTCTGACCGGAATAACCATTGGTATTTTCCCGCTTCTGGTACTGGCTGCTGCATTTAACAAAATGACACTGCCGGTGCTGAAGGGTTATGTGTTTGCCCTTATGTGGCTGCAGACCTGGCCTCTGCTGTACGCCATTCTGAACAGTGCCATGACATTCTATGCGAAGCAGAACGGTGCCCCGGTGGTGTTGTCGGAAGTCTCTCAGATACAGCTGAAATACTCCGACCTGGCATCAACCGCAGGTTATCTCTCAGCGATGATCCCCCCTCTGTCATGGATGATGGTACGAGGCCTTGGTGCCGGATTTTCCAGCGTATACAGCCACTTTGCGTCTTCTTCCATCACGCCAACCGCCAGTGCGGCAGGCAGTGTGGTTGACGGTAATTACTCCTACGGCAACATGCAGACGGAGAACGTGAACGGCTTCAGCTGGAGCACCAACAGTACCACGTCATTTGGTCAGATGATGCACCAGACTGGCAGTGGTGCAACCGCCACGCAGACCCGTGACGGCAGTATGGTGATGGACGCCAGTGGGGCAATGTCCCGTTTGCCGGTTGGTATTAATGCAACGCGTCAGATTGCAGCAGCGCAACAGGAAATGGCCCGGGAGTCGATGAATAAGGCGGAAAGTGCCCTGCATGGTTTCAGCAGCAGTATTGGCAGTGCCTGGAACACACTCAGCCAGTTTGGCTCTAACCGGGGAAGCAGTGATTCAGTCACCAGTGGCGCTGACAGCACGATGAGCGCGCAGGACTCCATGATGGCCAGCCGTATGCGCAGTGCGGTGGAAAGCTATGCGAAGGCGCATAATATCAGTAATGAGCAGGCGACAAGAGAACTGGCATCCAGAAGTACGAGAGGTTCTGCGGGGATGTATGGTGATGCTCATGCTGAATGGGGGGTTAAACCTAAAATTCTTGGTGTTGGTGGTGGCGCAGGTGTCAGAGGTGGTGGTAGGACAAGTATTGACTGGAATGATGAGGATGCGCATCAGGCCAGCAGTGGTTCACGGGCCAGCCATGATGCCCGTCATGATATTGATGCCAGAGCTACACAAGACTTTAAAGAAGCAAGCGACTACTTTATTAATCGCAAGGTCAGTGAATCCGGCAGCCATACTGACAATAATGCCGATTCCCGCGTGGATCAGTTGTCAGCAGCCCTGAACTCAGCGAAACAGAGTTACGACCAGTACACGACGAATATGACCCGCAGCCATGAATATGCGGAAATGGCCTCCCGTACTGAAAGTATGAGCGGACAGATGAGTGAAGACCTGTCGCAACAGTTTGCACAGTATGTGATGAAACATGCGCCGCAGGATGCAGAAGCTATTCTGACAAACACCAGTTCACCGGAGATTGCAGAACGTCGTCGGGCAATGGCCTGGTCTTTTGTTCAGGAACAGGTGCAGCCTGGTGTTGATAGCGCCTGGCGTGAATCCCGTGGCGATATCGGTAAAGGAATGGAGAGCGTACCTTCGGGCGGTGGCAGCCAGGATATTATTGCAGACCATCAGGGGCATCTGGGTATTATTGAGCAAAGAACGCAGGACAGTAATATCCGTAACGATGTGAAGCAGCAGGTTGATAATATGGTCACAGAATATCGAGGCAATATCGGAGATACTCAGAACAGCATCCGCGGCGAGGAAAGTATTGTAATAGGACAGTATTCTGAACTGCAAAATCACCATAAAACAGAGGCATTATCTCAGAATGATAAATATAATGAAGAAAAATCAGCTCAGGAAGGAATACCCGGTGCTGACAGCCCACAGGATCTTATGAACAGGGCAAAAGAGTATCAGGATAAGTATAAGCAATAATGCTGGGTTTGGGAGATGATAATGAAAAATTTAGCTCATATTGCTCTGATAACTGTGATACAGCTCATTGCCTGTAATCTGGCTGATTGGGGGAGCGCTGAAACAGTTTTTATCCTGTGCTTTATTGTACTATGGCAGGGACTGTTTATATGGTTGTTTTCTCAAATACGAAAAAAACGGCATGTGTCGGATGAGTTTAAATTCAGTAAAGGCGTTTGGTATATACTGATGCCAGTATCTTCCTTATTCTCTCCGTTATTAAGCCTGATGACTTTTATCATTGGTACACTATACGAATTAAGGCGAGTTTGTGGTTGTGTAAGTGTAAGAGAATGGATGCAATCTCAGGTAAATGAAAACGCCAATGAAGAATTGCATCTGGATTTTGATGATGTGAGTTTTGATTATGTGGATTTTTATCGTACTAATCCGGCAACAGGATTAGCTATGCATGGAGGATTTGATTCAGCAGGAAATACTTTTGGAACTTGTTGGCAGGACTATGATGATAGGCGATAAGAAAACTGTAGCTTGTAATAAAGGTAATTTGATGAAAACAAAAAAATTGATGATGGTTACCTTGGTCAGTTCCACTCTGGTCCTTTCAGGGTGTGGTGCGATGAGCACAGCAATCAAGAAGCGTAATCTTGAAGTCAAAACTCAGATGAGTGAAACCATCTGGCTTGAACCCGCCAGCGAACGCACGGTATTTCTGCAGATCAAAAACACGTCTGATAAAGATATGAGTGGGCTGCAGGGCAAAATTGCTGATGCTGTGAAAGAAAAAGGGTATCAGGTGGTGACTTCTCCGGATAAAGCCTACTACAGGATTCAGGCGAATGTGCTGAAGGCCGATAAGATGGATCTGCGGGAGTCTCAGGGATGGCTGAACCGTGGTTATGAAGGCGCAGCTGTTGGTGCAGCATTAGGTGCCGGTATTACCGGATATAACTCCAATTCTGCCGGTGCCACACTCGGTGTAGGCCTTGCTGCTGGTCTGGTGGGTATGGCTGCAGATGCAATGGTGGAAGATGTGAACTATACCATGATCACGGATGTGCAGATTGCAGAGCGTACTAAGGCAACGGTGACAACGGATAATATTGCCGCTCTTCGTCAGGGCACATCAGGTGAGAAAATTCAGACCAGTACTGAAACGGGTAACCAGCATAAATACCAGACCCGGGTGGTCTCAAATGCGAACAAGGTTAACCTGAAATTTGAAGAGGCGAAACCTGTTCTCGAAGACCAGTTGGCCAAATCAATTGCTAATATATTGTAATTTAGGATGAGACTGGATAAAGCTGTACCAGTCTCATATAAATTCCCTATTATGGCATTAAGGGGGTAGTCGTGTTAATCAGAAAATGTATAGTGTTATTAATTTGTTTTCTCATTCAGGGATGCATAAGTACAGAAGTATCTGAAGGAGCTTTATATAAATATAAAAATAAACATGTAAGAGAATTTTTGTCCGATCAGATAATGTATAATATTCATAATGAGAATTATAATTATATCACCCGCACTGGAGGTTCTGATACTTATTTTTTATATACTCCAGCTTTGTTTGTTGATAAACAGGTTGCAGCACCATCGGTGAATGTTGAAAACTTATGTATTATAAGCGGAGGGCAAGGTCGAATTAAGAAATTTACGGCTGATACTTTTATTGAATCAGGCTATAAAGTTGCTAAAGCCTTTCGTGATATGGGATTGTATGCTCATTTCGGAGCATATGAAGCATTCAGGGATTCTTATCAGAGTTTTGAAGAACAAAAAGTTGCGTATAGATTTCAAACGAAAAAGCTGGATGAGCATATAAAAAGAGGTTATTTCTTTGATGACTTTTCCTGTGTTGTTAATGGAAAAACAATATGGTCGCTTTCAATTGAACCAGTCGCTGTTGATAAGGATTCATCAGATGTTGACCAGATATGGATGCTTATGACGGTTAATAGCTGATCTTTAGGGATAAAACTAAATAGCGTCAAGAGAATATTATCCGTGGCTGGGATGACTGGCCTCCTGACTGACGCCTCGCGTTGCTCGTTGTCTAACCCCGGGAAGTAACAAAATAAATTTTGTCGCTTCCCGGCGTTTCCGAAATAAATATGAGAACACTGAACGGTTGTGCAAATTCTTTGTGCGACCGTGAAGTGTTGCCGGCGAAGCCGGGATCTTCCGGAGAAAGTCATTATGACATCAGACAATATCGCTGAATATGTTGGTGAGAATAATCAATTTACTGAGAAGCCTGTAACTGAATCCCCCCGGTGATACAGGATAATACAGCGACAACTAAAGACTATCTGTACAGCAATAATATTGATACTGACCTTTTAGTGGTTATCGGAGGGCTTATTGTTATATTGTTTCTCATGATGCTTGTCATGTACTTTATTAATTCTCTCAGGTATAAGGAATTAACTGAAATACTGACAAAAATATCTTTTCCTGAGAAATCCGGGAGCAATCCGCTTAAGCCGGAAGAGGGCCGCTGTAATTTGTTGTCCCTGTGTGTGCTGGCCCGGGTATTCTGTACTCCCAAAAAGCTGGCAGAAGTCTCCAGACAGATCATCGTGACCAGTGCGCAGGAAATTGCCTGGACGCCCGGGAATAGCCGTATTGATGGTGAGCAGGAAGAAAATATTACCTGGTCTCTGTCGTCACAGACTCATGCCGATAAATACGAGCTCATCAATAAAACGTCCCGTGTATCTCCTGACAGTGGCCACTTTTATGAACCGGGCACGGCTCTGGATTATCGTGAGCGGGTACGCCTTTTTGTTCAGATCCAGTATTCACACGAGAGTGACTGGTCTGAAATATTGCGCCTGACTGATATCGTGCTGGAAAAAGTTTCTTCCGGCAGGCCAGCAGGCGGCTATCACCACCGGTATACAGGGTATACATGGTTTGTTCTGTGAATGCATTCCACACCGCTCTTTTCTGCTCTGTTCCTGACTTTCCCGGAGTTTCATCATGAGTTTTAACGCAAAGGATATGACCCAGGGCGGTCAGATTGCGTCCATGCGTATCCGCATGTTCAGCCAGATCGCCAATATCATGCTTTACTGCCTGTTCATTTTTTTCTGGATCCTCGTTGGTCTGGTTTTATGGGTAAAACTAAGCTGGCAGACGTTTGTGAACGGCTGTATTTACTGGTGGTGCACCACGCTGGAAGGCATGCGGGATTTAATCAGGTCCCAGCCGGTCTATGAGATCCAGTATTACGGCAAAACCTTCCGGATGAACGCGGCTCAGGTACTGCATGATAAATATATGATCTGGTGCGGTGAGCAGCTATGGTCCGCATTCGTTCTGGCCACTATTGTGGCCCTGGTTATCTGCCTGATCACCTTCTTTGTTGTCTCCTGGATTCTGGGGCGTCAGGGTAAACAACAGAGCGAAAATGAAGTCACAGGTGGTCGTCAGCTGACAGACAACCCGAAGGACGTTGCCCGGATGCTGAAAAAAGACGGCAAGGACTCCGATATCCGGATTGGCGACCTGCCGATTATCCGGGATTCCGAAATCCAGAACTTCTGTCTGCACGGCACGGTCGGGGCCGGTAAGTCGGAAGTTATCCGTCGTCTGGCCAACTACGCCCGTCAGCGTGGTGATATGGTGGTGATTTATGACCGATCAGGGGAATTTGTTAAAAGTTACTATGACCCGTCCATTGATAAGATCCTGAATCCGCTGGATGCCCGCTGTGCCGCCTGGGATTTGTGGAAGGAGTGCCTGACACAGCCGGATTTTGATAATACGGCAAATACCCTGATCCCGATGGGTACAAAAGAGGATCCGTTCTGGCAGGGTTCAGGACGTACCATTTTTGCGGAAGCGGCGTACCTGATGCGCAATGACCCCAACCGCAGCTACAGCAAACTGGTGGACACACTGCTTTCCATCAAAATTGAAAAACTGCGTACCTTCCTGCGTAATTCACCTGCGGCCAACCTGGTGGAAGAGAAAATCGAGAAAACGGCGATTTCCATCCGTGCAGTGCTGACCAACTACGTGAAAGCCATCCGTTACCTGCAGGGGATTGAGCATAACGGTGAGCCCTTCACCATCCGTGACTGGATGCGTGGTGTCCGGGAAGATCAGAAAAACGGCTGGCTGTTTATCTCGTCGAACGCCGACACCCATGCTTCCCTGAAACCGGTGATCTCCATGTGGCTGTCCATTGCCATTCGTGGGCTGCTGGCAATGGGAGAAAACCGTAACCGTCGTGTGTGGTTTTTCTGTGATGAGTTACCCACGTTACACAAATTGCCGGACCTGGTGGAGATCCTGCCGGAAGCCCGTAAGTTCGGTGGCTGTTATGTGTTTGGTATCCAGTCCTATGCCCAGCTGGAAGATATCTACGGTGAGAAAGCGGCAGCCACGCTGTTTGACGTCATGAACACCCGTGCCTTTTTCCGTTCTCCCAGCCATAAGATTGCAGAGTTCGCTGCCGGTGAAATTGGTGAGAAAGAGCACCTGAAAGCCAGCGAGCAGTATTCCTACGGTGCTGACCCTGTACGTGACGGGGTATCGACCGGTAAGGATATGGAGCGCCAGACGCTGGTCAGTTATTCCGACATTCAGTCTCTGCCGGATCTGACCTGCTATGTCACCCTGCCCGGACCGTATCCGGCAGTAAAACTCTCACTGAAATATCAGGCACGACCGAAGGTTGCTCCGGAGTTTATTCCGCGTGACCTCAATCCGGAAATGGAGAACCGCCTGAGCGCCGTGCTTGCTGCAAGGGAAGCAGAAGGTCGCCAGATGGCCAGTCTCTTCGAACCGGAGGTTGTCTCCGGAGAAGACGTGACTCAGGCTGAACAGCCACAACAGCCAGTGTCTTCTGTCATCAATGATAAGAAGTCAGATGCAGGTGTGAGTGTTCCGGCAGGGGGGATCGCGCAGGAGCTGAAAATGAAACCGGAAGAAGAGATGGAACAGCAACTGCCACCCGGGATCAGTGAATCCGGTGAAGTGGTGGATATGGCCGTTTATGAGGCATGGCAACGGGAGCAGAATCCGGATATCCAGCAGCAGATGCAGCGCCGTGAAGAGGTAAATATCAACGTGCACCGGGAGCGCGGGGAGGATGTTGAGCCGGGAGATGATTTCTGATGAACAGGTCAGCTCCAGTCTTCAATTCGCAGACCGTCCACACGTTCAAATTCCCGGGTGTTATTAGTCACAATAATCAGTCCCCGACTGCGGGCATGACCTGCGATCATTTGATCAAATGGTCCGACAGGGCGTCCCTGACGGGCAAGTTCTGCTCTTATCTGGCCGGTGTGTGTGGCTGCTGCAGCGTCGTAATCCAGAACATCAATGCGGGAAACAAATCCCTCGATCACAGCGAGATTGCGTTCAGGCATCTGGCTTTTTTCTGCACCATATATCAGCTCCATCAGGGTGACAGAGCTGATACACATTCTCCCCTGGTTCAGGTTAAAACGTTCTCTGACACTGGCGGGCTTGTTCTTTATTGTGAAAATGCAGATGTTGGTATCGAGCATAAACTTCAGCATCAGAATGACTCCCTTTCCTGCATGCCGGGCTGTTCCCTGTTATCCATAAAATCAGCGCTGACGCTGTTTCCGTCGAACCATTCATCCCATGACTCTCCGGCTGGCGTAATGATACGGGTTCGTCCGACAGCAATCACTTCAACGCGTTTTACGTTTTCCGGCAATGCAACCGCTTTTGGCAGCCTGACCGCCTGGCTGCGGTTGCTGAGAAATACGGTGGTTTCCATCATTTACCTCCTTACATGGATATGTCTTGCGCATATCCATTGTGGGATCGTTGTCGGGATATGTCAAAGGGATATACGTTTATGATGAGTATCGCGCAGGTCAGATCGGCCGGAAGTGCCGGTAACTATTATACCGACAAGGATAATTACTATGTGCTGGGCAGCATGGGGGAACGCTGGGCCGGCAGGGGGGCAGAGCAACTGGGGCTGCAGGGCAGTGTCGATAAGGATGTCTTTACCCGTCTTCTGGAGGGGAAACTGCCGGACGGAGCGGATTTAAGCCGCATGCAGGATGGCAGTAACAGGCATCGTCCCGGTTACGACCTGACGTTCTCCGCCCCCAAAAGTGTCTCCATGATGGCCATGCCAGGTGGCGATAAGCGCCTGATTGATGCACATAATCAGGCCGTGGATTTTGCTGTCCGTCAGGTGGAGGCGCTGGCCTCCACACGGGTGATGACGGACGGACAGTCAGAAACGGTACTGACCGGTAATCTGGTGATGGCACTGTTTAACCACGACACCAGTCGCGATCAGGAACCACAGTTACACACGCATGCGGTGGTGGCTAATGTCACGCAGCATAACGGCGAGTGGAAGACACTGAGCAGTGACAAAGTGGGGAAAACGGGGTTCATTGAGAATGTGTACGCTAATCAGATTGCCTTTGGCAGGCTCTACCGGGAAAAACTGAAAGAGCAGGTTGAGGCGTTGGGCTATGAAACTGAAGTGGTTGGTAAGCACGGTATGTGGGAAATGCCGGGCGTACCGGTGGAGGCCTTTTCCGGACGCTCGCAGGCTATCCGGGCGGCCGTCGGGGAAGACGCCTCGCTGAAATCCCGGGATGTGGCGGCACTGGATACGCGAAAATCCAAACAGCACGTCGATCCTGAAGTCAGAATGGCTGAATGGATGCAGACGCTGAAGGAAACCGGGTTCGACATCCGGGCATATCGTGACGCGGCGGATCAGCGTGCGGAGAGCCGCATGCAGACGCCCGGGCCAGCTTCACAGGACGGGCCGGATGTGCAGCAGGCGGTGACACAGGCCATTGCCGGATTAAGTGAACGAAAAGTGCAGTTTACGTACACGGACGTGCTGGCCAGAACGGTCGGTATATTGCCGCCGGAAAATGGTGTGATTGAGCGGGCCCGTGCCGGTATCGATGAGGCCATCAGCCGTGAGCAGCTGATTCCCCTCGACCGTGAGAAGGGGCTGTTCACGTCCGGGATTCATGTGCTCGATGAGCTGTCAGTCCGGGCACTCAGTCGTGACATCATGAAACAGAACCGGGTGACTGTACATCCGGAGAAAAGTGTCCCCCGGACGACCGGTTACAGCGATGCTGTCAGCGTTCTGGCACAGGACCGTCCGTCGCTGGCCATTGTGTCCGGGCAGGGCGGTGCAGCCGGGCAGCGTGAGCGGGTGGCCGAGCTGGCAATGATGGCCCGGGAGCAGGGGCGGGAAGTGCAGATTATCGCCGCTGACCGTCGCTCGCAGATGAACCTGAAGCAGGATGAGCGGCTGTCCGGTGAGCTGATAACCGGGCGGCGTCAGCTGCTGGAGGGCATGGCCTTCACACCGGGAAGTACTGTTATCGTTGACCAGGGCGAAAAACTCTCCCTGAAAGAGACGTTAACCCTGCTGGACGGTGCCGCACGTCATAACGTACAGGTCCTGATAAGCGACAGCGGACAGCGAACCGGTACAGGCAGTGCGCTGATGGCCATGAAAGATGCCGGGGTGAACACATATCGCTGGCAGGGGGGAGAGCAGCGACCGGCAACCATCATCAGTGAACCGGACCGGAATGTCCGCTATGCCCGGCTGGCCGGGGACTTTGCGGCCAGCGTGAAAGCCGGAGAAGAGAGCGTGGCACAGGTCAGCGGAGTACGGGAACAGGCCATACTGACACAGGCCATTCGCAGTGAGCTGAAAACACAGGGCGTGCTCGGACACCCGGAGGTGACCATGACTGCACTGTCACCGGTCTGGCTGGACAGCCGGAGCCGTTATCTGCGGGATATGTATCGCCCGGGGATGGTGATGGAGCAGTGGAACCCGGAGACACGCAGTCATGACCGTTATGTGATAGACCGGGTGACGGCGCAGAGTCACAGTCTGACCCTGCGGGATGCGCAGGGCGAAACGCAGGTGGTGCGTATTTCCTCCCTGGACAGCAGCTGGTCGCTGTTCCGGCCGGAAAAAATACCGGTGGCAGAGGGCGAGCGTCTGAGGGTGACGGGAAAAATCCCCGGACTCCGCATCTCCGGCGGTGACCGCCTGCAGGTGGCATCCGTCAGCGAGGACGCGATGACGGTTGTTGTGCCGGGGCGGGCTGAACCGGCCTCCCTGCCTGTTGGCTACTCACCGTTCACGGCACTGAAGCTGGAGAGCGGCTGGGTGGAAACGCCCGGGCATTCCGTCAGTGACAGTGCGACGGTGTTTGCCTCCGTCACACAGATGGCAATGGACAACGCCACCCTGAACGGTCTGGCCCGCAGCGGTCGTGATGTCCGGCTGTATTCCTCACTGGATGAAACCCGTACTGCGGAAAAACTTGCCCGCCATCCGTCCTTTACGGTGGTTTCTGAGCAGATAAAGGCGCGTGCCGGTGAGACATTGCTGGAAACCGCTATCAGTCTGCAGAAAGCCGGGCTTCACACGCCGGCACAGCAGGCCATTCATCTGGCCCTTCCGGTGGTGGAAAGTAAAAACCTGGCCTTCAGCCAGGTGGACCTGCTGACAGAGGCGAAGTCGTTTGCTGCAGAAGGAACCAGTTTTACTGACCTGGGACGGGAAATCAATGCGCAGATAAAACGCGGTGATTTACTGTATGTGGATGTGGCAAAAGGCTATGGCACAGGACTGCTGGTTTCCCGTGCGTCGTATGAGGCAGAAAAGAGCATTCTTCGCCATATTCTCGAAGGTAAGGAGGCGGTCACGCCGCTGATGGAGAGAGTACCTGGCGAACTCATGGAGAAACTGACATCAGGACAGCGCGCCGCCACCCGCATGATACTGGAAACCATCGACCGTTTCACGGTGGTGCAGGGCTATGCCGGTGTGGGTAAGACCACACAGTTCCGGGCGGTGATGTCAGCCGTGAACATGCTGCCGGAGAGTGAGCGTCCCCGTGTTGTGGGGCTGGGGCCCACTCACCGTGCGGTCGGGGAGATGCGCAGCGCCGGCGTGGATGCGCAGACACTGGCGTCCTTTCTGCATGACACGCAGCTGCAGCAGCGCAGCGGAGAAACGCCGGATTTCAGCAACACGCTGTTCCTGCTCGATGAGAGCTCTATGGTGGGCAATACCGACATGGCACGGGCATACGCCCTGATTGCGGCCGGTGGTGGTCGTGCTGTGGCCAGCGGTGACACGGACCAGCTGCAGGCCATCGCGCCCGGTCAGCCTTTCCGTCTCCAGCAGACGCGCAGTGCTGCCGATGTGGCCATCATGAAGGAGATTGTGCGTCAGACGCCGGAACTGCGGGAGGCGGTATACAGCCTGATTAACCGGGATGTGGAAAGAGCATTGTCCGGGCTTGAGAGTGTGAAACCGTCTCAGGTGCCACGTCAGGAGGGCGCCTGGGCACCGGAGCACTCCGTGACGGAGTTCAGTCACAGCCAGGAAGCGAAACTGGCAGAAGCGCAGCAGAAGGCGATGCTGAAAGGCGAGGCTTTTCCGGATGTCCCCATGACACTGTATGAAGCCATTGTCCGTGACTATACCGGCAGGACACCGGAAGCACGGGAGCAGACGCTGATTGTCACGCACCTGAATGAAGACCGGCGCGTGCTGAACAGCATGATTCATGATGCACGGGAAAAGGCCGGTGAGCTGGGAAAAGAGCAGGTCATGGTGCCTGTCCTGAATACAGCGAATATACGCGACGGGGAACTGCGTCGTCTCTCCACCTGGGAGAATAACCCGGATGCCATTGTCCTGGTGGATAATGTGTATCACCGGATTGCCGGTATCAGCAGGGATGACGGGCTGATAACCCTGCAGGATACGGACGGTAACTCACGGCTGATTTCGCCCCGGGAGGCGGTGGCTGAAGGTGTCACACTGTACACCCCGGACAAAATCCGGGTGGGGACCGGTGACCGGATGCGCTTCACGAAGAGTGACCGGGAGCGCGGTTATGTGGCCAACAGCGTCTGGACGGTGATGGCGGTTTCCGGTGACAGTGTCACGCTGTCGGACGGACAGCAGACGCGGGTGATTCGCCCCGGTCAGGAGCGGGCAGAGCAACATATTGACCTGGCCTATGCCATCACCGCCCACGGTGCGCAGGGGGCAAGTGAAACCTTTGCCATCGCGCTTGAAGGCACGGAAGGTAACCGGAAACTGATGGCAGGCTTTGAATCAGCCTACGTGGCCCTGTCGCGTATGAAGCAGCATGTACAGGTGTACACCGATAACCGTCAGGGCTGGACGGATGCCATTAACAATGCCGTACAGAAAGGAACAGCCCACGATGTGTTTGAACCGAAACCGGACCGGGAGGTCATGAATGCAGAGCGGCTGTTCAGTACGGCGCGGGAGCTGCGGGATGTGGCGGCAGGCCGTGCCGTTCTTCGTCAGGCGGGGCTGGCCGGGGGAGACAGTCCTGCACGGTTTATTGCACTGGGGCGCAAATATCCGCAGCCGTATGTGGCACTGCCGGCTTTTGACCGTAACGGCAGGTCAGCTGGTATCTGGCTGAACCCGCTGACCACGGATGACGGAAACGGGCTGCGGGGATTCAGTGGTGAAGGCCGGGTGAAGGGCAGTGAAGATGCACAGTTTGTGGCCCTGCAGGGCAGCCGTAACGGAGAGAGTCTGCTGGCTGATAATATGCAGGATGGTGTCCGGATTGCCCGTGATAATCCTGACAGCGGTGTGGTGGTGAGAATTGCCGGTGAAGGTCGCCCGTGGAATCCGGGTGCCATCACCGGTGGCCGCGTGTGGGGGGATATCCCGGACAACAGCGTCCAGCCGGGAGCCGGAAATGGCGAACCGGTCACGGCAGAGGTACTGGCACAGCGGCAGGCTGAAGAGGCTATCCGCCGTGAAACGGAACGTCGCGCAGATGAAATTGTCCGTAAAATGGCAGAGGAAAAACCTGACCAGCCGGATGACAAAACAGAGCAGGCTGTCAGGGATATTGCCGGGCAGGAGCGTGACCGGGCTGTCACTTCTGAACGGGAAGCCGTACTGCCGGAGAGTGTGCTGCGTGAGCCTCAACGGGTGCAGGACGCTGTCCGGGAGGTTGCCCGGGAAAATCTGTTGCAGGAGCGACTGCAGCAGATGGAGCGGGATATGGTCCGTGACCTGCAGAAAGAGAAAACCCTGGGCGGAGACTGATACTGTCGGCCCGGGCGTTTGTGTTAACCCCCTGAGGAGATTGCTGATATGGAAACCTTCCCTGACCCTGATGACATCCGGGGAAAAACAGCAGACATACTGAGCGCGTTATCCGTGGACAATATTCCTGAGCGTTATGGCTTTACGGCAGAGCTGGCATCGCTGAAAAACTGCATAAGCGAGGATGAATATTGCAACATGGAGTTTTACAAGACGGGGTGCGCCTTCCTGAAAGCTTTACTGAGAACCCGGCTGAGACTTAAAAAAACCGACCCCGCGCATCCGTTGCTGCCCGTGATATCTTCGTCGGTGGAAGAGCTCAGAACACAGCTTAAGGAAAATGAAGCTTACGTCCGCCTTTTAATCGGGATGGATGCGGTTTCCCGACGGGTTGGTGTGATGAATGTGTCTCTTCTCGGCCTTACCGCAGTGATGATACTGATTATCGGGGGAACTGTGCTGGCACATGTATGGTTTTAAAGCTTCGTAAGGCGTGATGATATGGAGAATATGAATAACACGGTCGGTGTTGTGACCATGAAACCCCGGGAGTGGCTGGAGCGCCTTCTTGTCTGGTCCCCCGGACAGCGGGATATCATCAAAACGGTGGCACTGGTGCTGATGGTACTGGACCATGCAAACCGCATTCTGCATCTGGACCAGACGTGGATGTTTCTGGCCGGGCGTGGAGCCTTTCCGCTGTTTGCCCTGGTATGGGGGCTGAATCTGTCCCGTCATGCGCATATCCGGCAGTCGGCCATTAACCGGCTGTGGGGATGGGCTGTGATTGCCCAGTTCGCGTATTACGTTGCCGGCTTTCCCTGGTATGAAGGGAATATCCTGTTTGCCTTTGCGGTTGCGGCACAGATGCTGACGTGGTGTGAAACGCGCAGTTGGTGGCGTTTGGTGGGGGTCATATTGCTGCTGGCAGCGTGGCTGCCTTTGTCCGGCACCAGTTACGGCATTGCCGGGCTACTAATGCTGGCGGTCAGCCACAGGCTGTACAGGGAGAAAGACAGAACGGAACGTCTGGCGCTGGTTGCCTGCCTGCTGACCGTGATTCCTGCGCTTAACCTCGCCACCAGTGATGTGGCGGCTGTAGCTGGCCTTGTGATGACGGTGCTGACCGTTGGTCTGGTGTCGTGTGCAGGGAAATCACTACCCCGTTTCTGGCCCGGGGATTTTTTCCCGATTTTCTATGCCTGTCATCTGGCTGTGCTGGGCGTTCTGGCACTGTGACGGGTGTGGTATCTTTGACTGTAACAGGATGATTCGTCAGAGGCAGAACACAGCATGACAGAGCAGAAGCGACCGGTACTGACACTGAAGCGGAAAACGGAAGGAGAGACGCCTGTCCGCAGCCGGAAAACCATCATCAATGTCACCACGCCACCAAAATGGAAGGTGAAAAAGCAGAAGCTGGCCGAGAAAGCGGCCCGGGAAGCAGAGCAGGCGGCAAAAAAAGCGCAGGCCAGACAGGCGCTGTCCATTTATCTGAACCTGCCCACACTGGATGAGGCCGTGAACACCCTGAAGCCCTGGTGGCCGGGATTATTTGACGGTGACACCCCCCGGCTTCTGGCCTGCGGTATCCGTGACGTGTTACTGGAAGACGTGGTGCAGCGGAATATCCCGCTCTCGCATAAAAAACTGCGCAGGGCGCTGAAGGCCATTACCCGTTCAGAAAGCTATCTGTGTGCCATGAAAGCCGGTGCCTGCCGGTATGACACGGAAGGGTATGTGACGGAGCATATTTCTCAGGAGGAGGAAGCGTATGCGGCAGCGCGTCTGGATAAAATCCGCCGCCAGAACCGGATAAAGGCAGAACTTCAGGCCGTGCTTGATGAGAAATAAAAAAAAGCCTCCATCAGAGAGAGGAAGCAGGGAAATAAGGCTTAAAAGGAAATAACTTCCGTACCCGAAAGGAACCCAGTCCACTGAATTATTTACCACAATAATACTGACGACTGAAAGGGAGGGACAGAAAAATGAATGGATTCAGAAACAGTTCACGGAACGCTCAGGTCTGGCGCTGGCAGCGTGCCGGAGGCCGGGCTGTTATTCTGGAAGTCAGGGGGCTCTGGATGGAAGCCGCTGAAGCATGGCGACGGGCTGCCGGTGTTGCGCCCCGGACAGACTGGCAGCAGTTTGCCCGGAAAAGGGCTGAACACTGCCACCGGCGCTGCCGGGGAAGGGTGTAACGAAAAAAGCAGCCTTCATTACTCCAGGAGTCAGAAGGCTGAATAATGCATGAGATTTACTTTTTTAATCTCCGGTCGGGTAGTATGACCGGACAATTCTGAGTAGCACAGAGTTTTTTCCGTATTAAGTCGTGAGTTTATATTTTGTGATTTATTTCACAAAATAAGGCGTTATTCAATGTGTGCTGCAATATTCAGGATGTCTGAAATAAAGGAGCCATTTATTTGATATGGAAAAATGCTGATCCGGTTCCACCCTGGATATGGAGACACCGTAAATAAAGCGATGGAAATCTTATCATTCATCTGTTCTCAGCGGGAATCAAAATGGCGAAAACAAAACAGGAATGGCTGTATCAGTTACGGCGATGTTCATCAGTCAATACGCTGGAAAAAATTATTCATAAAAACAGAGACAGCTTATCGGGCAGTGAACGTGAATCATTTAATTCAGCAGCAGACCACCGGTTAGCGGAATTAATCACCGGAAAGTTATATGACGGGATACCAAAAGAGATATGGAAATATGTAAGGTAATAATTCAGCATAGTTAATCACCAGGAGCAGATAAACAATGAAACTGATTATTTTTATTCTCATTGTTCTGATTATTGCAGCGTTACTTATCCGGATTATCCTCAAAAGTGTAAATCAGCATTCTCCTTTGCTGATGGAATTGCATGCGGCAGGTATACGGACCGGTGATGCAGAGCGAATACTGGCCAGCGGTGAATACTGGCAACGTCAGAAGACGTTGCTGACAGAAAGGGAAGTCAGTTTTATGAAAGGACTGTTCAGAATTGTGGATATGAAGCGGTGGTATCTGTGTCCGCAGGTACGGGTCGCGGATATCGTCCAGCTGAACAGGAATATCCGGCCACAATCACGCCAGTGGTGGCAGTTATTCAGGATGGTGTCTCAGTGGTATGTTGATGTGGTTATCGTTGAACGGCGTTCGTTCAGTATTGTTGCAGCAGTAGAGCTGGATGATGCCAGCCATTTACGACCGGAACGCAGACACCGGGATATTCTTCTGGAAGAGGTTCTGAGGCAGGCTGGTATTCCGTTGCTCAGAAGCCACGATACCAGAAAACTGCTGCAGATGACCGTAGAATGGCTGAATACAACAGGGGCTGAGCAGCAGTCACAGGAATATCGTAGCTGACGCCTTCGCGTTGCTCAGTTGTCCAACCCCGGAAACGGGAAAAAGCAAGTTTTCCCCGCTCCCGGCGTTTCTGTAATAAAAAACGGGAAATGGTGGCCACAGAGTAAATTCCGGAACCACCTGTACCTAAACTTTATATAATAATGGTGAATATATGGAATATGATGATGTATCAGAATTAATGATTAAGTGTGAACACAATATTCTTATTGTGGGGAATTCTGCCTCTCACATTGATAAGTTTTTTAAGGGGGATTCTATACCTGGTTCTAAATATTATGATTTCACCCAGATTAACAGTGATTCAGATGTAGAGAAAAATGAGAATGTTGTCTCCTTTATCAGGGATGCAATGAATAGTGATGAGCTCACAATCATTTTTAATTGTGTTGGATGGCCTGATTTAGGTGGTGGATCAGCAGTATCACAGTTTGCAATGATGGCCAGAAAATTTGGTAAACAACTTATTGTCGCTGTAAGTGAAAAGGATGCCATCAACTTAAAAGACAACTTTGATATTATTGGGATGTTGTCATATGGTAAAGAAAATTTTATTGCCATGAGTCATACGAAAAGCGAGTTAATTGGAGGGAAACGTCGGTACCGGATTAAAAATTGATGTAAATAAAAAGCATACTTATTGGCTGGAGTGACGCCTTCGTGCTTCTGTAGTAAAAAGCGGGAAATGCAGGTAATAGTCAGCAACGGGGAATGTGGTATTATCGCGGCGGGTGTCTGAGCCTTTCTGGTTCAGGCAAGACGCAGGTACCAGAGATGCGAAGACCCCACTCGTTAATCCATTAACTCGTGAGGTCTGCATGAAGTACGTAGCACTACTGATTGTAGCCTCTTCTTTGCAGAGAGGTCAAAGTTTATGACGAAATATGCCCTTATCGGGTTGCTCGCTGTGTGCGCTACGGTGTTGTGTTTTTCACTGATATTCAGGGAACGGTTATGTGAACTGAATATTCACAGAGGAAATACAGTGGTGCAGGTAACTTTGGCCTACGAAGCACGGAAGTAAGCTGCCGGGCGGGGACGGAAGTCCCCGCTTTCCGGAAGTGTGAGGTACTTCAGGGGCAGACACCCGACATGCCAGAAACAGCCGGTCCCGCCCGGGGCCGGCATCCAGGTTAAGGCATTTCCAGCTTTTCAGTCATTTCATTATCAAAATCACATTAAACGGTCGTAATCAGACATGATTTGTGCGCCAACACAGATCATCGTCACAACTTTCAAGTCGCTGATTTCAAAAAACTGTAGTATCCTCTACGAAACGATCCCTGTTTGAGAATTGAGGAGGCGAGATGTCGCAGACAGAAAATGCAGTGACCTCCTCATCAGGTACAAAGCGAGCATACCGAAAAGGTAATCCTCTGACGCTTGCAGAACGTCAGCAGGCATCTCTGGCAAGAAAACGTGCCACACATAAAGAACTCAGAGTGTTCATTCCTGCTGCGTTAAAAGCGCAATTACAGGAGATGTGTGAAGCTGAAGGTGTTACTCAGGCTGAGATGATTGCTGAACTGATAAAGCAGAAGAGTGCTTTCAGCTAACTAAAATGTAGCGACATCACATTCTTGCCTGTTTCTGGTGTGCGTGATAGATTGCTGATCGTTTAAGGAATTTTGTGGCTGGCCACGCCATAAGGTGGCAGGGAACTGGTTCTGATGTGGATGTACAGGAGCCAGAAAAGTGAAAACCCCGATAATCTCCTTCAAGTTTGGCGACATGAAAGATTACCGGGGCCCCATAAAACCGCATAGCCAACAATCAAGCTATGTGGGGAGTATAGTTATATGCCCGGAAAAATTCAAGACCTCTTTCTGTGCTCACTCCTTCTGCGCATTGTAAGTGCTGGATGGTGTGGCTGAGCTTCAACAAACGTATTACCGCCAGGTAAAGAACCCGAATCCGGTGTTCACACCCCGTGAAGGAGCAGGAACGCTGCCGTTCTGCGAAAAACTGATGGAAAAGGCGGTGGGCTTCACCTCCCGTTTTGATTTCGCCATTCATGTGGCACATGCCCGCTCCCGGGGCCTGCGTCGACGCATGCCACCGGTACTGCGTCGCCGGGCTATTGATGCGTTGCTGCAGGGGCTGTGTTTCCACTATGACCCGCTGGCCAACCGCGTCCAGTGCTCCATCACCACGCTGGCCATTGAGTGCGGACTGGCGACGGAGTCTGCTGCCGGAAAACTCTCCATCACCCGGGCCACACGGGCCCTGACGTTCCTTGCAGAGCTGGGACTGATTACCTACCAGACGGAATATGATCCGCTTATCGGGTGCTACATTCCGACCGATATCACGTTCACACCGGCGCTGTTTGCTGCCCTCGATGTATCAGAGGAGGCAGTGGCTTCTGCACGCCGCAGCCGCGTGGAATGGGAAAACAGACAGCGCAAAAAGCAGGGGCTGGATACCCTGGCTATGGATGAGCTGATAGCGAAAGCCTGGCGTTTTGTCCGTGAGCGTTTCCGCAGTTACCAGACAGAGCTTAAGTCCCGTGGAATAAAGCGTGCCCGTGCGCGTCGCGATGCGGACAGGCAGCGTCAGGATATCGTCACCCTGGTGAAACGGCAGCTGACGCGTGAAATCGCGGAAGGACGTTTCACTGGCAATCATGAGGCGGTAAAACGTGAAGTGGAGCGTCGTGTGAAAGAGCGCATGATTCTGTCACGTAACCGTAATTACAGCCGGCTGGCCACCGCTTCCCCCTGAAAGTAACCTGCACTGAATAATCCGGGCCCGCGCCGGAGGCATCTGCACGCCTGAAGCCTGTCCGCGAACAAAAAAGCAGCGCCATATACAAAAAACAACCTCATCATCCACCTTCTGGTGCATCCGTTTTCCCCTGTTTTTGATACAAAACACGCCTCACAGACGGGGAATTTTGCTTATCCACATTAAACTGCAAGGGGCTTCCCCATAAAGTTACAACCGTTCATGTCATAAAGCGCCAGCCGCCAGCGTTACAGGGTGCAATATATCTTTTAAACAACTGCTTATATCTCTTTTAAACCACTTAATTACATTCATTTAAAAAGAAAACCTATTCACTGCCTGTCCTTTGGACAGACATATATGCACCTCCCACCGCAAGCGGCGGGCCCCAACCAGAGCCACTTTAGTTACAACACTCAAATACAACCACCGGAAAAAACCCGATCCTACGCAGAACTGAAACCACAAAGCCCCTCCCTCATAACTGAAAAGCGGCCCCGCCCCGGCCCTTCGGGCCGGAACAGAGTCGCTTTTAATTATGAATGTTGTAACTAAAGTTTTCATCGCTGTCAGTCTTCTCGCTGGAGGTATTGAGTACACGCTCGTAAGCGGCCCTAACGGCCCGCTAACGCGGAGATACGCCCCGACTTCGGGTAAACCCTCGTCGGGACCACTCCGACCGCGCACAAAAACTCTGTCATAGCTGAAAGCGGGTATGGCTTAGCAGGGCTGGGGATAGGTAAGGTGAAATCTATCAATCAGTACCGGCTTACGCCGGGCTTCGGCGGTTTTACTCCAGTATCATATGAAAACAACAGAGTGCCGCCTTACATGCCGCTGGCGCGGCATCAAAACCCCTTTCTTCCCCAGTGATCTCTGTACTTAATGTGTATTTTCATTTATTGGTGAAATTTGATATTTGCGCAATTTTCCCGTTCTGGTGTATTTTATTCTTTCGGAGGCTATAATATGTTTAATGTGATTACTCACCCGACCGCACTGGATGAGCTGCTGGAATTTTGCCTTTCGAGATCCTCAATGCGTCGGTCTTTTGACAGCTCCAATGCTGATGCCGCTTTTTCTGGATCAACTGATATTGCAATGTTTCTTTTGGTGCCAATCTTGAGCGCGCGTAAATCAGCTTCTCCGCGCTCTTCATAAACCTTCAGCCACCTGGCTACAGAACCACTACCAGCAAGCATAAAGTGAGCAGCAGGCTGATTAAGGGACATGTGCTGCTCGATCACAGCTTTCACGACCTTAATACGCAACTCTGGATCAGCACTAACACCTTTAGGTTTGGGAATTAAACCTTTTTCTCCATGTTTTTCATAGAGGGGTCAGTTTGGATATCGAAAATTATTGTACGTTAAGGCTGTTTTTTAACCATGCCGAGATGATTGAACTAAATAGCCGCGTCTAATATGACAAGCCTGATGTAACGCCACATGGCTGCGGAAATGCCCTGGCGATCTTGCCTCACAAGGTCTGTCCAAAATTCGCGCAGCTATTTAGTGAATCAGTAGTCTTTTCAACCAAAAAGATGCTCACACCCAAAAGCAATTCCTTATTGGTCTTTATTTACAATTACTCAAATAACAGAATCACCAAACGGCAATTCATTATAGTTCAGACATTCAAATCGTTTAAGACTGGCAGTTCTTTTCCATTTTCTCTATCATATAAACGGTACATTCGCAATAAAATTGAATCCACTAGTTTTACTGGGGTTGGTAAATAAACATCCGCCACCCAATTGACTAGCGCACCACCACAATTAGGGTCAAAAACAAACACCCCCATTACCTTCAAATACAGCTAACCCCATATGATTTTGAGCATAATCCCAATTACTGGTGTTGAAGGCAGTCCCGGCATTTTTTCGGTTCTCGACAGATCCAACTGAAAGTTTTAAAAGCACCGCGCCGCGAATATATTTATCATTAATTTTATTGAAATTTTTAGTCTCATTACTCAGTTGCAAATTGATTATTCTTTGCCTGAATGCAGTAAAGCCAAGAAGAGTATGATTCATAAGAATATTCCTGGATGCTTTTATCATTTCAGAATATTCCTTTGCGCGATAAAATGATCTAGTTGCAGATAATATAAGATTTTGCTCATGATGCATCTCGGCAAGATCAGTAAGTAAATTCCTGTCTGCTGCTTCCCTCAACGGCCAGCTCATCCGGTATCAACAGTTCCGGATATTTCCGTGACAGTAACCGTGTTATCCGGTAACGCCACATGCTCATCACCTTACGGGCGTAAAAATGAAGGTTTTTCCAGGTGTGACCCGGCGTCACTCCTCCGACTGTGGTCGACAGGTGAATGTGCGGATGCCACTGCTGGTCACGCCCCCATGTGTGGATTACCGTGAATATCCCCGGCTCCACATCTGCCTGACGGCAGATTTCCTGTATCACATCCGCTGCAATGCGCAGTAACCATCGGTTGTGGAACACCAGGGACCAGTTCTGGCAGGGAAGTGTGAACACTATATGCTGCCACGGGCAGTCGGGGACCAGACTCAGCAGATACTGTATCCTCTGTGCGCCAGCCTTCACTCCGCAGTGCTGTCAGCGCCAGTGATATAAGACGGTAATTCACCATTTGGATTGTCCGCTCCACCCAACATGTTGTTTCCTTAAGGTTCTCACACCAGAAAGGACATCAACATGCTGAGCAGAGAGGACTTTTACATGATAAAGCAAATGCGCCAGCAGGGCGCGTACATTGTCGATATTGCGACTCAGATTGGTTGCTCTGAACGGACGGTCAGACGCTACCTCAAATACCCTGAACCGCCAGCCAGAAAGACCCGCCACAAAATGGTTAAGCTGAAACCGTTTATGGATTACATCGACATGCGCCTGGCAGAGAATGTCTGGAATAGCGAGGTTATCTTCGCGGAGATTAAGGCAATGGCCTATACGGGCGGACGTTCCATGCTGCGTTACTACATCCAGCCCAAACGTAAAATGCGTCCGTCAAAAAGAACAGTTCGCTTCGAAACTCAGCCTGGATACCAGCTCCAGCAAGACTGGGGCGACGTTGAGGTGGAGGTTGCCGGGCAACGGTGCAAAATTAACTTTGCGGTTAATATGCCGGGATTCTCCCGCCGCTTCCATGCCTTTGCCGCACTAAAACAGGATGCTGAGCATACCTACGAATCACTGGTTCGCGCCTTCCGCTACTTCGGTGGTTGTGTGAAAACGGTGCTGGTTGATAGCCAGAAGGCTGCGGTGCTGAAGAATAACAACGGGAAAGTCGTGTTCAACTCCGGATTCCTGTTGCTGGCCGACCACTATAACTTCCTGCCACGGGCATGCCGTCCATGCAGGGCCAGAACAAAAGGTAAGGTTGAGCGGATGGTGAAATACCTCAAGGAGAACTTCTTCATCCGGTACCGCAGGTTCGACAGCTTCACTCATGTTAATCAACAACTGGAGCAATGGATAGCCGATGTGGCTGACAAACGGGAACTTCGCCAGTTCAAAGAAACGCCGGAACAGCGCTTCGCGCTGGAGCAGGAACATCTGCAGCCGTTACCGGATACGGACTTCGATACCAGTTACTTCGATATCCGCCATGTGTCCTGGGACAGCTATATCGAGGTTGGTGGTAATCGTTACAGCGTTCCCGAAGCGCTGTGTGGTCAGCCGGTATCGATACGAATATCGCTGGATGACGAGTTACGGATCTACAGTAATGAGAAACTGGTGGCCTCACATCGCCTCTGTTCGGCATCGTCTGGCTGGCAGACAGTGCCGGAGCATCACTCCCCGCTCTGGCAGCAGGTCAGTCAGGTGGAACATCGACCACTGAGTGCCTGTGAGGAGCTGTTGTGATGCATGAACTGGAAGTCCTGCTGAGTCGCCTGAAAATGGAGCATCTGAGTTATCACGTTGAAAGCCTGCTGGAACAGGCAGCTAAAAAAGAGCTGAACTACCGGGAGTTCCTGTGCATGGCGCTACAGCAGGAATGGAACGGCAGGCATCAGCGCGGTATGGAGTCCAGGCTGAAGCAGGCTCGTCTGCCGTGGGTCAAAACGCTGGAGCAGTTCGACTTTACCTTCCAGCCGGGCATCGACCGTAAGGTTGTCCGGGAACTGGCTGGTCTGGCGTTCGTGGAGCGCAGCGAAAACGTGATCCTGCTGGGACCTCCTGGTGCCGGAAAAACGCATCTGGCCATAGCGCTTGGTGTGAAAGCGGTGGATGCGGGACATCGGGTACTGTTTATGCCACTGGACAGACTGATCGCGACACTGATGAAAGCGAAACAGGAAAACCGGCTGGAGCGTCAGCTACAGCAACTGAGTTATGCCCGGGTGTTGATCCTGGATGAAATAGGCTATCTGCCGATGAACAGGGAGGAAGCCAGCCTGTTCTTCCGGCTACTGAACCGTCGATATGAAAAAGCGAGCATCATACTGACGTCAAACAAAGGGGTTGCCGTTGAACATTATCTTAACCACGGCTGCTGCCTGGCGTTTACCAGCAGAACTCTGGGTTATCCCTGCACCGATGTGCTCGCTCGCTGGGTTAATGAACGTTACCCCGACAGACGACGTATATTTACCAGTAAGACCAATCCGGTTGCCCCCTTTGAACCAGAAGTCAAACGTCAGGCTGTCATGGCACTCTGTACACGACAAGGATCAGCCAGTGAAATCGCCAGGCGTATTGGTGTCAGTCGTGCGGTATTGTATAAATGGAAAGATGAAATTATCGGCAACAGTGCTTACCAGACTATGCGTAAACATAACGCCCCTTCCCTGGAGGCAGAACGCGATGCGTTGCGGGAGGAAGTCGCCCGACTGAATCAGGAAATACGCCGCCGGCAGATGGAGCTGGATATTCTGAAAAAAGCGGAGGAAATCATAAAAAAAGACCCGGGCATCAGTATCAGTCACCTGAACAACAGAGAAAAAACAAAGATTATTGATGCCCTGAGACAAACATATCCCCTGACAGAATTACTGCGTGTTCTGGGTCTTGCCCGTAGCAGTTATTTTTGTCACCGATTCAATGACTACCGGACGCACTGAACCTTCCGGCTGCTTCTCCAGCCAGTTAAGCCAGCGGTTTCCCTGCTGAAAAATATCCGCAAAACGGGGAAGCATCAGAAGGGCGGGTTTACACTATCCGGCCAGTGAACGGTGCCACATTCCGGGCAGAACATGCCGCCGGCGCTGATACCGGCAAGAATGGTCGCAAACTCCCGCTCCGTGCAACGGGCGATTTCCGGATACCCTTCGTCATCAACACGTACAAACCAGAAGACCAGCTTTTTGTTTCCCACATCCACAAAGAACGAAATATTCAGGTCTGCGCAGCACTTAACGGCATTGTCAAAATTATCAAAGTGCAGAACCTCAGCTTCTTCTTCATCAAAAAAGTTATCGTCGTGAAGCCTCACGACATAGCGGGGAAGTTTGCTTATTTGAGGTGCAGGTTTTCGTTTACGGGGTTTAGCTGAACGGGCCATGACAAGCTGCAGCCGTCAGGCTGCCTGCTCGACTTCAGTAACATCTGATTCAAATGAACAGCAACGAAATTATTTGCTTTTACTGTCTGTTCTTTTAATTAAAATACCATTTTTATAGGTGACAGAACAAAAATCCTTATCAAATTTATCCAGCGGTGGAGGACCATCAGGAAACAGTCTCTGTAGTAGTACAGTTGTCTGAACAGGCCCAAATTCGCCCAGACAATATCCTATTGCCTGAGGAGACATTTCGCTGAACACTTCATTAACATAACCTTTGATATACACCTCAGGAAGCAGTCGGGATAAACGGCAAACAAAGCTGCTGCCTCCACCATAAGCGGAAAAACATGAAACAAGTCTTATGCAATGTATTGTCTGTAAATCCACGACCGTCTTAAGCCAGTCATGCAGCATTCCGGGGCTATAAATAGCATCACCAACGTAAAGCCCACCCTGACCACTTTTATAGGGACTACCATGAACATCAATATTTAATCTGACATTACCTTTATGCATCTGCTTATATATTGTCAGAGGTGATTTTGTGTGAAAAATGAACTTTATATCAGACATTGGTTTTTTCATGACATTAATATCTCTTTATTTATAAAATATTTTAAACATTAATGGTCGTACAGCTTTGCAATATATCATAATCAACCATTACTGTAGTGCAAATTCACTCCGCCCACTGTTTCAGCTGGTATGCGAACGCTTTCGCTGTATCCGGAGTTCGCCCGGAAAATGAAATCTGTGGTTTCGTACAGATTTTGATGATAAGCCTGTAACCAGCATGCCCCTGACGTTGGGGGCTGACCGTCTTTATCCTTGTTCCACTGAATGAAGAAACGTTTTTCCGTTGGATATAATACAGTATCCTTGTGTTATTTTTGCTCAGGTTTATATTAATTTTATTACTGTATATTATTAATATCGGAAATGAATGGATTAGTATGAATGCAGATATTAGCAATAGTAAATAATGTAGCAGGAAACGATGCAAAAATTATATCCCCATGGCATTATGGGCATCATGGTGAAAATGCTATGTTTTATAAAACACTCTTTTTTGGGTACAGAGAGAGTATCTCCGGTGGATGGTGTTTTTTGCGTCAGACATATGATATCCGCAACATGGAAAACTCATGGTTCCGGTAATTATGTGGATGGCAGATGCTCTGTGAATGTTTTGAGAAGCGAAGAGTGCTCCTGAATGGATGAGATATTATATCTGAATGGAAAAAGGGTCAGGTTAAGAACATGTAACCATGTTTTTTCTGAACGTCTTGCTGTTATCAGTCATGGCCGATACACTCCACTTTTGCCCCATGTATCTGCATCTGTCAACCGGATGGACATATCCGTTCACTGGTATGTAAGGCATGGAGAGACGATTTCTAATCATAATGTCATAAAGATTTTTGAGCTTCTTCATCAGGGAAGACATCCCGAGTCTCAGAAAGATTACTCCGGGAGAATAATGGTGAAAAACTACTCATCACGTCCTGAGCCAGCTCTTGAACGATGCTGTACTCCACGCGCCGGAGGTAAATGTGATGTACTTAACCCTGTGGACCCTGTTACGACGCAGGATATCATTGAGGGTATAAATAATAATGTATTAAAATATAAAGAAGTTCATTTCCTTTCGTGCAGGGCGCTCCGCTTAACTCAGGGGGACATCATATAGCATTATTAATAAGAAAACATTTATTATCTGTGCAAAAAAAACATGGTAACATCCGTGGGCGGATGTTGTTCTGAATCATTCTCTGGTAGTTTGATATGAAACGTTTCTTCTTAAAAAACAAATATAAAGAAATTGATGATGAGTTTTCTGATGGAGAACTCATTTTTGGTATTGCCATTATAATAAAAGAAATACAGCTCCATCTGATTAAGGACAGAAACTGTCAGTATATTATTCAGGCAGATTTAACAAATGATGTGTGGAGTTACGCTGATACCCGATTTGCCGTAAAAAATACAAATGACAGGTCCGTGGGTTTTTAAATCACATATCAATGCACGACAGATATAATGTCTCTGCATTGTTTATTTCAAACACATTTAAAAACAGAGTTAATGTATTTAAAAAGACAAGCAAGTACGGGCTTGAATATCAGTTACTTATTTTGAAAAACAGAGTGCATTTTTTTTATTGATGGTCTTGATTTATCCTCTGTTGCCAGTAAAACCGATGGGCACGGAAGGAGTGTTACAGCAAGTGAGTTGCGATGGCTGTACAGACACCGTCACATGCCAGATGTACGAAAGAATCTTGTCTTCTGGAAGAACTACAAAAAACTATCTCAGGAGGATGTCTTTTCGTTGCCCCTGTGGCAGGCATATCGCTCGAAAAAAATTTATCAGTAGGGGTATCGACAGGGGGGAGAATAAACGGAAACCCGGAAAAGAAAATCATGAACGGCTCCTCAGTCGATGACGTTCAGTAGTGGTGAGTATCAAAAGAGAACGGGATAAAAACAATTCTGACATGGTTTACCAGATTTCATCTTTACCACGACAGATACAGGTTGTCAGCTTATCTTCAAAACCGGTGTTACTAAAACGGGAGTGACCATAGATTACGTGTTCCGGGTAAACTCCGGTTACCGTCCTGAATCACCAGCACTGACAATAGTGTGAGAACGAGTGTTTGTCACTATTATTTATGAGTCAGTAAGTCAGAAAAAAACATTGGTAGTGGCGACGTTAAGAAGAAATAACTTCGCAGATGCTTGTGTAACGTGAAAAATACTGCACGCAACGTATTAATCAGCCGTACTTCGCCTCAATGTTCAGGGTAAGATTTATGTTCTGTGCGACAGATATACAAATGAACTCAGCTTTAAGGTTTCAGCTCACAAATTTTAGGATTTAATATTGTATCTTGTTGAATAATGTTGTATTGAATGTATATAAATACTAAGGACTCATTATTCTGACTGAATCATTCCTTACCCCCTCTGTATGCTCTCAGAGGGCTTTTTTTATTTCCTGAATGAATATTACGGTACCACCATTTACATCATTACCCTGACATACAGTACCGGAATCGTATTAATATCATGTTACATGTTTGTTTTTTCATGTCCAGAATAATGGGGGGAAGCTTCTGTTGCGAAATAATATGCAAATCATGTCTTCTGGTGTTTGTTTTTTAACTTATTGTCTTACTGGTGCTTTGCTTATAGTGCCTGATAACTCTTCGGTTTGTTATAAGTATAAAAAAACCCTGGTAACACAGGGGTAAGAGAACAAATGAATGCTCAGTTTATGTTGCACTTTAAACTAATGGAACTATAGAGGAGGTTGTTACATTTCCACTTATAAATCACCCACTCCTTTTTTGCAATAGATTAATATTAAATGTAGAATTTTTGTGATATTGTTCGGGGTATTTTTAGTTATTTATTGACCATGGACTCTGCCATAGTTTCTGCGTATCAACTGATAAGAGATAAGCTTTTGTTTTGAGTTTTTATTAAAAATGCGATTTATTTCACAAAAAATAATCATATAAACATGAAGGAGTTAATGGATAAAAGCATATATCTTTAAAGTATTGTGCAGATGGTTATTCTTGTTTTTGTTTACTCGAATGGTTGTTTTGTCTGATGTGAGTTTGTTGATGCGTATTAATTATACGCCAGAAGCTTAAGTTAAGTATTGAAATCAGTGGGCTGTACGGTTAAATTTTTGTTTCAGCGTAGCTGATTTATCGTTATTCGAATATGACCAACGCACCTGTAATTGTTGTTTCTCTTGGAGCCCCCACTTTTTTGTGGGGATTTTTTTATTCCGTGTGTCGTTAAAGGGATACGCCCGGAATACGTAATTGTTCCACATAACCTGCCAGACCAGGATTAGAGAGGTAGTTGTTGTTGCCGCTGTGTCAACGCCACTGTCTTTGATAGTTGCCATTTTTATGCCCGCTAATGTCTGTCATACACGCTCGTAAGCGGCCCTGACGGCCCGCTTACGCGGAGATACGCTCCGACTGTGGGTAAACCCTTGTCGGGACCACTCCGACCGCGCACATAGGCTCTGTCATGGCTGAAAGTGGATATAGCTTTGCAGGATGGAGATGGGTAAGGTGAAATCTGTCAATCAGTACCGGCTTACGCCGGGCTTCGGTGGTTTTGTTTCTGTGCCACATGTAACCATAGTTGCCGCCTTCCATGCCGCTGACGCGGCATATGTTGGTGGCTGTGTCTGAAAGGTTATATACTCTGCATAAAACCTGACAACACGCAGATTACCAGGCGAATGGGCATTATTCCTCCTCTTATCGCCTGCCTGTGAAACAATATCACCGGGGCCAATATCGATACTCTGACTCGTTATACCTATGCGTGCGGCATCAAAAGAACTGCAATTGCCCTTTATTGAATGAAGGGAGGAGTCAACTGTGAATAGCACCACACATTACGAAAACGCCAATTTCCTGCGCGAGCTGGCCGAAAACCTGACTCGTATTTTGCCAGAAGGCAGCACAGACAAGTTTGCACTATTGCAACGCCTCGCTAATGAAGAACTGGCACGGGCGGAATACGACGAACAGGTACGAGCGAAAGTTGCCGCTGCTCGCGCCGATAAGCGGCCGGGAATGAGTTATGCGCAACTGCGCCAGCGACTACAGGGACGTTATCAGGAACTGCACAATGAGTTATGAAGTAGAATAGCGACCAGGTGCGATTGAGGATATAACGGTGTTGTTTGAATATCTGGTCGAGAATGCATCTCTTTGGGATGCAAGGAACGTGACTGAGAGTCTGATCACTGCAACCGAGCGCCTGGCCGATTACCCTCGCCTGTATGAAACTGATGAACGCTATGGCGAAGGGGGGCGTCGCATTAGCTTACTTGGGCAGCATGTACTTTATGAAGTGAATGATAAAGCCAGTCGTGTCAATATCCTGGCGGTTGTAGGCCAGCGTCAGAATCCCCGATTCATTCTTTGAGTGCTCGAGTAGGGAGCTGGTTACTGGGAATTATAAATGATGAAAAAATACAATTCTGAAAACACCGTAGAGCGCGGAAGTACACCCTATCGCGACAGGTAAGTACACTTCTTCGCAGATGTGATGCACTGGTGTGCCAACAGTGCCTGAGAAATGGTGGCAGGTCTCTCCATAACGAGGAAAAATATATGTAAAAGAAAATTTTTGAATTGCTTATCAACAGCATGGAAGAAATGGTAGCCAGTGAGAATGGTCAAATCCAGCCAGCTGCAAAAAATATTCACCGTCATACACTGCCGGATGTGAAGGCTATTAGTAAACATGTCGGAATGAAACAGGCTGAATTTGCAGAAGTGGTGGGAGTCAGCGTTGACCTGATCCGCAGCCGGGAACAGAAACGGAGTATCCCGTCGAGTATTGCGTTGAAAATGCTCTCCTATTTGGTTGCTTACTAATCGCTCTGAGAATTAACTATTTTAACTATGGTAGTGTTTAGACTAATAGAAAAGTAAATATCCAAAAACACATCAAAGAATAAAAAATATAGAAGTGTATCAATTATTATAAACGACATGCTAAAACAAACGCTCAGTTTTATGCTATTGATGTGTATTAGCTCAGACCTGATCTGACAGTTACCGGTTATTTATACAGGTATCTGTCAGATTACATCTGGCTTAAATTTTTCCCGGCCCAGATGCGCTTTCCATCAAGTAACGTTTCCATTGGCGTCCGCCCATTGCACATTTTTCCCTGATGGGTTCGCTCATTATTATAGTGAGCCAGCCATTCATCAAGATCCGACAGTAATGTATCAAGATCGCCGTACAGTTTTTTACGGAACGTTACCTGATAAAATTCGTTCAGGATTGTTTTATGGAACCGCTCGCAGATGCCGTTGGTCTGCGGGGACATCGCCTTCGTTTTCGTGTGTTCTATGTCGTTTATTGCCAGATAAAGCTGATAATCATGCTGCTCTACTTTGCCACAGTACTCCGTGCCTCTGTCGGTCAGTATTCTCAGCATCGGCAGGCCCTGAGACGCATAAAACGGCAGTACACGATCATTCAGTAAGTCAGCCGCGGTAATCGGTGTTTTGGTGACGTAAAGTTTACAGTGAGCCACTTTCGAGTACGTATCAACGAACGTCTGCTGATTAATACGCCCGACACCTTTCAGGTTGCCTACATAGAACGTGTCCTGCGAACCCAGATATCCCGGATGAGCAGTTTCGATTTCGCCACAGGCCTCGTCATCACTGGCTTTACGCTCCAGTGCTGCGATCTGGCTGTCAGTTAGCTCAATACCATCACGGGCTACTTTTTCTTCCAGCGCTTTCAGACGTTTTGTAAGCGTAAACCGACCGCCGTATGTAGCCATTAGACAAGAATTGGTAACTTAGACGCCCATCTGACACAGACGGACATCTAAGTATGGAATTACAGGACTGGCGAAAAGAACCTCGTAAAAAGTATTCGAATGAATTCAAACTTCGTATGGTTGAACTGGCATCACAACCCGGTGCTTGTGTGGCTCAGATTGCACGAGAAAATGGCGTCAATGATAATGTTATTTTCAAATGGCTCAGACTCTGGCAAAACGAAGGGCGTATATCACGGCGTCTTCCGGTGACAACCACTTCTGATGCAGGCCTTGAATTATTACCTGTAGAGATAACCTCTGATGAGCCGAAAGAACCGATGGCTGCTCTTACTCCGCCCTTATCCACTCAGACTACTGTCAGTGCCAGCTCCTGCAAGGTGGAGTTCCGTCACGGTAACATGACGCTGGAAAATCCTTCACCAGAGCTGCTCACTGTATTGATTCGTGAACTGACCGGGAGGGGAAGATGATCTCACTCCCATCCGGTACCCGTATCTGGCTCGTTGCCGGGATAACCGATATGCGTAAGTCTTTCAACGGGCTGGGTGAACAGGTACAGCATGTGTTAAATGTTAATCCCTTCTCCGGTCACCTGTTTATCTTCCGTGGCCGACGGGGTGACACCGTTAAAATTCTTTGGGCTGATGCTGATGGTCTGTGCCTGTTCACCAAACGCCTGGAGGAAGGCCAGTTTATCTGGCCTGCGGTGCGTGACGGTAAGGTATCCATTACCCGCTCGCAACTGGCAATGCTCCTCGATAAGCTGGACTGGCGTCAGCCAAAAACATCCCGCCTTAACGCCCTGACAATGTTGTAAAAAACGCCTGGCCGCATTATAAAAACGGCCATGAGTCAGAAATACCTCATTCGCATTGCAGAACTGGAAAGCCAGCTCCGTCAGAAAGACCAGCAACTGAGTCTGGTTGAAGAGACGGAGGCCTTCCTGCGCTCTGCACTGGCACGTGCCGAAGAAAAGATCGAAGAAGATGAACGGGAAATAGAACATCTGCGGGCTCAGATAGAAAAACTGCGCCGGATGCTGTTCGGTACCCGTTCTGAAAAACTGCGTCGTGAAGTTGAACAGGCTGAGGCCCTGCTGAAACAACGCGAACAGGACAGCGATCGTTACAGTGGGCGGGAAGACGATCCACAGGTTCCCCGCCAGTTGCGACAGTCGCGCCATCGTCGTCCGTTACCGGCACACCTTCCCCGTGAAATACACCGTCTGGAGTCTGAAGAAAGTTGTTGCCCGGAATGTGGCGGCGAGCTGGATTATCTGGGGGAAGTCAGTACTGAGCAGCTGGAACTGGTGAGCAGCGCCCTGAAAGTGATCCGCACAGAACGGGTAAAAAAAGCCTGTACAAAATGTGACTGCATCATTGAAGCACCGGCGCCGTCCCGCCCGATAGAGCGTGGTATCGCGGGCCCCGGATTACTTGCCCGCGTGTTAACGGGAAAATACTGCGAACACCTGCCACTGTATCGTCAGAGTGAAATCTTTGCCCGACAGGGTGTCGAACTGAGCCGTGCATTACTCTCCAACTGGGTTGACGCGTGCTGCCAGTTAATGATGCCGCTGAATGATGCCCTGTACCGTTATGTGATGAATACCCGCAAGCTTCACACTGACGACACACCGGTAAAGGTACTGGCACCGGGCTTGAAAAAGACGAAAACAGGGCGCATCTGGACGTATGTCCGGGATGATCGCAATGCGGGTTCGTCATCTCCTCCGGCGGTCTGGTTCGCGTACTCACCGAACCGGCAGGGGAAACACCCGGAGCAACACCTCCGCCCCTTCCGGGGTATCCTGCAGGCGGATGCGTTCACAGGTTATGACAGGCTGTTCAGTGCAGAACGTGAAGGTGGTGCGCTGACAGAAGTTGCGTGCTGGGCCCATGCCCGGAGAAAAATCCACGATGTATACATCAGCAGCAAAAGTGCGACGGCAGAAGAAGCCCTGAAGCGAATCAGTGAACTGTACGCCATCGAGGATGAAATACGGGGATTACCAGAGTCAGAGCGTCTTGCAGTCAGACAGCAGTGAAGCAAAGCGTTACTGACGTCGCTGCATGAATGGATGGTGGAGAAGAATGGCACGCTGTCGAAAAAATCCAGACTGGGCGAAGCGTTCAGCTATGTACTGAATCAGTGGGACGCCCTCTGTTATTACAGTGATGACGGACTGGCGGAGACGGACAATAACACAGCGGAAAGAGCGCTTCGTGCAGTCTGTCTTGGAAAGAAAAATTACGTGTTCTTCGGTAGCGATCACGGTGGCGAGCGTGGTGCACTGCTATACGGGCTGATCGGCACCTGCCGTCTGAACGGTATCGATCCGGAAGCGTATCTGCGCCATATTCTGAGCGTACTGCCGGAATGGCCCTCCAACCGTGTTGACGAACTCCTGCCATGGAACGTGGTTCTCACCAATAAATAAGCGTCAATACGGTGCTCCGTTGACGCTTACGACGTTTTTTGAAATTCTCAAGGTTATGGCGTAACCAGACAGAACGGACACCACTGCCGGAGATAAAAACGCCCTGTTTACGCAGCTCGTTGCTGGTCCGGTGCTGACCGTGTGCCGGGAAAGCGACGGCGTAATCAACAACAGCCTGTTCAGTTGCCTCATCGGTACGGTTCTTAAAGTTAGGAGCGCGGCGATTACGATGAAACAGCGCATCCACACCGCCTTCATCGGCCAGTTCGCGGTAACGATAAAACGTATCACGCGAAACGCCCATGATTTTACAGGCTTTTGATACGTTGCTGAGTTCTTCAGCCAGATTGAGCAAACCGGCTTTGTGTTTGATAACGGGATTGGTAGTATGAAGCATGAGAGTTACCTCGTGTTTTGTATAAGGATTCGACACCCATATCAAAACCGGTAACTCTCAACCTTTCAAGGCTCAGTGTCAGATCAAGTCGCGACTAATACAATTTATCTGAATTTATCATGCCCCTCAACTCTGATTTTATTCATCTTGTTTACCGAATCGGGTATATCTGATAACTGTCCCGATAAGATTTTTTGTTTCGCCAGCATAATCTCTTTTTCAAGCTTTTGAAGTTCTTTTATATAGTCATTCTTCCCTTCTTCATCAGCCGGTGAAATGCTCTCAGGAAGACGCTTCATTGACTCATCTACAGCATCATCCATTCTGTCAAGAGCTTCAAGAAGCTCCTTTTTATCCATTGATGACTGAAGTACACTCATATTCCTTGCAAGAACTTGCATGCTTTCATCAAGTTCTTCTGCCACTGTAATCCCCACACACACAAAATATAATGCCATACCACAGCTGATTATAACTTTATTGCTTTTCTGCATAATTTCTCCTTCATGAGGGAGGTGCCCTCCCTCATCAGTTTTATCATTTATTGTTTAAATCAAACCGATCGCTATTCATAACTTTATTCCACGATTTAACAAAATCATGAATAAACTTATTTCTCGCATCATCCGAGGCATATACTTCTGCCACCGCACGTAATTCAGGATTTGAACTGAATATTAAATCAACAGAGGATGCTTTCCATTTTAATGCTCCCGTTTTACGATCGAATCCATTGTATGTATCTTCTTTATCTGCTTTACTCCATCGTGTTGACATATCCAGCAGATTAACAAAAAACTTGTTATCCAGAACACCAGGGGTATCGGTAAATACTCCCAACGAAGAATTATTTGTATTAATATCCATTACCCGCAGACCACCCAGTAATGCCGTCATTTCAGGAACGGTGAGATCCAGCTGACTGGCTTTATCAATGAGGCTTTCAACCGGCGATATATGACTTCTGCTTTTTGAGTAATAATTTCTGAATCCATCTGCTGTCGGCTCCAGTACACTGAATGAGGCAACATCCGTCTGCTCCTGAGAGGCGTCAGTTCTTCCCGGAGTAAAGGGAATCTCAAGTTCCACCCCGGCTTTTCTGGCCGCATCTTCGATTGCAGCATTACCCGAAAGAACAATTAAATCAGCCAACGACACTTTCTTTCCGTCAGACTGTTTTTTGTTAAATTCACGCTGTAATGAGGTCAGGGATGCCAGTACTTTCTTCAGTTTTTCAGGCTCATTAACTTCCCAGTTAATTTCGGGCTGTAACCTGATGCGGGCACCATTATTTCCCCCACGATAATCAGTCACACGAAATGTGGAAGCTGAAGCCCAGGCTGTCTTTATCAGCTCAGATGCAGGGATACCCAAATCCATAACCTGCTCTTTCAGCGACTTAATGTCTTTACCATCAATCATTGTATAATCCGCCGCAGGAAGAGGATCCTGCCAGATAAATGATTCTGCAGGAACTTCATTACCAAGATATCGGGCTGCCGGTCCCATATCCCGGTGGGTCAGTTTAAACCATGCTCTTGCGAATGCCTGCTCAAAAGCTTTTGGATCATTCAGGAAACGGGTGGTTATTTTCTTATATTCAGGATCAACTTTAAGAGCAATATCCGTCGTAAACATCATCAACGGATGCAGGACAGACGGATCATGCGCGTCCTGAACTATATTTGACGCTTTTTTAGGCTTCCACTGATAAGCACCGGCAGGACTCTTGTGCAGCTCCCATTCATATTTATATAAATTCTTCAGATACTGCATTGTGAACTGGGTTGGCGATGTTGACCAGGCTCCTTCCAGGCCACTGGTGATGGTATATTTGCCGTTTCCTGTACCACATTTATTTTTCCATCCCAGTCCCTGCTCCTCCACAGGTGCACCATCAGGCCCTGCGCCAATACATTTTTCAGGAGACGCTGCACCATGTGCTTTACCAAATGTATGCCCTCCCGCGATCAGGGCCACAGTCTCCTCATCATCCATGGCCATACGTGAAAAAGCTTCCCTGATATCTTTCGCGGAAGCCAGAGGATCTGGTTTTCCACCGGGGCCTTCAGGATTGACATAAATAAGTCCCATCTGCGTGGCGGCAAGAGGTTTCTGAAGTTTCCCGTTTTTATCCCGGTTATCTGCAAGAGGCTTGTTGTCAGGCCCCCAGTATACCAGGTCCGACTCCCAGTCATCTTCTCTTCCGCCAGCAAATCCCAGCGTTTTAAATCCCATGGATTCAAGGGCAACATTACCAGTCAGGACCATCAGGTCTCCCCAGGAAATACTGGAGCCGTATTTTTTCTTGACTGGCCACAGCAATCGACGGGCTTTATCCAGATTAACGTTATCCGGCCAGCTGTTCAGCGGTTCAAAACGTTGCTGACCACCACTGGCGCCTCCCCGGCCATCATATGTCCTGTATGTTCCGGCACCGTGCCAAGCCATACGAATAAAGAAAGGACCATAATGACCATAATCCGCAGGCCACCAATCCTGGGAAGTTGTCAGCAAATCTTTGATATCTTTTTTCAGAGCCTCCATATCCAGCTGTTGAAATCTGGTGGCATAATCAAAATCAGCCCCCCAGGGATTTGATTCAGGGCTGTGTAATCTCAGAGGAGTTAAATCCAGTGTTTCTGGATAGTAGAAATTTTGAGTCTCTTTTTTATCAGCGGCTACAGCGGTAGAAAAACTCCCCGATAGCGCCAGAAGAATCAGAACAGGAAGAGTTTTTTTTATCATACGAATAGCTCCGGATTAAGGAAAATTCGCATGTTGTATACAAAAGTCAACTTTATTGATGCAACAGGATATACCTATTGCTGGGATAGATACTACAGACAAAAAATACTAAGGGGTTTCAAGCCGCAAGCGCAGAAATTTCCGGAATGTATAAATTTTGCGCTCGGCAACCTGTACGTAAGACTGCGCTCTGCGGACGGTAAAAAATTAAATTCACATTTCAGAGAAAATCACTGCTGACGTTGTCTCATATAACTGGTACGGTATCAATCTCTTCCATGGCCCCTTAAACGTACATATTATGACTGAAATACGGATTGGTTATGCCCGTTGTTTCACTGATAAACAGGATTTGACCGCCCAACAGGAGGCTCTGATAAAACTGGGGGTCTCTCCGGAGCGGATTTACATTGACAAAGGGCTGACAGGAGCAAACCGTCAGAGGCCCGGTCTGGAGCAGGCTCTGGCTGCTGTACGCCAGGGAGACACGCTGGTTGTACCGAAACTTGATTGTTTGGCGCGTTCGGTACCTGATGCCAAGGAAATAGCCGATACATTACAGGCCAGGGGAGTGAAACTGGCATTGGGTACCACCCTCTATGATCCTGGGGACCCGATGGGGAAGATGTTTTTTAACGTTCTGGCAACCTTTGCCGAATTTGAGAGTGAGCTGATACGTCTTCGCACACGGGAAGGTATGGCAATTGCACGGGCAAAGGGAAAGTTGCGGGGGAAGCAGCCAAAACTATCAGATAAACAACAAAAAGAGCTTTGCCGGATGCATGAAACCGGGCAGTACTCAATCAGCGATCTGGCTGAATTATTTTCCGTTTCACGTCCAACAGTCTACCGGACACTTTTGCGAGGAAAAAATGATTGATTTGACAGCAGAACAACGATAACTGACAAAAATAGTTCATGATTATGCCAGTCGGTTCCCACTGACAGCAGATGGTGATGCTCAATTATTGCAAGGTTGTTATGACTACATGGATGCCTTTAAACGGGTAATGGACAACGCCTCAAAAGTTCAGATGGCTGCAATACCCTGGGTATTTTCGGTTTGCGAAATGGATGGAACAACTTGCTCAGGGGATAGCGGATGGTGTTATTGAAGTCCCGAAGGACCGCTAAAAATCACAGGCCGGAAATTTCGGTGGTTCCGGCGTAGGTGTGCCACGAATGCATCCAGTGGCGTGATGTTGGATGCAATGCTGTATGAGAGATGAGGGGCGGCCCCTCGGAGGCGGCGTCCAGACGCAGCCTTCAAACCGCCTTGAGCTGCTGCCGTTAAGAGCGGTGGTGGTGAGCGTCAAGGTTAAAAGGCGCAGAACATGCGTCAGGTAGGTGTTGCGGAGATGAACGAAAGTGAACTGTCGATGAAGTGTCGAAAGGAACCTCTAGGCGATGTCGAAAATGTGCTATCTACGCAGCGCATGACGAGTCCAGCAGATATCTGGGTACTGGCTGGGCGGCATCCGGCATATAGGCAGCATGAACGCAACACAGGCTCTCGTACGGAACGTGGGAACCTGTCGTCTCGATGCCAAGGGAGCGGCGTGGAGCAGAGGCACTGCAAGCTCCTGAGTACAGATGCGAGACACAGGGGCAGATGGCCTCGTAGTAGTGAGGAAGTGCCTGTAATGGGCATGAAGCGAAGGGGGGCAGTCGTTGGGGCTGGTTTATCGGTCAACCGGATAGCCGGGAGGAGCCCATGAGTCAGCCAAAGCCGTTCGAGGTCTCTAAGTATGCGGTTTGGAAAGCATACCAGCGGGTCAAAGCTAATCGAGGTGCGGCAGGTGTCGATGGGCAGTCAGTCGAGGCGTTTGAGGAGAACCTGACAGGAAATCTCTACAAACTCTGGAACCGAATGGCCTCCGGCAGCTACATGCCGCCAGCAGTGCGGCGCGTCGAGATTCCAAAAGCGTCAGGCGGGGTACGACCGTTGGGTATACCCACGGTAGCAGACCGCATTGCGCAGATGGTCGTCAAAGATGCGTTGGAGCCGATACTGGAGCCGTGCTTTCATGCCTACTCCTATGGTTACCGACCACACAAATCCGCGCATGATGCGCTAGGCGTTGCCCGGCGACGATGCTGGCGTAATGACTGGGTACTGGACGTGGACATCAAGGGGTTCTTCGATAACCTCGATCACAAACTTCTGATGAAGGCGGTATGCAAGCACACCGATTGCAAATGGGTATTGCTCTATATCGAACGGTGGCTGACTGCGCCGGTACAAATGCCGGATGGGACGCTACTGGCAAGAGACAAAGGAACGCCGCAAGGTGGGGTCATTAGCCCGCTGCTGGCCAACCTGTTTCTGCATTATGCATTCGATGCCTGGATGGAGCGGGAATTCCCGAGCATCCGGTTTGAGCGATATGCCGATGACATCGTAATCCACTGTAAAAGTCTCGCGCAGGCAACTATGGTGCGGGACAAGCTCAAGCGTCGTCTGGCAGCTTGCCAGCTGGAACTGAGTCCGAGCAAGACCAAGATTGTCTACTGCAAGGATGGGATGGGAAGCGAACAGACGATTATCCTGAGATCAGTTTTGACTTCCTGGGCTATACGTTTCGCCCTCGGAAGACAAAAGCTGGCGACGGGTCAGTGTTCCTGAGTTTCCTGGCAGCCATAAGTGGCAAGGCGGCTAAGGCTATTCGTCAAACTGTGCGGGATTGGGAACTGCAACGGCGCACGCCTATTCCTCTTGGAGAAATAGCGCGCCGGATCAACCCCATTCTTCAGGGGTGGATAACCTATTACAGTCGCTTTTACCAATTGAAGTTATACCCGGTAATGGCGCAGGTTGACCTGCACTTGGCCAAGTGGATTGCCCGCAAACACAAGCGAGCGCGAGGTAGTCTGGTGCGTGCATTCGAGTGGTTACGGCGAATTCGTCACGACTGCCCGACGCTGTTTGCACACTGGTGCTTAGCTTACGATACTTGAATGATTCAACGACAAGAGCCGTATGACGCGAGAGTGTCACGTACGGTTCCGTGGGAGCGTAGGGGGCAGTTCCCCTGCGCCACCCGATAACCCCTTGATGGTTGCATTTTACGTTACGCCTGTGTAGTGTATACACACAGTTTGCGCGTATGGATGAAATTATTTTGATTAAGTCATTTCGCCATAAAGGGCTTGAACACTTTTTCAAGACAGGTTCAACCGCAGGCATTCAGGCCAAACATGCGGTTAAGCTACGCATTCAATTAACCGCCCTTAATATGGCTAAACGCCCAGACGATATGTCTGCACCAGGCTGGAAATTACACCCTCTGAAGGGAGCTGATCTTAAAGGCCATTGGGCTATATCTGTAAACGGTAACTGGCGACTTACCTTCCGATTTGAAGGTGAAGACGCAATTCTGGTTGACTATCAGGATTATCATTGAGGGAAACTATGAATCGTATGCATAATCCCGCGCACCCAGGCGCGGTTCTTCGTGAATATCTGGGAGAAATGTCAGTCACAGACGCTGCCACCGCATTAGGCATTACTCGCACGGCGCTTTCCCGGATTCTGAATGAAAAAGCTGGTATCTCTGCGGATATGGCGCTCCGCCTGGAATCCGCACTCGGAACTAGCGCCGAAATGTGGACTGGTATGCAATCTCAGTATGAGCTTTGGGTTGCTTCGCAAACCGCTCGCCCAAACATTCGCCCATTATTTCACCATGCCTGACATCCATTATAGGGGGCCGTCTGGCCCCCCTATAATGTTGTTGGTACTTAAGGATTGAGGCGAGTATGCAGCCCAAATCGTCATGCCGCCGGACTACACTGGAGCTGACACCGCAACGCTGGCTGAAATTGAACGGGTAAAGCGGCGCCTTGTAGGGGGATAAAATGAACTACGATGAAATAACGAAAATCACCGCTGAACGTATTAGCGACTACATGACCGAAGCAGTTAATACAGACTCTGAAGCTGAGTACACGATCATTCAGTAAGTCAGCCGCGGTAATCGGTGTTTTGGTGACGTAAAGTTTACAGTGAGCCACTTTCGAGTACGTATCAACGAACGTCTGCTGATTAATACGCCCGACACCTTTCAGGTTGCCTACATAGAACGTGTCCTGCGAACCCAGATATCCCGGATGAGTTGTTTCGATTTCGCCACAGGCCTCGTCATCACTGGCTTTACGCTCCAGTGCTGCGATCTGGCTGTCAGTTAGCTCAATACCATCACGGGCTACTTTTTCTTCCAGTGCTTTCAGACGTTTTTTGAAATTCTCAAGGTTATAGCGTAACCAGACAGAACGGACACCACTGCCGGAGATAAAAACGCCCTGTTTACGCAGCTCGTTGCTGGTCCGGTGCTGACCGTGTGCCGGGAAAGCGACGGCGTAATCAACAACAGCCTGTTCAGTTGCCTCATCGGTACGGTTCTTAAAGTTAGGAGCGCGGCGATTACGATGAATCAGCGCATCCACACCGCCTTCATCGGCCAGTTCGCGGTAACGATAAAACGTATCACGCGAAACGCCCATGATTTTACAGGCTTTTGATACGTTGCTGAGTTCTTCAGCCAGATTGAGCAAACCGGCTTTGTGTTTGATAACGGGATTGGTAGTATGAAGCATGAGAGTTACCTCGTGTTTTGTATAAGGATTCGACACCCATATCAAAACCGGTAACTCTCAACCTTTCAAGGCTCAGTGTCAGATCAAGTCGCGACTAATACAATTGATGTATATATGTCCTTGACCCACGATATTCAGACAGTCGTTGTATCTTAAGTTGACGTTACCCGCTGACGTCGATATTCCCTTGGTGAGAGATAACCTAACGCACTATGCGGATGGTTTTCATTGTAATGCTCGATCGCCACTGCAAGGTTATGCAATGCCGTTCTTACATTCGGTTTCGGCATGAACGCGATGTAGTCTTCTTTCATCATTTTCACGAACCTTTCTGCCATTCCATTGCTCTGAGGGCTACTGACTGCCGTCGTGCAGGGCTCCAGATTCAACTCCCTGGCGAACTGCCGTGTTTCATGAGCTGTATAAGCCGAACCGTTATCAGTCAGCCACTGGATTGGCCGTTCCGCTCCTTTATCGCCAAAGCGTTTTTCTATTGCTCCTGACATGACATCCTGCACCGTTGCTTTGTCATAACCTCCCGTGCCTGCTGCCCAGTCTATGGCTTCACGAGCGCAACAGTCCAGTGCGAACGTGACACGCAGTTTTGCGCCATCATCACAACCGAACTCAAAGCCATCGGAACACCAGCGCTGGTCGCTTTCCTTCACCGATATTCGGCCTTTATGTTCCCGCTGCGGTCGTGATGGTTTGTCATGTAACAACAACAGGCTATTTTCCCTCATTATCCGATAAACGCGCTTTGCATTCACGAACGGCAGTCCTTCGTTACGGGACTGTCGTCTGAGAATGGCCCAGACACGACGATAGCCATATGTCGGCATATCGCTGATGATATCAAGGATGCGTGCTACCACTTCCGCATCCGCAGCCTCATCACATCTGCGACAACGTTTATTCGGCTTATTACCAGATGTTTTCATCCGTTGTGCCAGTTGCGCACGCGACACGCCCAGAATACGGCTTACCAGGGTTATTCCTTGTCCGTTGGCAACAAGAGCGCATGCGCTATCCATTTTCGCGACTGACCATACTCCACCGCTTCTTTGAGGATCTCAACTTCCATGGTTAATGAGATGGTCCCCACCACCCTGTGAGCTGTACCCTGGTAGAGTGTTTTTCTTTCATGGAGAAGACCATCATGCAAAACATTACGCTTATTGGTATAGATCTTGGCAAGCATTCCTTTCACATTCACTGCCAAGATAAGTCAGGCAAGGTATTGCTGCGTAAAAAGTTTACCCGTACCAAACTTATTGAGTTTCTGGCAGGCTGTGCCTCGTCTACCGTTGTGATGGAAGCCTGCGCCGGAGCTCATTTTATGGCTCGCCGGATTGCTGATTTAGGTCATGAAGCAAAATTGATTTCTCCGCAGTTCGTTCGCCCTTTTGTTAAGAGCAACAAGAACGATTTTGTCGATGCAGAAGCCATATGCGAAGCGGCATCTCGTCCCTCCATGCGATTTGTGCAACCACGAACAGAAGCTCAGCAGGCCATGCGGGCGTTTCACCGGGTCAGGGAATCATTGGTCAGTGATAAAGTCAAAACGACCAATCAGATGCATGCTTTTTTGCTGGAATTTGGCATCAGTATGCCGACAGGCGTCGCAGTGGTAAAACGACTTTCAACAGTACTTGCAGAGAACGAACTTCCTCCCTATCTGGCGCAGTTACTGATGCGCTTACATGCCCATTATATTTATCTTGTCGGACAGATCACCGAGCTTGAAATCGCACTGGAGCAGGAACTGAGTCGTGATGAGGTAGGACAACGTCTTCAGACAATACCCGGTATTGGTCCGATAACCGCCAGCGTACTGTCATCGCAGCTGGGAGACGGTAAACAATATAGCTGCAGTCGGGACTTTGCTGCTTCAACCGGTCTGGTACCCCGGCAGTACAGCACAGGTGGTAAAAATACACTTTTAGGGATAAGTAAACGTGGAGATAAAAATCTGCGACGGTTACTCGTTCAGTGCGCAAGATCCTTTATTCAGAGAATCGAGAATCAGTCAGGAAGGTTGGCGGATTGGGTCAGGGCGTTGTTGGCAAGAAAACACTCCAGCATAGTATGTTGCGCACTGGCCAACAAATTAGCCCGGATAGCGTGGGCAATCACAACACAGCAGACTGTGTTCGAAAGGTAACGATGGCGCCAGTCTGGCTGGCAGGTTAATCATGAATTAAAGTAGTTCCCAATCTGGTTTTGCGAAGACTGATTATTGATGACATGAACGGCATATCGGCCTGATGAAAAGCCTCAGCAAGAAAATGGCTCACTGAAGCCGGATGGTTTTTTGGGCTCATCAGGTGCGGAACTCATCGAGGCGCGGGCATCCATGCCCATAATGACGCCGGATAGATTTAGGCAAGCCAACATCAATCAAAATCAGTGTTGCAAAAATGGTGGGGACCATAGATTTCTTACCCAGCAAGCGCTGTAACTCTTTTATTTGTTTTATAGCGGCAGCCAGTTCTGAGGCAGGAACGACATCCTCTCCGGCAGCAACAGCAGTGAGACTTCCTTCCAGATATTTTTTTCCACTTAAACAACAGGCTGGGCTGAATACCATGCAAACGCGCCACATGGGACACCGTCATACCGGGTTCCATTGTCTGCTGAATAATGGCGATTTTTTCCTGAGGAGTTTTACGTTTACGAAGCTCCTGCCCCAGCAAAATTCCAGTCATCTCAAAATTAGAACTAGTGTTAGACATATATCCAGGCCTATCTCTTATTTTAAGATACATCCACTGCCTGGCGTTTCAAGGGGCCGGTTCACTATTGATGTATATATTACTGGAGAGATATTATTTAATAACTTTGGATAAATAGTTTACTGGGATAATAATTCTGGACATTATAGAATATCAAAACAGGTATCTATGGTTAATATTCCATCTCCTGTTAAACGAATTTTACCAATATAATTAATTACGTAATATAACATTAATTAAGTGTAAGATGTTCACGTATAGGAATTTGAGATGCTAGCGATACCTCTGTCCGCACTAACGCTAGAGCAAGCATCAGTGCTATCGCCAGAGCATTTGACTCATCTCAGCAGGCTGTTATTCGTTTGCGTGGGCCGGAGCTTTACATGCAGCTATAAAGTTGATGATAATGCTGGTCATCAGCCTGCAATGAATGAGTTATTATTTACCATTTAAAAGGAGTTTAATAATGAATATAAGAAAATTATATATAGCAATGCTACTTATCTCGCCTGCATGCCTGGCTTTGTCTGCGGATGAACACAATAAAAATACCAGTCTGACGCATGTCATTTCTGATTACAGGATGTCACTTGCGGCACTTCCTCTTGATTATTCTCTGCAGGAAAAAAAACAGCTACCCGGCGTTATGCTGCAGAGGTATATCCTGAATTCACAGGCGTGGTCTCCACAGGGCATAGTCTATCCGGAATACTGGCAGAACGGGGTGGATATCTATATTCCTGATTCAGCCAGAGGAAAACATGCCCTTGTTGTTATCAATAACGGCAGCAATAATAATGGCTCAGGCAGTCCCGTGGCCCCCACAAACTTTAGCGAGGAAGAACTTTCACGTATTGCGGTTGCTACTCGAACTATTGTGATAGCTGTCAGTAACGTCCCTAATCAGGTACTCAGCTATCAGGGAGTGTCGACGCCTTTGGCTGAAGATCACAGCGTGGCATATTCCTGGAAACTGTTTATCGGAGATACACAGAAATACCAGAACGCGTCCCTTCATATCCCAATGGCAGCGTCGGTATCGCAAGCGTTCAGGCTGGCGAAGAAAGAACTGGCGCAACAGAATGTCACTAAGTTTATTGTCACCGGAGCCTCCAAGCGTGGCTGGGCCGCATGGCTGACTGCGCTGTCAGACCCAGATGTTGATGCCATTATTCCTGTTGCTTTTGACCTGCTGAATATAAAAAAATCGCTTGAACACATGTATCAGTCATACGGGAAAAACTGGCCAGTGGCTTTTTATCCGTATTATCAACAAAACATTGACCTGCAGATTGATACAGATGAATTTGCAAACCTGATGACGCTGGAAGACCCGCTTACTTATCTGAATACCGATATGGGCGACCGTCTGAAAATGGATAAATATATTATTAACGCCAGCGGTGATGATTTTTATGTCCCGGACAACAGTCATTTTTATTATGATCGGCTACCAGGACGGAAATCCCTGCGGGTAGTACCAAACTCCACACATTATGACATTCTGTCCGTTACGGAGCAGTCGCTGACCACTTTTGTTAACCGTTTTCAGAATGGGCAAAAGCTCCCTGAAATTACGGAAAAAATACAGAGCCGCGGAAACGGAAAAAAGGAGCTGGAAGTCAGCTTCTCAGAGAAGCCGGCAGCCGTTCTGCAGTGGACAGCTAGGAACCCGGTAGCAAGAGATTTTCGTTATGCCTGTGATGTTAAATACACCTCAGTTCCCGTCAGTCTGACTGGCGGCGATGATACACTCAGCATTCCACTGACGCCTCCCAACCGCGGGTGGCAAGCCACTTACATTGAAGCCACCTTCAGTGACGGGTATGTAGCCACAACACAGGTGTATATTACACCTGACGAGAAATATCCGGAAACAGCTCCTCCGTCAGCAGGAGCTACCTGTAAGACTCTTCCGGGGCGGGGACTGACCCCACAACCTGTGAAACAGTAATACCGCAACCACAACCGCAGACCAGGTTTCTTTAATACCGCGCCAGCCGTCCATAATCGCCATGATCCAGAACAGCACGATAATGGTCATAAACGGTAGCTGACGCCCCACCATCTGGCTAATCTCAAAGCTGTCGATGCCTGTGACCTGCCCGGCGACCAGAATCTGAATCCCCATCGCGCCAAATGCCACTGGCGCGGTGTTAACAATCAGGCACAGTCCGGCGGCGTACAGTGGTTTAAAGCCCGGACCGACCAGCAATGCGGCGGTAATTGCTACCGGTGCGCCAAAGCCTGCGGCTCCGTCAAGGAAAACGCCGAAACAGAAATCGACGATCAGCATTTGCAGGCGCTGGTCAGGGGGTATCGAAAGAATAGACGAGCGAATGATGTCAAACTGCCCGGTTTTCATCGAGATGAATCGCCACGGGTTTAACAGACACCTCAGAGTCATTTAAGATGGCTTAAAGAGAGGTGCCCATGAGCGGTAAGCGTTATCCCGAAGAGTTTAAAACTGAAGCAGTCAAACAGGTTGTTGATCGCGGTTATTCTGTTGCCAGCGTTGCAACACGTCTCGATATCACCACCCACAGCCTTTACGCCTGGATAAAGAAGTACGGTCCGGATTCTTCTACTAATAAAGAACAGTCAGATGCTCAGGCCGAGATCCGCCGTCTCCAGAAAGAGCTGAAACGGGTTACCGACGAACGGGACATATTAAAAAAAGCCGCGGCGTACTTCGCAAAGCTGTCCGACTGAGGTACGCCTTTATCCGTGACAACTCCTGTTGCTGGCCTGTTCGCCTGCTCTGTCGGGTGTTGGATGTTCATCCCAGTGGTTTTTACGCCTGGCTTCAGCAGCCGCATTCACAACGCCATCATGCAGACCTGAGACTGACAGGACAGATTAAACAGTTCTGGCTGGAATCGGGATGCGTCTATGGTTATCGCAAAATCCATCTGGATCTGCGTGACAGCGGGCAACAGTGCGGAGTCAACAGAGTCTGGAGACTGATGAAACGTGTCGGAATAAAGGCTCAGGTCGGATACCGAAGCCCGCGGGCACGTAAAGGCGAGGCCAGTATCGTGTCACCCAACAGGCTCCAGCGACAGTTCAATCCGGATGCTCCTGATGAGCGTTGGGTAACGGACATAACCTACATCAGGACCCACGAAGGCTGGCTGTATCTTGCCGTTGTTGTTGATCTGTTCTCACGCAAAATTATCGGCTGGTCCATGCAATCCCGGATGACAAAGGACATTGTCCTGAACGCACTGCTGATGGCTGTATGGCGGCGTAATCCCGAAAAACAGGTGCTGGTTCATTCGGATCAGGGCAGTCAGTACACAAGCCATGAGTGGCAGTCGTTCCTGAAATCACACGGCCTGGAGGGTAGCATGAGCCGTCGCGGTAACTGCCATGATAATGCGGTTGCAGAAAGTTTTTTCCAGTTGTTGAAACGTGAACGGATAAAGAAAAAGATCTACGGAACGCGGGAAGAAGCCCGCAGTGATATTTTTGATTACATCGAAATGTTTTATAACAGTAAGCGTCGGCATGGTTCTAGCGAACAGATGTCACCGACAGAATATGAAAACCAGTATTATCAACGGCTCGGAAGTGTCTAGATTATCCGTGGCGATTCAACGTATCCTTTCAGTTTGAGCTTAATCAACGCAAAGAAAAAAACAGGATGGGAAGCGATGCTATCAGGCTGGAAAGCCAGATATTCCCGGCGGGATCGTAGTTTTGTTGCCAGAGATTCATTGCAGATCTCCTCGAACTCACACATCGTGCAGGAGTCTGTAGCTCGTTTTTGTCACACGCTGCGTAAACGTTATACAAAAAGTGTTTTCATGAGTAAGGTAATAAATTGTTATATATTGGAGATATTAATTTATGTTGTTGTGTTTTATTTGTGACTAAACATGTAAGAGCTTTATTGATTGGTAGGACCGCTTCCAGCGTCAGAATCCCAGATTTATTCTTTGAGATCCCGGCCAAGTGCTCAGGTTATCGGGCTTCCTCTTGTTGAGGATTACGGTCTTAATAACCAGACAAGGTTTGCTGCTGACTAACGTCTCCACCGGCCGGGTAGGCAGCCTGACGGCTGCGGTTTGTCATGGTCTGTAATTACCGTTATGGTTGCCGGAAACAAAAAGCTGGTCTTCTGGTTTGTACGTATCGATGACGAAGGGCATCCGGAAATCGCCCGCTGTACGGAGCGGGAATTTGCGACCATTCTTGCCGGTATCAGCGCCGGCGGCATGTTCTGCCCGGAGTGTGGCACCGTTCACTGGCCGGATGGTGTAACCCCGCCTTTCTGATGCAGCGTAAAGTGTTCCCGGCAGACGACTCGGTAAAAAAAGTAGGGTGGCTGGCAATCCAGTCTGCATCCCAGAAATGGAAGATGTCGTTGAAGGGCTGGTGTATGGCAATGAGCCGCTTGATTATCGAGTTCGGTGACCGCCTGGATGCTCACTTCTGAGAAAAGGTTTTTACACAGAATCCTGACAGACTCTTAGCGTGGGAAAATTTCCGAATTCCAGACGGTCCCCTTTAACGTAGTAGTACTGTCAATTAAATATATTTTTTAAACCATTGTGTCTGCACAGCTGCTACACGTTCAAAAAACGCGCCCTCATAAATATCATAATGGCATGCGTCAGCTTCCTCGTATAATTCCTTAGTACTAGAAGCAACAGCATCATATAATGCTCTTCCCTGTTCCGGCGGATTAACGTTATCCTGACCTGCAATAACAACCAAAACAGGGCACTGAACTCTGGCTGCACTCTCTGCCGGTTTATATTGCAACGTTTCCATGACAGTAAGGAAAGGTATTTTTATATCCATTTCGGGATGCTGGGCTTTGATTTTCTCGAAGAATACCTTCGATTCATCATCACTTAGGACCCGTGTAACCCCCACAAACATCTCTTTCCCGGTGTTTTTCTTCTTCTCTGCCATTTTATTCAGCGTGGACAGAAAAGAAGCTCTCTCCGATTCATTCATGTCTCCGGTAACCAGAACATCACCGTCAGCAAAAGCTAGCTGGCTGACAATACATTGTACGCGTTGATCCTGCGCAGCTGCACTGAACACATGACCCCCTCCCAGCGATGTACCCCATAACCCAATACGCTGATTATCAATACATGCCTGCTTTTCTGCCCAATTGATAACTGAAATAATATCTTCGGTCTGCATTGCAGGAACCAGACGGCCTCGTTCTCCCTCACTCTGACCGAATCCACGATAATCAAAAGTAATCGTTGCAAATCCTGCTTCTGTGAAGGCATTCGCAAAGCAAGGGAGCAGAACATTACGGATGCCACAAAATCCATGGCATAAGATAATCAAAGGATGTTTTATATTTCCTTCAGGAATACGAAATGTCAGGGCAATACCTTCAGAGAGTTTGTGATCCGTAATTTTCATAAATATCCTGTGTTATGTAGTTTATTAATAATCAGAATCAGCGTCAGTATCATACCAGCCACAACGCCAGAATTCCCAGCACAGCCAGATGACAGGTGTAGAATACTGTGAAAAAATCTCCGGAACAGAAACGGGTTAATAATTTCCCTGCACTGAACATCAGAGCAACGGTAAACACCGTCATCACAAGGCCGGCTTCCGTCGCCGCGTCACTGGAGGCAAAGTTAAGCACCGGAATATGCCGGATTGATTCCGGGATCTGAGATTGTGGCCACGTGTCGAACAATGGTCACCGGAAAAGATCTGACAGGCAGCCCCTTTAACGTGGGAAAATTTCCGAATTCCAAGCGGCCCCTTCAGTACTGCTGGTGCTGGACGATGTGGCTGGGGGCGCTGATAACGTCGTTGTTGTTCGTCGCCGCGCACCGCCAGTATCAGAACCTGCTGACACTGGCAGAACTGTTCCTAGTGGGGTTGATTACATCAGCGGCCAGGATCAGAAGTGGTGGCCTGCTGCTGGTATTGCTGCATATGGAAGCAACCACGCTGGTTTTACTGTTTGGTTGAAAGTTATATTTTTATTAAACATTGCGCGTTAAAGCCTGGTGTGTTTTTTTAGTGGATGTTATATTTAAATATAACTTTTATGGAGGTGAAGAATGCATACCACCCGACTGAAGAAGGTTGGCGGCTCAGTTATGCTGACCGTCCCACCGGCACTGCTGAATGCTCTGTCTCTGGGTACAGATAATGAAGTTGGCATGGTCATTGATAATGGCCGGCTGATTGTTGAGCCGCACAGACGTCCGCAATATTCACTGGCTGAGCTACTGGCACAGTGTGATCCGAATGCTGAAATATCAGCTGAAGAACGAGAATGGCTGGATGCACCGGCGACTGGTCAGGAGGAAATCTGACTTGGAAAGAGGGGAAATTTGGCTTGTCTCGCTTGATCCTACCGCAGGTCATGAGCAGCTGTCAACGCCAAGATTATTGGCCGTTTTTCGCCATTTTTAATGTCCGCTATTGGTCATTAATGTTGTCCGCTTGCCGCCATTTCATCATCACTGATTGGCGTGGCGTTTTTTGCCAGCACTCCCGCTTTGCGTTTTTCCTTTAACCGGTAGCTTTCTCCTTTGATGTTCAGTGTGGTTGAGTGGTGTAGCAGTCGATCCAGGATTGCCGTTGCCAGCACGTTATCGCCGAACATCTCTCCCCAGTCGGCGAACCCTTTATTTGACGTCAGCACGATGCTCGCTTTTTCATATCGACGGTTCAGCAACCGGAAGAACAGACTGGCTTCCTCGCGGGTCATCGGCAGATAGCCTATCTCATCCAGTATCAGTACCCGGGCATAACCAAGCTGCTGTAGCTGTTTTTCCAGCCGGTTTTCCTGTTTTGCCTTCATGAGTGTGGCGATCAGCTTATCCAGTGGCATGAACAGCACCCGATGACCAGCGTCCGCCGCTTTTACCCCGAGAGCGACTGCCAGGTGCGTTTTACCCACACCAGGCGGACCCAGCAGGATCACGTTCTCGCTACGCTCCACGAACGCCAGCCCGGCCAGCTCACGGACGACCTTACGATCGATACCTGGCTGGAAGCCGAAGTCGAACTGCTCCAGCGTTTTGACCCACGGGAAGCGGGCCTGTTTCAGCCGGGACTCCATACTGCGCTGATGCCTCCCGTTCCATTCCTGCTGCAACGCCATGCACAGGAACTCGCGGTAGTTCAGTTCTTTTTTGGCCGCCTGCTCCAGCAGGCTTTCAACGTGGTAGCCCAGATGTTCCATTTTAAGACGACCCAGCAGTGTCTCCAGTTCATGCATCACAACAGCTCCTCATAGGCACTCAACGGCCTGTGTTCCACCTGACTGACCTGCTGCCAGAGTGGGGCGTGATGCTCCGGCACGGTCTGCCAGCCGTATACAGCCGAACAGAGACGGTGCGATGCTACCTGTTGCTCATTACTGTAGATCCGCAGTTCATCATCCAGCGAGATCCGTATTGATACCGGCTGGCCACACAGGCTTTCCGGCACGCTGTAACGGTTCCCGCCAACCTCGATATAGCCATCCCAGGAGACATGACGGATATCGAAGTAGCTGGTATCGAAGTCCGTACCTGGCAGCGCCTGCAGATGCACCTGTTCCTGCGTGAAGCGCTGTTCCGGTGTCTGCCTGAACTGGCGAAGTTCCCGCCTGTCGGCAACGTCAGCCATCCACTGCTCCAGTAGCTGATTAACATGGGCGAAGCTGTCGAACCGGCGGTACCGGACGAAGAAGTTTTCCTTGAGGTATTTCACCATCCGTTCCACCTTACCTTTGGTTCTGGCCCTTCGTGGACGGCAGGCCCGTGGCAGGAAGCCATAGTGATCGGCCAGCAGCAGGAACCCGGAGTTGAACACCACCTTCCCGTTGTTATTTTTCAGCACTGCGGCTTTCTGGTTATCGACCAGCACGGTTTTCACGCTGCCGCCGAAGTAGCGAAAGGCGCGGACCAGTGACTCATAGGTATGTTCAGCATCCTGCTTTGGTGCCGCGAAGACATGGAAGCGACGTGAGAACCCCAGCGTATTAACCGCGAAGTTAACCCTGCATCGTTGCCCGGCAACCTCAGCCTCAACTTCTCCCCAGTCATGCTGTAGCTGGTAACCGGGCTGAGTTTCGAAGCGAACCGTTTTCTTCGATGGCCGCATCTTACGTTTGGGCTGGATGTAGTAACGCAACATGGAACGGCCACCGGTATAACCCATCGCTTTGATTTCCGCCAGGATGACCTCGCCGTTCCAGACATTCTCAGCCAGACGCATGTCGATATAGTCCATGAACGGCTTGAGTTTGGCCATTTTGTGGCGTGTTTTTCTGGCCGGAGGTTCCGGGTATTTCAGGTACCGTCTGACAGTCCGCTCAGAGCAACCAACCTGAGTGGCAATATCAACAATATACGCACCTTGCTGGCGCATTTGCTTTATCATGTAAAAGTCCTCTCTGCTCAGCATGAGTGTTCCCTTTGTGGTGTAGGAACCTTAAGGAAACAACATGTTGGGTGGAGCGGACAATCCAAATGGTGAATTACTGTCTTATATCATTGGCGCTGACACAGCAGGGAACGCGGCCGGTGCTGATTGTCACACCGGCGGCCTTTAATCGTGTGACCCGCCTGCCTGTTGTTGTTCCCGTAACCAGCGGAGGCAATTTTGCCCGCACTGCCGGCTTTGCTGTGTCGTTGGATGGTGTTGGTATACATACCACAGGAGTTGTGCGTTGCGATCAACCCCGGACAATTGATATGAAAGCCCGAGGCGGAAAACGACTCGAACGGGTTCCTGAGACTATCATGAACGAAGTTCTTGGCCGCCTGTCCACAATTCTAACTTGAACATGGGGGTTGAGGGGGAACCGGACGAAAACGTACGATTTAGGGCACTAAAACCGCTGCTGGTCCCTCATTCAGTGACTGCCCTAGGGTTTTTCATGCTCTCCTGAAGGATGCTTTTATGGCCTCTGCAAAAAGCATGGACCGTAATGGCTCTCGGTTAATCCGGGATTTTATGCGCCAGACCGTTGAACGGCAGCATAATACCTGGTTCCGTGACCTGGTTGAGGCAGGGACGTCAGCAACTCGAACGCGGTGATGTCCTTTCCCATAATATGGTCGAATCCTCTGCTGCTGCATGGCGGGATGAAATAGCAACAAAAGTAATTACCGTGCATCTACCAGATGGCCCCCAAACTGGAACTCTCCCGGGGCTGGATTATCAAACAGGCTATTTTATATGATTTTCTGATGCCGACAAGTAAAATGGTTGCTGCTGGTTGAATATTATAGTGCTAAGGCTTTATAATTATAACGTAGTATTATTGTTAAAATAGATATATGAAAAATAAGCATTTTTATTGACTACTACACTGGTAACAATCTAAAATACATGAAATATACTGGTACAGTATTTTAATACAACGAAGGGATTGTTGAGAAAGTTCTAAAATTACAAAACTACAGGAGATTTATGGATTTTGTTTATAAAGTAAATATGAAGCATCAGTGGCGTCCGGGAATTGGTTGTTTTGTTGACCTGAACTGTGGGTGGTATTGTCAGGATGCACTGATTAACTGGTATTGTGAAAAATATAGTATACCTAGTACGATTTTAAAAGGGAAGTTCAAAAGAAATAGATTGGGGTATGGTTTTTCTCCTGAAGATAGTTGTTGTCATACAATTTTAATTCCCCCTAATATTAAAGATTATAAAAAGGCTCTACTAAAATATGGTCCAATTATTGCTTCTGGTAAACTAGGCCTGGCTGATTTTGGTTTTTTAGGAGGCGTTAATCACTATGTTCTGATCATTGGTGTTTCAACGAAAAATAATAAAATCATTATTCAAGACCCATTAAACATCAATAGTGGAAAATGGGAATGTTCAACACATAGCTCACATGATTTTCATAGAGTAATTGGAAGATTAAATGAGACACTGGTTATTAATCCATATACACTTAACCTCTATAGATCTTAGTTTCTTGTATTCCTCTGTTATCATGAAAAAATTTACCAGATTACGGTCATTATTTGATAGGCTGCTAATCGCTCTGAGAATTAACCATTGTCGTATTTAAAATAATTATATGGGAATATGTGTTGATGACAAAAATAATACCAACAGGTGAATGGTTGTTTGTTGTAACAACAGAAAACAATTGTAATGTAATTATGATAAGTCAAAATGATATTAATAAGTTACTTTTAAGCTCATCTTTTATTGGTATGGTTGGTATTTATCACTCAAGCCTAACCAGAAAACGAATTGAGTTGAAAGAGTGAAACAGAATGTACATAAAAGAAAGAGTAAGGATAGCTAATATATTTAACAGAAAGGGAGGGGATTATGTTATTGATATATATGTTTCTGAGTAAATATTATGTATGTCATAATGGATAGTGTAAGAAAACGGCGTAATTCACAGATAATATTCAATGATCCCTATTTGATTGGTGTTGATAAAATAATGTGGTGCTGGTTGCGTTGAATAACTTTTAATCTTCCGGTAGTTGAAAATTCTGTTATACAGAATAATATGTTGATAGATAAACAATAGGTGTAATTATGTGGAGTAAAGTATTTCTGTTGGTTTTAGATGATAGAGGTGCAGCTCTTAGAGACTCTGTGAAATCATACAGAAAAAGATATAATATAGATAGCAATAGAGAGGTGAATATTAGAAAAGTTATTGATAATGGAGGATGTACAGGTAAGGAGTTCTCAGATGTCACTATTGATGATAAATTAATTGTGATTGCACATGCTGATGCTAGATATTTAAGAGCCCAAAAGATTGGATTGATGTCTCCTTTTGAGTTTGTGGAACTATTGTCTATTTTAGGGCTAAAGGAAGTTGGTATCATTAGTTTTAAATGTTGCTATTTGGGTGCCAAATCTTACTTAGAAGATATAAAAAATGAACTATACTCTGATATTAAAATTGGCTACATGTCAGCCTATAAACGTTCTGCTGTAACTATATTCGGACATGAAGGTGTTGGATTTATTGATTCTATGATACGGTTAATATCTGCTGGCCTGCTGAAACTTCCTGACAGATGGCGGGTAAATTTTGTCAGAGGGAATACTCAAGCTCCAAGGTATTCAGGAAAAAGAGCACCTGGAGAGACTGTTTATGAACTGCCCCGGGAATCCAGGAGACTAAACGCCCTGAGAAGGAGGTAAACAAGATGAGTATGGGGGTGTACGTCGGAAACGCTGAAATTTCCGATACAGCGAATTTATTGATTTTGAAGCATGTTTGGCAGGTTTTGACGTGTAGGGGAGCCTGTACATAGATTTGTGTAATTGCCTGATTTTGATATGTTCAATCCAGCATCAAATGAAGGTTAATTTATGGACGACAAACAGTTACAGGCTCTGGCTAACGAACTGGCCAAAAACCTCAAAACCCCTGAAGACCTCAGTCAGTTTGATCGGCTGCTGAAAAAGCTCAGCGTTGAAGCCGCTCTCAATGCAGAGATGACACACCATCTTGGGTATGAGAAAAATCAGTCCAGACCAGGAGCTAACTCCCGCAACGGTTATTCCACAAAGACCGTTATCACAGGCGACGGTCCACTGGAACTGCGTACTCCGCGCGATCGTGACGGTACCTTCGAACCACAACTGGTAAAGAAAAATCAGACCCGTATTACCGGGATGGATAACCAGCTCCTCTCGTTGTATGCCAAAGGGATGACCACCCGTGAGATAGCCGCTGCGTTCAAAGAACTGTATGACGCAGATGTTTCACCGGCACTGATATCAAAGGTTACCGATGCCGTGATGGAGCAGGTTGTAGAATGGCAAAACCGACCACTGGATGCTGTTTACCCCATTGTTTATCTTGACTGTATCGTCCTGAAAGTTCGGCATGACAGTCGCGTCATCAACAAATCGGTGTTCCTGGCACTGGGCATCAATATCGAAGGTCAGAAAGAACTGCCAGGTATGTGGCTGGCCGAAAATGAAGGGGCGAAGTTCTGGCTCAATGTGCTGACTGAACTGAAAAACCGCGGTCTGAACGATATCCTCATCGCCTGTGTGGATGGCCTGAAAGGCTTCCCGGATGCCATCAACACAGTATATCCGAAGGCCCGCATCCAGTTATGCATCGTGCATATGGTGCGCAACAGCCTGCGCTTCGTGTCATGGAAGTGTAAGTATCCCGCATAATCGTGCCATTCATATTTAGAGATCATCCGGCATAATCAATCTGCTAACGAAGGAGATCGCTATGCGTAAAGCCCGTTTTACTGAGCATCAGATCATCGCTGTGATTAAGTCAGTTGAAGCCGGACGAACCGTTAAAGATGTCTGCCGGGAGGCCGGTATCTCTGAAGCGACCGACTACAACTGGAAGTCCAGATACGGCGGCATGGAAGCTTCTGATATTAAAAAAATAAAGGATCTTGAGGACGAGAACCGCCGTCTCAAACAGATGTTTGCTGACCTGAGTCTGGAAAACCGGGCGCTGAAAGACGTTATCGAAAAAAGCTTTAAAACCAGCCTTTAAGCGTGAGCTGGTCACTCATCTAATAACGACATTCGGACTCAGTATCCGTCAGGCCTGCCGGAGTCTGAACCTGAGCAGAACGGTTTACCATTACCGCCCGGATACCACGCGTGATGAACCCGTTATTGCCGCCCTGCAGGCTGCGGCTGAGCGATACCCACGATACGGCTTTCCGAAGCTTTTCCAGATTCTGCGACGGCAAGGATACCCGTGGAATCACAAAAGGATCCATCGTATTTATTGTCTGCTGAAGCTGAATTTTCGCCGTAAAGGCAAACAACGGTTTCCGGTGCGTAATCCCTCGCCACTGGCTACGCCAGAAGCGCTGAACCAGAGCTGGTCTGTCGATTTTATGCATGATGCGCTGGCCTGTGGCCGTCGTTTTCGCACGTTCAATGTCGTTGATGACTTTAATCGTGAGGCGTTATCGATTGAAATCGATCTGAATCTGCCAGCTCTGCGAGTGGTCCGTGTACTTGACAGGATCGCGGCAAACCGCGGTTATCCGGTCATGCTACGCATGGATAATGGTCCGGAATTTATCTCTCTGGCGCTGGCTGAATGGGCAGAGATACACGCAGTAAAAGTGGAGTTCATCCAGCCGGGTAAGCCGACGCAGAACGCTTTCATTGAGCGTTTTAACAGGACATACCGTACAGAAATACTCGATTTTTATCTGTTCAGAACGCTGAATGAAGTACAGGAAATTACGGAGAAATGGTTATCAGAATATAACTATGAACGCCCGCATGAATCACTGAACAATATGACACCGGAGGAATACCGACTTCACCATTATTTGGCCGGGTTCTCAAAAAATGCATGGAACTAAAACGGGTCTATTTACATAACCATGAGGAAAACATGTGAAATGGAAAAAATCGCTTAGAATGCGATACTGCACGTTTTAGAGGGTATTCACAAAACAATTGTTGCCTCGCGGAAGTTTTGATCAAGATTGAACTGCTATCTGGATCATGACAGCAGATCACAGCAACAAGGCCGTTAAAAAGCGTTGAACGGCGTTAACAGCCGTTAAGCTAGGACTGATTGCAACGAAATGGAGAAAATGTTCAGAACGGGATTCAAAGTGTTTTAAGGCGATGCCGGAAAGAGATATATCTCACCTGTTCTGATGTTTTTTTCAATGCAAGCGCTTTTAAGAGTGCTTTTAAAGATGCTATTATGACAATAAGACAAACGGAGAATGAGATGAACGCCTCCCACCATTAAATCCGGAGCACAAAGGTAGATGGCGAGAAAATACAGGAAGGTGTGGAGTTTCGCAGATTTCCGGCATCATAGTCCAATACGGGATGCATAAGACTCCCTCAGACTGGAGACTCAACAAATAAAATATACACCGGTTGGCGTTGATATCGCAAAACATCTGATTCAGGTTCACTTCATCAATGAGCACACAGGGGAAGTGGTGGATAAGCAACTACGCAGCAGAGATTTTCTGACGTTCTTTAGTAACCGCGAACCTTGCCTGATTGGCATGAAAGCCTGTGGAGGCTCTCAGCACTGGGCCCGGGAACTGACAAAACTGGGTCATAAAGTCCGGTTGTTGCAGGCCCGCTTCGTTAAGGCATTTGTCATGGGCAATAAGAATGATGTGATGGATGCCAGGGCTATCTGGATGGCAGTTCAGCAGCCAGGTAAAGAAATCGCCGTCAAAACAGAAGAACAGCAGTCAGTTCTTGTTCTGCACCGGACCCGCAGGCAACTGGTGAAGTTCCGGACCGCACAAATTAATGCCCTGCACGGGACGTTACTGGAGTTTGGTGAAAGCATTCACAAAGGTCGGGCAGCGATGGAGCGGGAGTTCCCTGAAGCACTGGAGCGGATGAAAGAAAGACTGCCACCGTATCTCATTACGGTGCTGGAAGACCAGTACAACAGACTGAGTGAGATGGACTCACTGATAGATGATATCGAAAAACAGCTTACCAGTGTGGCCAGGCAGAATGAAACCTGTAAGCGGTTGCTGGATATTCCCTGCATTGGACCACTTATTGCGACGGCAGCGGTGGCCACCATGGGGGAAGCATCTGCATTTAAATCAGGGCGAGAGTTCGCGGCTTATGTTGGTCTGGTGCCCAGACAGACTGGCTCAGGAGGAAAAATCCGCCTGCTGGGGATAAGTAAACGTGGTGATCCCTACCTCCGGACATTGTTTATCCACGGAGCAAGGGCGGCAGCATTACTGACCAGAGAACCAGGCCCGTGGATAACCGCACTGAAAAAATGTCGTCCGGCCAGTGTGGCAATCGTCGCAATGGCAAACAAGCTGGCACGAACAGTGTGGGCAATAGCTGCTCACGGACGTAAATACGACAAGAATCACGTCAGTATCAGACCATATTAATTGCTGAGACTGATAAACATCAAACCTTAAAAAGGGTGAATGCTGAAAGGTTGCTATGGCGGCCGATGTGATGACAACGACAGGTAAGACCGTGACCTGATAAACCTGAATAGGCCCATGGACATCAAGTCCGCACGGAGAATAAGGCTCAGGTCAGCGAATCTCATAGTGGCCCGCAGCTCTGGCTGCAATAAGGCCGGATACAGAGCTGCAACTACTCGTCGATGTCAGAACAACGGAAGCCTTGCAAACGGGGAGGCGTTCATACAGGGCTTATGAGTTATCAAATCCTGACAACCACAGCGGCCAGTATTACTGACCTAAAAAAAAATCCTATGGGAACCGTAGCTGAAGGTGAAGGGGACGCTGTTGCAATCCTGAACCGAAACGAACCGGCGTTCTATTGCGTTCCACCAAAACTTTACGCCTACTATCGGGAACTCGCTGAAGATGCTGAGTTAAACGCTGTTGCTGATGAGCGCATGAAAAAACCGGAAATTGTGAAGGTTAGCCTGGATGACCTATGAACTGGCTTTTGACCGCAGAGCACTGAAGGAATGGCAGAAACTCGGCCACACCATCCGTGAACAATTCAAAAAGAAACTGTCAGAACGGCTGGAAAATCCACGCGCACCTGCAGCCCGATTACATGGTCATGCTGATCGTTATAAAATCAAACTTCGTTCATCTGGCTACAGACTTGTATATCAAGTCATTGATGAGAAAGTCGTTTTACTCGTTATTGCCGTTGGAAGAAGAGAAAGCAGCGAAGTCTATCAGATCGCAGATTTGCGCTAAGATTAATTATCAAATGATTGACTCTTTTCTGTCAGAACGAGAGCATAAACATTTGCAACACCTGCAAATGTAGGTTAATAAAAACCAGAAAGGTAAACTGGTTCCTTTTCATCCATAGCTTAAAGTGGGCGGGAGGTTAAAAATGCAAAACTACGCTAAATCTGTAACCACAGAGATCTTACGTCAACTTGAACGACAGGAATTTAAACCCCGAAAAGATTAAAAAAACACCCCAAAATGGATGGTTATTCAACACAGCCAGAACGTCAAGTAATAAGTATTGTCAGCGCCAGTGATATAAGACGGTCAACGGTCAAACATCGTGGCGTTGACAGTATAACCAATTTAATTGCTGGCATTGATTGATTCAGGGTATCGATGGCGATTTTTCGCTCCATTTCCCCAAAAATGGAGCCTGTACATAGATTTGTGTAATTGCCTGATTTTGATATGTTCAATTCAACATCAAATGAAGGTTAAATTATGGATGACAAACAATTGCAGGCTCTGGCTAACGAACTGGCCAAAAATCTCAAAACCCCTGAAGATCTCAGTCAGTTCGATCGCCTGCTCAAGAAAATCAGTGTTGAGGCTGTTCTCAACGCTGAACTGACTCACCATCTGGGACATGAAAAAAATCAGCCCAAATCGGGAACCAATTCCCGATTTGGCTATTCCACGAAAACCGTCACCACTACCGACGGGCCGATGGAATTACGTACCTCTCGTGATCGTGATGGTTCCTTCGAACCACAACTGGTGAAGAAAAATCAGACCCGCATTACCGGCATGGACAACCAGATCCTGGCGCTGTATGCCAGAGGGATGACTACCCGCGAAATTACCTCAGTCTTCAAAGAAATGTACGATGCAGACGTCTCTCCGGCGCTGATATCGAAAGTCACCGATGCCGTAATCGACCAGGTTGTAGAATGGCAAAACCATCCTCTGGATGCGATTTATCCCATTGTTTATCTTGACTGTATTGTCCTGAAAGTACGGCAGGACCGCCGGGTTATCAACAAAGCGGTGTTCCTGGCTCTGGGTATTAACCTTGATGGTCAGAAAGAGCTGCCAGGTATGTGGCTGGCCGAAAATGAAGGTGCAAAGTTCTGGCTGAATGTACTGACGGAACTGAAAAATCGCGGCCTGAACGATATCCTTATCGCCTGCGTGGACGGCCTGAAAGGCTTCCCGGAAGCGATTAATGCCGTCTACCCGGAGATGCAGATCCAGTTGTGCATAGTACACATGGTACGCAACAGCCTGCGGTTCGTGGCGTGGAAAGACTATAAAGCGGTAACCCGTGACCTGAAACAGGTTTACCGCGCAGCCACGGAAGAAGGCGCGTTGCAGGCGCTGGATGCGTTCGGGAAGGAATGGGATGCACGATACCCGCAGATAAGTCGCAGCTGGCGGGCAAACTGGCCGATGTTGCCACCTTCTTCGTGTACCCAGAGGCGATCCGCAAGGTTATCTACACCACTAACGCAATCGAATCGCTGAATAGCGTCATCAGACATGCGATAAAGAAACGGAAAGTGTTCCCGACAGATGAATCGGTGAAAAAAGTGGTGTGGCTGGCTATCCAGTCAGCCTCACAGAAATGGACGATGCCACTTCAGGACTGGCGGATAGCCATGAGTCGATTTATTATCGAGTTCGGTGACCGCCTTGACGGTCACTTCTGAGAAAGGCATTTACACAGAATGATGGACAGGCTCTACCCTCGTAATATGGACACAGCTCTAAGCGAGGTTCTGGTTTTCAAATTGTTCCGGACTGAGACCACCACACCTACTGTGCCGTCGCCAGCGATTGTAATCACATTTGATATAATTAAACACTGTTGCCCGCATTATTTCCCGAAAGTGTTCTCCGTGGAGATATTCCACTTTCAGCGGATGAAAGAAGCTTTCCACGCAGGTATTATCGTAGCAGCATCCTTTTGCGTTCATACTGCCACGCAGATTATGCCGCTTCAGCAGCGCCTGATAATCTGCTGAACAGTACTGGCTTCCGCGGTCCGTGTGAACGATAACGTTCCGGGAGCTCTGACGCCGCCACAGCGCCATCTGCAGGGCATCGCAGGCCAGTTGCGCCGTCATGCGTGGCGACATTGACCAGCCAATAACGGCACATGACCACAGGTCAATAACCACTGCCAGATACAGCCAGCCTTCATCTGTACGTAAGTACGTGATGTTTCCCGCCCACTTCTGGTTCGGACCACTGGCGTAAAAATCCTGCTCCAGCAGATTTTCTGACACAGGCAGGCCATGTGCGCGGTAACTGACCGGGCTGAACTTCCGGGAGGCCTTTGCCCTCAGCCCCTGACGGCGCAGGCTTTCCGCCACGGTTTTTACGTTAAAGTGGTAACCCTGAACACGCAGTTCATCCGTCAGGCGTGGTTGTCAACGACGGATGAAAAGTGATCCACTTATATCTCCACCAACGGCCCAATATTGATCCACCGTTTTACTCAGGATTAGCTTCTGTTATAGCCCCGGCCTTTCGTTTCTGTCTGAGTCGATAGCTTTCTCCTTTGATTTGAACGACATGTGAGTGGTGTAAGATACGGTCCAGCATCGCTGAGGTCAGCGCTGCATCACCGGCGAACGTTTGATCCCACTGCCCGAGCGGCAGATTGGATGTCAGGATCATTGCGCTCTTTTCGTAACGTTTAGCGATGACCTGGAAGAACAGCTTTGCTTCTTCCTGACTGAACGGCAGATAGCCTATTTCATCAATGATGAGCAGGCGGGGGGCCATGACTCCACGCTGAAGCGTCGTTTTATAACGGCCCTGACGTTGTGCCGTAGATAACTGAAGTAACAGATCTGCTGCTGTTGTGAAGCGAACTTTGATACCTGCACGGACTGCTTCATAGCCCATCGCTATTGCCAGATGGGGTTTCCCCACACCTGATGGCCCCAGTAATACGATATTTTCATTACGTTTATTAGACGTCAACTAGTTTTGCCGACTCGCGCCAACTATACTGGCCGCACCCTTCAGGGCGACATCAAGTCGCGCTTGTTACTGCCTTCGCTGTCTTTTTCCTGTAGCTTTCCCCTTTCAGTTCGAACATATATCCGTGTGGATCAGCCTGTCTGCCGCAGCCACCGCCATAGTCTCATCCACGAAGATGCTGCCCCACATGCTGAACGGATGGTTACTGGTTATCACCAGGCTCCCACGTTCATCGCGATGCGCTATTAACTCGAACAGCACACCCGTTTCGGCACTATCGCGTTTGACATAGCCAAGATCATCCACCACTATCACCCGGTAGCGATCCAGTTTCAGTAGCAGCTCATTCAGTTTCAACTGAGCTCTGGCTTTACGTAGTTCCTGCAACAGCTCTCCTGCGCTGTAGAACCGGGCCCGGTAGCCCTGACCTACTACGCCATCCACGATCGCTGCCGCCAGATGGCTTTTCCCCAACCCGCTGGCTCCGAACAGCAGAACGTTTTCTCCTGCATCAACCCAGTCTGTCGTTTCACAGAGTTGCCGGAACTGAGCTCCATTCAGTTCCGGCACCTGACTGAAGTCGTATTCGCTCAGCGTTTTGGCAACTGGCAACCGGGCCTCCTTTTTATAACGACGCAGTTTTTCACTCTCGCGCCACAGGAGTTCTTCATTGCATAGCGTCAGAAGATAGCGCGATGGTGTCCAGCCTTCTGCCAGCGCTCGTTTTTCCAGAGCGTGCCATTCAGCTCCAACTCGTGTCAGGCGTAGTTTACGCAGGCTATGTTCAAGGTGATGGATATTGCTCACTGCGAACCTCCCTTGCCACGCAGTAGTTGCTCATAACTGCTCAGGTTATGCTGTATCACATTGACTACCGGCAACGCCTTTTCTTTTATACCCAGGAAGCGCATCAGCCGGTGCAGATCCACGTTTCCCGGGGTATTCAGCATCTGCTCCATACCTTTTGCCACGACTGAGATATCGTCGTATCCTGCAGCCAGTTTCAGGGCATGTACCATCAGCCTTCCTGCCATATCGGGCTCCAGATGATTACATAAGCGACGCCACAGCCTCCGCCATTCATCGTCCGGCAGGATGTCATTTCTCAGCGTTGCATGGCAGAACGCACCGGGCTTTTTTGCCAGACTGTCGATCACATGTCGGAAGTCGATACGACGGGCCCGCGTCTTCCCTTTTTCTGGTCTGACGCGAGGGCAGCTCATGACCTCGCTGCTGCCAACGTAACAGCTCAGACGATCGTCCCATAACCTGACCCGTAACAGTTGACCTACAAGCCGGGAAGGTACGCTGTAGACGACGTGCTTCACATTGATGGTACTGCTGCGACTAACCCTCACAGTCAGCTCATCATAGTCAGCACTGCGACGAAGCGGCAGCGGTTTCAGATGAAGACGTTCTTCCTTGACCAGATCCTGATTGTTACGGTTGTGCCGCATAACCTGCTGAGTGATGAAGGCCTGATATTCTTCTATGGTGCTGAAGTCGTTACTGCCCCGCAGTATCAGCGCCTGACAGATACGCCTTTTCAGATGTCCGTGGGCACTTTCAACCGAGCCATTTTCGTGGCCCCGACCGGCATCGCAGGCCGGGCTGATGTTGCTGGCGGAACATGACCTCCTGCTCTGCACCATACTGTAGTTTCCATTCGCGAACCCGCCGTTGCATTGTTCTTCGAAGGCTGTTGGGGTACTGGCCGGGATATTTATCCTGTAGCATCTCCAGTAGAGTTGTTGGTGTCAGAGCCGGCCTCTCTTTCAACAGAGGAACAAGCATGCTGTCCCACATAGCTTCCAGAGGATCTTTGCGTGTGCGCCAGTGCCGAACACTGTTTTTTGCCCACTCTCCTTTTTCGATCCGACGACCAGAACGGACTGAGATACCAGCCTTCATGGCCGAGATATGCTGAGTTATACCTTTCTTACGCTGAGTCATATAGTAACTGACCTGAGAAGTATTGAGCGTCACGCCATTTCCTGTTGGATCATGTAAATGACACTCAGGTTACAAAACCGGCCAGAATAATCGGCGCCAGGCGGACTGAGTTATTGTCGTCTCATATACGTTCTATGAAGCTGAGTGAGCGTAACGACTGGAGTTGCTTCTGCGGTGCTCCGGTGGCGAATGTGAAGTCATACTCTTCGAACGTTTTCACCGCCGGGAAGGCTGCCATTCGGGTATACATCGCCTGTTTACGTTGATGACGTGCCAGTTTTTCTTCATGAAGCAGATGCTCCAGGAAGTCCATATAACTCCATTCCTGGTCTACTGCCTGTTGTGACAGCGCAGGCGCTGCGCTTATAAGGCTTTCCAGTTGCAACTGCCCGGCGAGCACCATCAGTCGTTGATGTTGCAGTTGCATCATCACGCCACTCCTCTGCAGAATGAGTCGTAGATGGAGAGTGGATGATGCAGGGGGGATTTGTCGAAGTTCACCAGATTTTCACCAGGATGCACGTCATACTCTTTTTTCTCCGGAGGCAGTGCCAGCATGGATGCTGAGCCAGCGATCGCAGGGACGGGCCTGGATTGTTTCATGCTTTCGTTGGTTAGCGACATCGTGCAGCCAGCGCAGACCGTGGCGGTTGGCTGTTTCAACATCGACAGTGATCCCCATCGGGCGCAGGCGAGTCATTAGTGGGATATAAAAACTGCTACGGGTGTACTGCACCATCCGTTCCACCTTACCTTTAGTCTGTGCCCTGAAGGGACGACACAGTCGGGGAGAGAAGTCCATCTCCTTGCCGAACTGCCACAGCGAAGGATGGAACCGGTGCTGACCGGTCTGATATGCGTCACGTTGCAGAACCACAGTTTTCATATTGTCATACAACACTTCGCGCGGCACACCACCAAAGAAGCGAACGCATTACGATGGCAGGTCTCCAGCGTGTCATAACGCATATTGTCAGTGAATTCGATGTACAGCATTCGGCTGTATCCGGGAACAGCAACGAACACGTGAAGCGGTGAGCGACCATTACGCATAGTGCCCCAGTCAACCTGCATCTGTCGTCCGGGTTCAGTTTCGAACCGAACAACAGGCTCCTGCTCCTGAGAAACCGAGAGAGAACGAATGAACGCCCTGAGAATGGTCATTCCGCCACGATATCCTAGGTATCTGATCTCGCGAGTGATTACCGTTGCCGGGATTTTGTAAGGATGAGCATCGGCGATGCGTTGACGAATATAATCCCGGTATTCATCCAGGAGTGAAGCAACAGCAGGTCGCGGCGTATATTTTGGCGGCTCAGATTTTGCCTGCAAATAACGTTTAACGGTATTGCGGGAGATCCCCAGTTCTCTGGCAATCGCCCGGCTACTCATTCCCTGCTTGTGCAGGATTTTAATTTCCATAACTGTCTCAAAAGTGACCATAAGCTCTCCTGAATCAGGAGAGCAGATTACCCCCTGGATTTGATTTCAGGCGTTGGGTGTGGATCACTATTGCACCGTTCGTGACAGTGGTGCACCGTAACGCTGTTTTGACCGTGTAAAAGCCGCGAGGACAACGCTGTCGCAGTGCTGACGGAACTGCTGACGAGGGCTTATCCTTGTCCGCCGTTGGCACCACGTATACCAGCCGCTGCGGGCCACCCGGAGCACGCGGCACATAGCCTTGATGCTGAACTCAGCCTGATGTTTTTCAATAAAGACATACTTCATTTCAGGCGCTTCGCGAAGCATGCCGCGGCCTTTTGGAGGATAGCCAGTTCCTCTGCCTGCTCCGCCAGTTGCCGCTTCAGGCGGGCATTTTCAGCGGCCAGTTCACTTTCACGTTCAGACGAGGTCATCTGTTGCTGCAGTTTGCTGCGCCACGCATAGAGCTGAGATTCATACAGGCTGAGTTCACGGGCTGCGGCAGCAACACCGATGCGTTCAGCAAGTTTCAGGGCTTCACTGCGAAATTCAGGCGAATGCTGTTTACGGGGTTTTTTACTGGTTGAGACTGTTTTTGTCATGTGAGTCACCTCTGACTGAGAGTTTACTCACTTAGCCGCGTGTCCACTATTGCTGGATAAGATCAATGCAGTGGAGTAGAAAGGGCGCGCATTATTTGTTACAGACCAGAACTGCAGTCCTGAATAACGAACTACAGGACAAATTCGCCAGTTGGTATCCCGGTTGTACGATAGACGCTCAGAGTAGGGGGACGTTATCCGCGATGGCAGCATATCTACTGCCCCAGGATTTTTCATGCTCTCCTATAACAATCGACGATTGCTGGAAAGGCTGGGCCATGTCTCTCCAGCAGAAGCAGAAAAAGCTAATTTAGATTCCATAGGAAGATAATCTAGCTGCCTGAGTAGTTTACAACTGTGCGGTTCAGATAATTCCCCTTTTTTAGCTAATAACGCACAACCTGTTATTGTGTGCATTATTAGCTAAAAAAGATGTTGGTTTTTCATTAGACTATACCATAATTTATTTATGGTTTTTGTATGAATTTCTGCCGCATGTATGCGAAGCGATATGAGGAAATAAGTTCATGGAGGAAGCGGCAAATAGCTATATAGTTGAGAGAACAATAGAAGTTGCGCTTAAATTCCTATGTTTATGAGAAGTGTGGTCTGAGCATTTTTGAGTGCAGTTTTATTTTCTTAGACTTGTTAAAAAGCGGTTCATTGTATGTACATCGTGGATAATAGTGGAGGCCTGAGAGCCGGAAGCTATCGCAATATCCATAACGACGTCTTTATTAGTCTGCACCATGATTCAAGGCTGCCTTGCCTGAAAGGAAGGGTAGATCGCCACCTTGGATTTTGGTTATCCGGGCTAACTGGATGTCGGGCGCTACCATGGTGATAATGTTCATGTAGATGTATGGGCTGATTATCGCGGAGGCTTTAAAACTGATTGGTAAACTGCTTGGTATAATCGAGGGTTTTATTTTTTGTGCGTAGTGGTGTGGCCTTTGTGGTTACTTATAAGTAACTAAGAGAAGGATTGTATATGCAGAATAAAAGAAAATGATGTTTTTCTTGAGAGTGAAGTTAAGCACCAAAACATGAAAAATAAACAATGTTTCGGTGTGAGAGCTTCCGATAAGACACCTCTGTGCTTTTTAAAACCAGGAGATGTTTTATATATCTTTGCTCATGGAAATACATCTGTTATAGGGACAGGATCAGCGAGTGGGCCAACATTGAGTCCTGGGACGTTAGCAACTCAATTAATACACCGACGTTTACCAAAAAGTTTTAAAGATATAAGGATTTTATCTTGCAATTCTGGCATACATTCAAAAACTCCCGCTTTCGCACTACGTCTAAAAGAGATTATGTATGGATATGGTTATCACGATTTAGTAGTTACGGGATACTTGGGTGAAGTAGATGTGTCGAGAGATTGGAGATTAAAAAATCATAACGAAGATATGGATTTTTACTCTTCAAAGAAAAAAGGAATAATACCTATAAGTAGTATATTAACTGAGTCTCAAAAGGCACTTTGTGGATCAGATTTAAAGTTTTCTCTTTCTGATTTTAAAGTGCGATATTAAAATAACACCTTGATATTGCAAGGCTGTGAATTTTTTAGTTTTTTGAGCACTTTAGTAAAGTGCATTCGATGCAGTTTGACAATCAGTGCTTTGGTCGGTTTATATAAGCCTCCCGAAGTGAGAAAAGGTGGTTTCCGTTATCTGGTTGATGGTGTCATGTTGAGTCTGCAACAATGCCCGTAGTCAGATATTCTCATGAATAAGTGAGATATCTCCCGGCTTTTACAAGGCGGTGTATACAGATTTCAGAATATACTGTTCTTTTAGATTAATAATTTCATCTTCAAAATATGAGTAAACAAAATAATTAAAGTTATTTAATATGTGATGATTTTAGTTAACATAATTAACATTTAAATAAATTAAATAAGAAAATATACGTCGCATATTGTATTTATAACGTTAGTTGTTATTAATACACTAATAATAATTATCTGTTTTTATTCGATATTTTCATGTTTGGGAATATTAGTGCGGTAGCTATGGCATTTAGTTGATATGTATATGACACACTAACACTACTACAGGATAGATAAAGTGAGTAATACACAACACAAACTTGATAAATCCCGCCCCCCTAGAGTACAGATAACCTACGATGTTGAAACTGGAGATGCCGAAACAGCGAAAGAGTTACCCCTTGTTATTGGGGTTTTAGGAGAGTACTCTTCATCAGACAAGCCATTGAGAGAACGAAAGTTTATTTGTATAGACAAAGACAATTTTGATGAAGTTATGACATCAATGAGTCCGAAGGCTCATTTTATGGTTAATAGTGTTATCCCGGGTAATGAAGGGAAACTGGATGTCGAGCTTACGTTTAAGTGCAAAGACGATTTTTCTCCTGATCATGTGATTCAACAAGTCGAGTGTCTTAAAAAATTATCTGAATTGAGGTCTCACCTTTGTGACCTCCGTAACAGGGCTGCAAGTAATGAAAAATTGAAAGAAAAACTTCAGGAATTACTGGTAAATACTCAAAATAATCCTGAAAATGATGAAGGTAAGGAATAAACATGACAATTACATCAACATTAGGGCAGAATGAAACACAGTATGCTACAGATGATTGTCTAGAAGAAATTATAAATAATACCAGAGCTGTAAGACAAGATTCTGAAAAAACTAGATTTAAATTACAGGTTAATAATTTCCTTGCTGAAGTTGCCAGTGGTTCTTTAGTCATTAACAGTGATTTAATCGGTAGTATTGAAAAGCGAATCACTGATATTGATAAGTTGATGTCTGAGCAGCTTAGTTTGATTATGCATGCAAGTGAGTTTCAAAAAATAGAGTCAGCGTGGACAGGGCTTTATAAGCTGGTTCATACCAGCGTAACTGAAAATGTAAAATATACAGTGTTACACTGTACTAAAAAAGAGTTACTCAAAGATTTTAAATCATCCTCAGATTTCGACCAGTCTGTATTATTTAAAAATATTTATGAAAGCGAGTATGGAACCTTCGGGGGAACACCATATTCTGCTTTTGTGGGGGACTTCTATTTCGATAATACACCTCAGGATATTGATTTGCTGGAGCATATTTCCCATGTGGCTGCCAGCGCTCATGCTCCGTTTTTGAGTTCTATTGCTCCTGGGATGCTATCCATGAATTCTTTTAGCGAACTACCCTACCCGCGTGATCTGGCAAAATTATTTGAAACAACAGATTATGCCCGGTGGCGTAGTTTCAGGCAGACAGAAGACAGTCGTTATGTGGGACTAACTTTGCCACAGTCCTTGGGACGTATCCCATATGGCATGAAGACTGTACCTGCTGAGACGTTTAATTTTGAAGAGCACATTAGTGAAGACAACTCAGGAAAAGACTATCTGTGGGTAAATACAGCTTTTGAACTTGCCTGTCGGATAGTTGATGCTTTTGAGGAGTATGGCTGGTGTGCAGCAATTCGTGGTGTGGAAGGTGGTGGTTTGGTGAAATCATTACCGGCCTATAATTATGTATCCCATACGGGTGAGAGATTATTACAATGTCCGACTGAGGTTGCTATCTCAGACCGAAGGGAAAAAGAACTGTCAGATCTCGGATTCATTCCACTGGTTTACTGTAAAGGCACTGATTTTGCAGCATTTTTTGCCGTTCAATCGGTGAACAAACCACGGCTATACAATACTGATCAGGCTAATGCAAATGCAAAATTATCCAGCCAACTTCAGTATATATTAGCAACGTCACGATTCGCACATTATCTGAAAGTTATTGTTCGTGATAAAGTTGGAAGTTTTATGTCAAAGACAGAATGTCAGACATATCTGCAAAACTGGATCATGCAATATGTTGTGGCATCAGATAACGCCGGACAGGAAACAAAGGCACGTTATCCATTACGTGAAGCATCCATAGATGTTGTTGAAATTCCTGGCAGTCCTGGTTCATATCGTGCAATTGCATGGATTAAACCTCATTTTCAGCTTGAGGGATTAAGTATGTCATTACGTCTTGTTGCTGACTTGCCATCAAGTGTAAGTTAAAATTTTATTATGGGAGGAGTTATGGCTACTGCTTTTGGAAGTGCGCTAAGTAAAGAGTTTGTCAAAGTAACAATTGATGACAAGGTAATAAAGGGAAATTCAAAAGTTAATAATTGTAATGATTACTTTGACGCATATTGCCCTAACGCATTTCGTGCTTTTTCTGGTATTGATGGTTCTGTTTTTGATATCTGTAATCTGAAGCTTAAAGTTACTAAACAAACACAAGAACTTATAGAGCATTTTTTTAAAAGAGGAGAGAAATCAGTTAAAATAGAAGTTTTACGCAGGGAGTCTACTAGATCTGGTAGTGAATATTCATCCTTTAAAGTTATTTATGATGGTTGCCACTTACATGATATATTGTTAGCACATGATAATGAGGCTAATCTAATTCTTGAGTTATCATTTAGCCCAGAAAATTTAGTCTCAATAGAGATGAATATTCCATCATCTGATGGTAAAAGTACGGAAAAGTTAGGACCAATAACGTATAGTTTAGAGAAACAGACACTTATATAAAAACACTGAATGCATTCGTTTCTTCAGTTTTTACGTGATGATAATCCGGGCTCATCGGAAGATCTTCTGAATTTTGTTATTTCAGATGATCTTAAGTATGAGCTTGGAATGTTATTGTCATCACGGCCTTTATATCATGAGACAGATGACCTGCCGTTTGTTAATAGCTCTGTCCTGAACTATGGCATAACAGCATCAGTATATGGTGTATCAGCCAGTGAGCATAGTGATAGTGTTAATAGTGAAATTTCCTCAAGAATATTGATAACGCTTCAGCGTTATGAATCCAGGCTGGGGAATCCTGTTGTTGAACACCTTTTTAGTGATGATAATTATTCTTTTTTTTCAGTTACCGCCCTGTTTTTTATGGACAGGGTAAAATTCTGCATTAAATGGGATAAACACTCAGGAGAGTTTTCACTGTATGAATAAACTATTATCTTACTATCAGAAAGAACTTTTTTTCTTAAAAAAGCATGGAGATGAGTTTGCAAAAAAATATCCAAAGATAGCCAGACGTCTTGGATATAATCAGGGGGTGTCTGAAGACCCACATATTCAGAGATTAACAGAGTCTTTTGCTTTTTTAAGTTCAAGAATTCATCAGAGGTTAGACGAGGATTTACCTGAGTTAATGGAGGCATTGCTTAGGAATCTTGCTCCCCAATTTTTGTACCACTACCCTTCATCATGTATTGTTTCATTTGAGCCAGATAAGAATTCCAGTGGAATAACATCCATGTATGAAGTTCCGGTTGGTACTTCGATATATTTTAAGCATAAATCTAAAACTACCTGCCAGTTTCGGACGGTATATCCTCTGACAATAGTCCCGGCAACAGTTAATGAAGCAAAAATTTACTATGATAATTTATCTTCCTTATGGAGAATTGAATTAAACTTAAAGGTTTTTGACGGGGCTAAATTTTCTCTCGATTTTGTCAGGTTTTATCTGAATGGTCCGTCAACGGTTACGGGCATAATATATACATTACTCTGTGATGAAGTTGATAATATTATTTTACAGAAAAATAATGATGTATTATACGGTGTCAAAACTAATGTGTTCGGTGCCGGGTTTAATGAGGGGGAAGTAACATTACCACGAACAGGAAATGTTTCGTACATACATAATCTTACGCTGGACTATTTTTCATTTGCTGAAAGATTCAACTTTATTGATATAAAATTTGACTCTGAAATTGAGTTATGCTCGGGGGATTCTGTTAGGATTCACATAACATTGAAAAATAGTGCTGGAAAGTATGAAATAGATAAAATAGAGAAAAATGTTTCCGAAGAACTATTTAGAGTAAACTGCTCTCCCGTTGTTAATCTCTTCGAAAAAAAATCAGAACCGTTACGATTATCGGACGGTCAGGATGAGTATCAGGTTAATGCGGATTTATATTCCCGTGATGAAATTTTAATTTGGGATATAAATAAAGTAATATTGCACAGATATGAAAATGATTTAGTCAGACAGATTCCATTAAAAAATTTATTTGGACTTGAACATTCTTTCATTCAACAATCATTAAATATATTTTGGCACAGTTCATATTACCGCATGCCTTCTGAAAGAAGTAACTATGAAGAAAATGTATATATTCGTCTGAGTGATGATGGTGGAGTTCAGGCACGTATTATGAATGGGGATGTCCTTTCAATTGATGTGATGTGTACGAATGGTAATATTCCATCATCAATGAATATTGGTGCTCCTGATGGTGATTTTGATTGTGATATCGATATTGCTAATCTGAGAATAACAGCACTAAACCGTCCATCAAGAATGTTGCCTGCTATGGCCTTAAAAGGCATGAACTGGAGAATTATTTCTCAGTTATCTCTTAATTTTGTTTTGCTCAGTGGTACTGATGGAGCAATGAAACTGAGAGAAATGCTGTCAATATATAATTATAATAACAATCGCTCAATATCAATTTATATTGAATGGATTAAAGAACTACAAATCACACCAGTTTCATCCCGTTTATCTGGTATATATCCGCCTGTATCCGCTCGTGGAATTGATATTAAAGTTATTCTTTCAAAGGATGCATATATGCACCCTGAATGTTTCCTGTTTTGTTCTTTTCTTGATCACTTTCTTGGACTCCATGCTCCTGTAAATAGCTTTACTCGTATGATTACAGTATTTGAGCATGATGAGAACACTCGTCGCATATGGCCGATGAGAGCAGGGAAATTAACATGGCTTTGATTAATAACAGAAGTAAATTCAGTTTTTTCAATAAAGTTCGTGTGTTATTGAAAAAATTTCTAAAGCCAGATGAAAGTATTGATGATGTTATTGATGAACATTTCAGATTTACATCCAGTCTGTCTTTAGATTCACCTGATGGCCAGATAGAGAATCTGTATCATGATGAGAAGGATGGAAAGTATCATCTCTCATTATTCCATAATGGATTGACCGGAGCTGCAGGGGTTCTTCCTGTAGCATATACAGAATGGCTGATTGAAAGAAAATTACGTTATAACGATGATGCTCCTAAAGCGTTTATGAATATGTTTGATCACAGGATGTATTGCCTTTCCTATCTAGCATGGCAAAAAATGCATCTGTCAGGAGATGAAAATAGAAGAGATAATAATGTACTTAACAATATACTTTTATCTTTAGGCGGAGTCACTCCTCAGACAATTAGTATGACAGGCTTGGCATATACTGCATTCTATGCTCAATCTGTTAGAACTCTGTCCGGACTTGAACAGTTACTCTCATCAATATATCAAATCCGAGTGTCCATTAATCCTTTTCGTGGTACTTTTGAAAATACAGACCCCAATGAACAGGGTATTTTGGGGAATTGCCAGTACACTCTGGGTGAAGGTCCTGTTATCGGGAATGTTCGTTGGGTGGTTGATTCACATTTTGATGTTGTATTGGGCCCCATAGACTATAAAAAAGCAATGGAATTTATGCCCGGACGGGATTTTAACTATTTTATTAGTCAGCAAATAAAATCATATGTAGGTGATGCGCTTAAGTTTAAAATATATGTAATGGTTTGTTCCAGTAATGATGATAATCAAATGAATATAAACAATAAACTTGGATTTAATATTTCAATAGGTTCTGGAGTAAAAAACCATAAAGAACGGTGCTTTTGTATATTATGGTGAATATATTATGGATAAAGTTATATCTGTAGATGACGATTATTATAAATTCCAGAACAAACATTTTATTAGGTTGTATGGTTGTAATGTATCCTTATATCCACTTGAAATTAAGGGTAATGAGTCACTATCTGACATCTATAGCTATGAAATAAAATGTTTAAGTAAAGCTGACTGTAAGTCTCTGGAGCTGTTACACGGTATGCATATGTGTTGTGAGATAGGAGAACAATGCAATCCGTTACCTTCACGATTCATTCATGGTGTGGTCACAAAAGTAATATATAATTATGATAGCAGCATGAAGCATACATGTATTATCATATTACAGCCAGAAATTGCCAAGTTAGAAACTAGTAAAAGAACAAGGATATGGTCAAATATAACACCATCTGATATTGTAACCACAATTTTAAAAGACAGTTTGTTTAATCCGCCACACATCATATTATATAAAGAACAGAGTTTGATAGAGTATAAGATTCAGTACCAGGAGTCTGATCTGGATTTTATTAACAGGGTTTTGTCTGATGCTGGAATTTACTACTTCTTTGTTCATAAGAAAGACAAACATATTATGACATTAGCAGATGATCCAGCATCTCATCCTAAGGCATCCTATGATAAACTGGAGCTCTTACCTGGTGAAAATCTTAGGGAGTCGCATCAGGGATACATCACTGAATGGTCTGTCACAGAAAATCTTAAATGCCCTGCTGTGATATTTTCAGGTTATAATGAGAGTAATGTTAATGAAATCACTATAAAATCAGAAAGTAAAGTGAATGATGTTAAATCCAGCAATGTGATTTATGAATGTATTATTCCTGAGAAAAAACGTGAGTTGATACAAAAACGTGCCGCAACTATGATGGCATCATGTGATGGTGAAATTAAAACTTGGTCTGGAAAAACAAATTCATGGTGGTTGTCATGTGGTGAACGTTTTTGTTTGGATAAAAATTATTACAGAATTACTTCATTATATCTTAATGCATTAAACAATGATGCTGAGGATACTGGATATTGTAATTGTGAATTTCGTGCTTCGGATAATAAAAATTCGCTTAGTTTTAAAGGAGAATTAAATTCCCCGGTTATTCCAGGTGTCTTACTTGCCAGAGTGGTTGGTCCTAGCTCTGAAGAATATTATACAGATAAATTCGGGCGTGTAAAAATTAGATTTCTCTGGGGGGAAATGTCCACGTCAGGTACAGAGGAAAGCTCCTGTTGGGTCCGTGTATCTCAGGCATGGTCCGGGGATGGTTTCGGTAGTCAGTTTATTCCTCGTATTGGCAGTGAGGTTCTGGTTAGTTTTATACAGGGTAATCCTGACTATCCAATTGTTGTTGGAACAGTGTATAATGGTCAGAATAAACCGCCTTTTTCTCTGCCTGAGAATAATTGTAAGTCTGGATTTGTTACTCGTAGTGTTAAGAATGGAAAAAAGGGAGAGGGTCATCAACTTGTTTTTGATGATAAAGAAAATGAGGAAAAAACCGTATTAACTTCTTCTGGTGATTACCACCTGACAGTAAAGAAGGATATGATCAGCAATATTAATAACTCAATGTCATTAACGGTTGCAAAAGGTCGTAATTCTGAAATAAAAAAAGGGAATGATAAGCTTATTCTTAAAGAAGGCAACTTGCATAATGATGTGCATGGAAATATTGATATAAAGGTGTCAGATGGAGATTATAGCCTTAATGTGACTGGGGGCGGTGGTAGTTTTATTACTGATGAAAATCTTATATTTGAATCAACCCAATCAATAAAAATAAAAGTGGGGGCAAATGAGATAACTATATCCACATCAGGGATAAGTATAAAAGCCGCAAAAATTACCGTTGAAGGGCAAGCGTCTGCAGAGGTTAAAGCAGCCACACTTAAACTTGAAGGTCAAGCTATTTCTGAAGTAAAAGGCACTATGTTGACGCTTCAGGGATCTGCAATAACGCAGATAAAAGGAGGAATAGTGAATATTGGATAAAGGATTTCATATGACAGATTCTAAAAACAACTCTGCTCTGGAATTTAATAAGATTGTTGAGCAAATGCTGCTAAAAGGAAAATGGCAGGATGCACTTAATTTCTGGATAGAGAATACAGATTCGTTAACATTAATTAAATGGCTGGCGCAATTTATCTCTCAGTCATCTTCTGAAGAAGACTCAGTGCTTTTACAATCCATTGTAAAATGGAAGGAAGGAGATGAAGAACAACGGTGGGAAATATTTAAAAACGCCGAGTCTGCAGGATTTTCTACTCAGTCAGGAGCCCTGGGGTTATCGTTATTTATATCACAAGGAAGTTTGAGTCCGACTTCATATCCACCAGTCCATGCACCGTCATGTTCAGAAAAAAAAATTATTTATGGAATATTAATGAATCAATCGTGTAAATGTTATGATACACCTGTCGAAGGGATTGTTTTTCTTTTTCAGCATTGGTGTAATAGTTAATCTTGGGAGTTGTATATGCCTCAGCCAGCAGCAAGAGTTACTGATATGCATGTATGTCCTATGATGACGCCTGGTTTACCACCTGTTCCCCATGTCGGTGGACCTCTGTTGCCGCCAGGCTCTCCGTCTGTACTCATTGGTGGATTACCTGCAGCTACATTGGGGACTCAGGCACTTTGTACCGGACCAGTGGATGCCGTTATTATGGGAAGTTTTAAAGTTTTTATATGCGGCAAACCGGCAGCACGAATGGGTGATATCTGTGCTCATGGGGGGACAATTGTCAGCGGATGTCCTCAGGTATTAATGGGATAAATAATGAATAAGTTTGAGACGGATACATTACTGCTTCCTGTTATAGGAGAATCGCCGGCAGGTGATGATATTGAGTATGATCCTGTGTATAGCGAAATACGGGCAGCAAGGCAAAATGATCCTGACTACATGTCCCAGGGAGAATGGGCTGTCAGTGAACCTCGTAGGGCTGACTGGAGAAAAGTAAGAAAATTATGTGAGGTTACTTTACGCAATAAGAGTAAAGATCTACAGATTAGTTGTTGGTATGTGGAGTCCTTGACGCATTTGTATGCTCTGGAAGGGATGAGTTGCGGACTGGAATATCTTGCTAAATTTATTTCTCAGTACTGGACTATATGCTGGCCATCCCAGGAAGAAGGGCAGGAAATTCGTTACAGTAAACTAGTTCGTCTTGATATTGATTTGTCAGAGTATTTGAAAGCATATCCTCTTCTTGATGATAAAGAAATTACTCTGTCTAAATGGTATAAGGCGCTGTCGTTTGAGCATAGTGCGAGCTTATTAGAAGATGGAAAGGAAAAATTAATAGAAAGAGAAGGTGATCACTCTGTTGAATCGTTCAAAAAATCTGTAGGTAAATATAATGCACGCAAGATTAGTGAGCAACTTCTTAAATTTTCTGATTTACCTGACAAAATTGATGAGATTGAATCTTTTTACTTTTTTCATACTCATGAAGATATACATAATATTTTCGCTAAAACCAGACATGCCATTAGTGAAATAATCGATTTATTGAGCCGTTTTTTACCACAAGAAGTACAAGATAACAAATCAGCAGCACAATTTTCAGTTGAACTAGAGAATATGGAGACAAAGAAAGTGTTTCCGGAGGAAGAAAAGGAATTTGATACTGCATTAACAAACTCAATAGATAAAGAGATGTCAAGGGAGAAAGCTATAGAACAACTAAAAAAAATATCTGTTTTTTTCAGGCAATCTGAACCCACTAGTCCTGTACCTTATCTTCTTGAAAGAGCAGTACGTTGGTCAACAATGACTATGTCAGAATGGCTTGAGGAACTACTTAAAGATAATGAATCTATGGAACAAATAAATCGTATTTTAAAAGGGTAAAAAATTAATGACTAGTAAGTATCTGTTACTAATAGCTATAGCATTACCTTTTTTTATTAGTTCTTGCTCTGATAAGTATTCTGAGCAGGATAAAATGCAGGTTATTAATAATGTTGATACTCCATTTGGTGCAGGCTTGATTACTTTTCAGATATCACCCGATACACAATTAAACTCACTTAACGATATATCCAATAGCTGTACTTTATTATTCTTACAGTCCTCAGGTAAAAAAACATTACAGGACTTAATGAATAATCCAGTGTTAATTAAACAGTTTTTCAGTGGGGCTGGTAAAATTGATGGTATTCTTAAAGTTGATAAATATGTGGCAATGCCAGGTCAGGAGACAACACTACATATAGATCGGAGTGAAGGTGCTAAATATGTAGGTATTATTGCCGGATACTATCCCTTTCCTGGAAAACAGCATATGGTGCTTTTAGATATCCCTGTTAATGTTATTGAGGATGGGTGGTGGAACAAATCATTACATGCGTCACTATCTCCTCTTTTTAAAAAGATATCTATGGGTAAAGAAAGTATCAGTATAAAATAATTGTACAGGTATTACTGCATGCAAGAAGAAGAGCAACTTATTTATTGGTATTCAGGCCTTTATTTACAACCTCAGCATTTTCAGTCAATTGATTTGCATCATAGTTTCATGCTTGCCAGAAACAGGCAGTTATCACAACCCTATTATCAGGGGTACTATGAATGTCATATAAATGATAATCTTCTGAAAGAAGATACAATCAGGATTGAAAAAATAAAGGCTGTGTTACCTTCTGGGTATTATATCGAGTACCCTGGTAACTGTATTGTGCAGGATAAGTGCCTGATAAATCTTAGAGGCACAGATACTGGATCTGTTAATTTGTGGCTTGCTCTTAAGCGATTTAATTCCGGTTATAAAAATGTATCCAGTGTTAATGATAAACGAGGCTCAGCCAGATGGGTAAGCCCAAATGATGAAAGCAACATGCGTAATGTTTATCATGATAGTCAGGATGTAGGTATCACAAGAATAAAATATGATATTCAGATAATTACAGATGAAGAAAAAGAGAATACCACAGACTTTGAATACTTACCTCTAGCCAGGGTTATTCATAGCAATAATATATTGTGTATTGATGATGAGTATTCATTTCCAGCTATGAGGTTATCAGCTAATCATATACTTAGAGGTAAAGTTGCAGAAATTAAATATATCCTTGATTTCTACAAAAATAAACTTGAAGAATATAGATATACAGAACGAAAAGTGTCCGATAGACATTTTTATAATTTTTTTATTCTATGTGCTATTAATAGAGCTTTATCACTTCTTTCATCATTTATGAATGAAGATGCAACTCATCCTTGGTTATATTATATGGCATTATGTCAGTTTACAGGGGAAATATCTACCTTTCAGAGAATGGTGGCTACAGATGCTAGAGTTGTTGATTTGTCATACAATCACTATGATCAAATTTCGTGTTTCAGTAATCTGCAGTATTATATTAAGGTAATGCTGGAGAATTTATGCAGAGATAAAATTGTTAGTTTTGATTTCAAACAGTTAAAAACAGATACATTAGTCTGCGATTTTGATGGCTATACACCTAAAAATAATGTTGATTACTATATTAAGTTAACTTCAGATACCTTCAAAAATAATAATTTAGTTGCATTGTCAGAGATTAGGATTGCTCCATCTGAACATTTAGAACTGATAATTCAGCATGCTCTTCCTGGGATTGATTTTACAGTGATGGATGTCGTTACATCTGATTTACAGGTTAGAGAAAATATAATTTGGTTGCAGATAGATAAACACTCGGAATTATGGTTATTAGCTCAGGATAAAAAAAAGGTTGCATTTTATTGGTCATGTACTCCTGAAGATTTACTTGTAGAGTTAGTATTATTGCAGAAATAAAACATACAATAACTAGATTTGAACAGGTTTTTTATCAGAGGTAACTGCTGCCTATATGTAAAACACATCAGAAAAAACATCTATTATTCAACAGACTGTATTCTTTGAATGATAGTGTTTTGTGCATGGTATTCAATCCGGTTTGTTGTTCAAGTGGAAGACACAAGGGCAGGAAAGTAATCTCACATCTATTGCCCGATTATTAACGGGACGTCGCAATAAAGCCAATTTATCTGCTTTAGTGTTTACTAGGCATTGAGCTTCAAGGAAGTGATGGAGTATGTGAGAAATTTTATATACTGGCCCCCTGAATATCCAGACAACCATTATCACTTAAATTAAGTGATAGTCTTAATACTAGTTTTTAAACTAGTCATTGGAGAATGTAATGAACGCATCTCAACTATTTGAGTATGAAGCCGGGGTTGGCAGGAAAAGTGTGGAGCCTCGCAGATTCCCGGCATCATAGTGCCCAATACGGGATGCATAAAGCTCCCTCAGACTGGAGACTCCACAAATGAAATATACACCGGTTGGCGTTGATATCGCAAAACATGTCATTCAGGTTCACTTCATCAATGAGCACACAGGGGAAGTGGTGGATAAGCCGGTTCGTCGTCAGGATTTTCTGGCGTATTTCAGTAACCGCGAACCCTGCCTGATTGGCATGGAAGCTTGTGGAGGCCCCAGTACTGGGCGCGTGAATTAACAAAGCAGGGACACAAAGTCCGGTTGTTGCAGGCTCGCTTCGTTAAAGCATTCGTCATGGGCAATAAGAATGACGTGATGGATGCACGGGCTATCTGGATGGCGGTACAGCAGCCAGGTAAAGAAATCGCCGTCAAAACAGAAGAACAGCAGTCAGTTCTTGTTCTGCACTGGATCCGCAGACAACTGGTGAAGTTCCGGACCGCACAAATTAATGCCCTGCACGGGACGTTACTGGAGTTTGGTGAAACCATCCACAAAGGTCGGGCAGAGATGGAACGGGAGTTCCCTGAAGCACTGGAGCGGATGAAAGAGAGACTGCCACCGTATCTCATTATGGTGCTGGAAGACCAGTACAACAGACTGAGTGAGCTGGACTCACTGATAGATGATATCGAAAAACAGCTTACCAGTGTGGCGAGGCAGAATGAGACCTGTAGACGGTTGCTGGATATTCCTGGCGTTGGGCCACTTATTGCAACGGCAGCGTAGGCCATCATGGGGAAAGCATCTGTGTTTAAATCAGGGCGAGAGTTCGCGGCTTATGTTGGTCTGGTGCCCAGACAGACTGGCTCAGGAGGAAAAATCCGCCTGCTGGGAATAAGCAAACGTGGTGATAAATATCCGCGAACCCTGTTTATTCATGGTGCAAGGGCGGCAGCATTACTGACCAAAGAACCTGGGCTGTGGATAACCGAACTGAAAAAACGTCGTCCGGCCAGCGTGGCAATCGTCGCAATGGCAAACAAGCTGGCGCGAACGGTGTGGGCAATAGCCGCTCACGGACGTAAATACGACAAAAATCATGTCAGTATCAGGCCTTAATAATCGCTGATACCGATAAACATAAACTCTTTACAAAAGGGTGAATGCTGAAAGGTTGCGTGGGCAGCCGTAGTGATGACAACGACAGGTAAGACCGGGACTCGCTAAACCTGAATCTGTTCTAGAGATTAAAGCTCGCTGGGAGAATAAGACGCGAGTCAGCGTATTACATAGGGGCCCGCAGCTTCACGGCTGCAACAAAGATACTGTTACGGTGCAGGATGCTATGTTCTGTGGTGTGAAAATGCTTTGGTGTTAACGGTGCTCTCATCCAGCGCAGAAGATAAAATACTAGAAAGCTTCGTGGACAATGATGAAGGAAAACATCGTGTTTATTCCAGAATCATATGTAAGAACAGCATTGCTCACTCTACAGTGGTTATCGAACATTAATAAGAACCATCTGCATAGTGCGCCAGGATCGCTCACTGACGCATATCTGCGTCAGTGAGAAAATTATCAATTCCAGTTTATCATTTCCGGGTACAAAACATGTTATATGAATGTATTATGTTATGGAGGTACTGGTGAAGATCGTTGAATGCTATATGCCAGTATTTAAACTTATATCATCTGTTAAAGTCTATCCTGAAAAATATGTTGATTACGACAGTACTAGAAATTATATAATTGATACTGTTGAAGACGTCGTTCGCAATAGTGAAAAAATATCGTTAAGTGACAGCGAACTTGATGCGGCATTTTATTCAATAGTCGTTATGATTGATGAGGTAATATTGTGCTCTAAACTTTCTTACAGAAAAGAATGGCGTGATAATCTTTTGCAAGTTAAATATTTCGGACACTCCACAGGAGGTGTCGAATTTTTTAATCTGCTTAATAAAGTCATCGAGTCTGAAAGCCGGGTTGGATGGGTTTTTCTTTTATGCCTATTACTTGGATTCAGAGGTCAATATTCAGTAAGCAAAAACGATGAAATTAATAATTATATATCAAGACTAAAACAACAATGCGGGGTAAATATCTATTCTAAAGGAAAAAACAATATTGCATTTAAACAAAAAAAGAGAAAATCATCATGGTTTAATTTTTATTTGTCATTTGCATGTATTATTGTTATTTATTTTGTGTTGTTGTTGGTGATATATATGAGATAACTACTTATGCTAAAGAAAATATTTCCATTATTTCTCTGGTTTTTTGTTTCTGTTTTCTCTTTGTCTATTTTATATGTGATTGGTGTGTTAAGAAACTGGACAGATACTACAACAGTACTGTACTGGATTTTTGTAATTCTGGTCACTCTTTCACTAAAATTACTTGTGGATTGTATACGTAATTACTTTTTGGCAGGAAAATACAGACACTTTATAATGTTGTTTTTTCGTAAAAAACGAACATTAATGCTTGATTCTTATTTTAGTAAAGGGTTAAAAATCATAAGAAAAAAAGGAAGAGGGAAAGTCCCTTGGTTTTTACTTACAGGAATTTCAGAAAAAGGCAATTCCTTGATTAATGATATTAATCTTCCAGTCTTTCACTGTAAGGGGTTAAATAGTATTTCCCAAAAATTTAGAACTATTCGTTGGTGGTTTTTCAGAGATTTAAGTGTACTGGAACTGTCAGGTAAGATATATGATAGCCCAGGGTTACTAAGTTCTGTTATAAGTTTTTTATCATCACGAAAATGTAAAAAACAACCACCTCATGGATTTGTTCTTATCATTCCTGTTGATAAGTTACTTGAACATGATCATACATATATAAAAATATTATCTCAAAAAACAAGGAGCGTTATAGAGCAACTGTCTTCACACTTACATCATAATATTCCTGTCTTTCTTGCCATAAGCGGATGTGAGCACATTGATGGATATTCAGCACTAGCGCAAAAAATTCATCAGAAAAATAGCAAGATGCATCAAGTCTTTTTGGTAATAAATGAATTAGAAAAAAATACATCAGAATATGACTCATCATATATATTATCATCATTGAGAATAAATATCATGGAGTCAATATTCAATGTACTTGATGACACAATAAGCGATCAGAAAAAAAACGAGATCCTGCAGTTTTCAGATAAATTGAATGATATAAAACAATCACTGGATGTCTTTATTTCCACATTCTGTATAGATAATATGTTTTTTTCTCAGGCAAAGATCTCAGGGCTCTGGTTATATGGTGAATTCGAGTCTAGTAATAATAAGAACTGTAGTTTTTATGATATTTTGATTTCTGAAATATTACCACAAATACATAATTCAGAAGTTATTCATGTTAAAAAACGGAGAGTAAAAAACTTATTTGAATCAGCTATAGTAATGACTGCACTGTGTTTTCTTGGATATAGTGCATATTGTTCATATAATGTATATTATATAAGACCTGATTCGGTTGATACCAGACATACATTCCTGATAGAGCAAATATCAAAATATGAAGATAAAGTTAAGTCTAATATACTGTATTTTCCTTTTAAACCTGCATTGTATGATAAATATCTATTTTTCATAGAGTCTTTGCATGAAAATACAAAATTTGAACGTAGCTCGATCTCATGGCGTGTTGCAGAATATAAAAGAATGTTTATGGAGGCTTCACCATCAGATAAACGAGATTTGATTCTGTCTCTTTCCTCATCACTTATCAGTTGGGATAAAATGGTTCGAAATGAATCACTGCGTGACTTAACGAAGTATCCGGGTATTCATGAATTACTAAAAATAACCAGACCTCATGAGAAAATTTCATCAATAGCTTCGCTTGCTATAGAAAGAAATGAGATACAAAAAGATAATGGAAATAAAAATATTAATGCATTCAGAAACCTCTTAACAGAGTTGATTAAAAGTGATCCATCTTTTTCATGGTTTGTTTCTGAGTATGTTGATATTCCTGCAGTGAAAATTACTGATTTTTGGGAGGATGAGAACCCTTCTGTCTATCTTTCTGGTATATGGACACAGCAGGGACAGAATAAACTTCATCAGTGGTATACGCATATAAAAGAAGCATATGGTAGCGATAACGTTCCGAATGAGTTTTCATCTTTTGTACAGTACTTGGATGAAAGTCGTCAGGAATATTTCAGCCACTTTATAATGGCTATCGCAAGAGAGCGTAATGATTCACATTCAGGCTTAATGAGTCCGCTGCAACTGACTAATATTATATATAATCGTTCATCTGAACATAAATTTTTTCAGTTTATAGATGATGAATTACGTAATATACCAGCAAGTTCGGCACAGGACTGGCTTTCTGATTTTAGACTGCTTTACCGTTTATTTTCACTTAAAGCAGATAATGGAATGAAGCGTCAAATAAAACAACTTGATCTTATGTTACGTATATATCTAATTTCTATTTTTAATAACAGTAAAATGTACAAGACACCAGAGCATGTTACTGCATGGAGGTATTGGCAGAATGCTTTACGTAATGCTATAAACTCAGTGTTACATACATCATCAACTGTTGAGTTTACCAGGCATGTTATGCATTCAGATCCAAAAAATAAGTTGGTAATATTATTTGATGAGTTTGAAAAGGTCCGTTCTGTTATTAATGGTAATAATACAGAACCAGTAATTGATTCTGTATGGGATATTTATGAAAGGCAAATTTTTCAACTTCTCGACCATGCTGTTACTTATACAAGTTGTTGGGTAGATGAACAATGGAAGACATCTGTTCTAAGCCGATTAAATACAGGCGAACATAATTTCAGTCATATTGAAATGCAAGGGAAAATATATAAAAGTATTATTGGTTTTTTAAATGGTCCAGCTAACGGTATTTTAGCACTTGATCATGAAAGTATCAGATTGTTATCTTTTAAAGACAGAAGTATATCTTTTTCTCCTTCGTTCATTAGTTTTCTCAATGACATTATTTCTCCAGATGATTTAATTGACGTTCAGTTCAGAAATAAAACGCAAAATAAAGATGAGCTAATAAATATCAAAGAACAATTAGATATACTTAATCAGACCTTACAAAAGGTTGAATCACAGCCTTACAAAGTTACGATAAGTAGTGCACCTGCGACAATTGCAGGTAATATAGGCGTTAAACCAACAGGTACCAGTCTGAGTCTTAAGTGCAAAACAGGAAATAGTAATATACGAAGTATGAATTTTGCCGATTTAGATATTTTTACTTGGTATCCTGGGAGTTGTAACTCTGTAAGTATTGATATTTCTTTTCCAGATTTTTCTACTACCTATAAATTTACAGGTGAAACAGCCTGGATTGATTTTATCAATAGGTTTTCTGATGGCGAAGATGAGTTAATGACGGAAAATTTTCCTCCAGAATCAAGAAGTCTTCTTGAATCAATGGGTATAAAAGGAATTCTCGTCCGTTACAAACTGAGTGATGTAAGCGATTTAAGTCAGGCATATATTGAATGGGAACAGTTAAAACGGGAAAAGGATAAGCTTGAAAGTTTACAAATGAACCTGAGTAATAAACTGCTTACCACACATAGCTGGGATAAAAGAGGTTGGATTTCTAGGTTGCCTGGCAATATAACAAAATGTCCAGCAGAACAGGAGTAATTAATGAGTATCTATCTCAAATCAATTATTAATAAATTAACACCAGAAAGTAGACGTGCTCTGGATTCTGCTATTAATTATGCAATGTCAAGATCACACAATGAAGTTGATTGTTTACATTTTCTGTGGAAGTTATTAGAGGAACATAAGAATATTGCTGAGACTCTTAATGAGTTATCTTTATTTAATCCTGACAGAATTCTGAAAGCTATTGAAAGTGAACTTATCCGTATTAATACTTGTCAACAATCAGCACCTGTATTTTCTGAATCGATGCAGATTCTGCTGGAAAAAGCATGGATACATGCCAGTACTAAATGGCAATGCAATCACATTGATATACCTGTTTTTTTTACTACGCTGATTAATATCAGAGATTCAATATTACCTTACAATGTATCTGAGGCATTATGTTGTGATGTCGATGCAGCAGAGAAGGTACTTATATCTTTTTCCTGTAAAGAGGACAGTTCTACTTCTCATAGTTCTATAGATAACTCTTCACATGAGTATATTAGTAAATATACTGAAAATTTCACCCTGCTTGCAGAAACAGGGAAATTGGATCCTGTTTCTGGTAGAGAGAAGGAAATCAGACAACTTATCGATATCTTGCTTCGTCGCAGGCAGAATAACCCTATACTGACTGGTGATCCGGGAGTTGGGAAAAGTAGCATAGTAGAAGGTTTAGCACTGCAAATTTCATCTGGCCGCGTTCCTGATGCACTGAAGAATGTTAATATTCTTGCGCTTGATATGGGAGCTTTACTTGCGGGGGCTAGTGTAAGAGGGGAATTTGAAAATCGCTTAAAATTGCTGTTAACCGAACTTAATTCTTTATCTGGTACAGCTATTTTGTTTATTGATGAAGCTCATTCTCTTATTGGCGCAGGAGGAGTTCCTGGGCAAACTGATGCAGCAAATTTACTTAAGCCTGCTCTTGCCCGTGGGGAATTGCGTATTATCGCAGCAACGACATGGGGAGAATATAAAAAGTATTTTGAAAAAGACGGCGCATTAGCCCGGCGTTTTCAGATCGTAAAAGTAACTGAACCGAATAAGGATGTCACTGCCGGGATGCTACGTTCACTTTTACCGATGATGGAAAAGCACCATAATGTCTCTATCAGGGAAGAAGCCATAACTGCAACGGTACATTTATCAGACCGTTATCTGCATGGACGTCGTCAGCCAGATAAATCTGTAAGTCTGTTAGATACAGCCTGCTCACGGGTTGCCGTATCTCAGTCCACACGACCAGATGCCATTCAGGATATTGAAGCTAAATTAGAAAGACTCCAGGGAGAACTTGCACTGCTGGAACAGGAAAAATCAAATGTACTGCGTCAGAAATTTCTTGTAAATAAAATTACTCAACTAGAGAAGAGTCTTGAGCAATTTAAATTAGCATGGCTTTATCAAAGTGAACTGGTTGCTAAGATACAAAGTACAGATGATACTTTATCACAGAATATGTACAGAAAAGAACTGGAAAGTGCGTACAAGAAAGACAGCCCAATGGTTTTTGAGTGTGTGGATAAAAACTGTGTTGCTGATGTTGTATCAGGATGGACAGGAATTCCACTGGGACTATGTCTTGATAGTGAACAACAAAAAACCTCCACTCTGTTAAGATGTCTGGAGCAACGAGTTTTGGGTCAACGATATGCTATGTCTGCTATAGCATCACAAATACTTATTTGCCGGGCGGATCTTAAAGATCCGGTAAAACCTGATGGGGTATTTTTACTGGCTGGACCTTCTGGTACCGGTAAAACCGAGACTGCCAGGGCACTGGCCGAGTTTGTTTATGGAGATGAAAATAAACTGATCACTATTAATATGACAGAATTTCAGGAAGCTCACACTGTTTCTACTCTGAAGGGAGCTCCTCCAGGATATGTTGGTTTTGGTCAGGGGGGAACTCTTACCGAAAGAGTCAGTCATAATCCATATAGCGTTATTCTTCTTGATGAAATTGAAAAAGCACATCCGGATGTTTTGGAGTTTTTTTTTCAAATATTCGATTTGGGAATTATCGAGGATTCTGAAGGTAAGATGGTGTCTTTCAGAGATTGCCTTATAATTATGACATCAAATCTTGCTAGTGACAAAATTACAAGCCTCTGGAATGAGGATGAGTTTAATAAAGAAAAAATAAAAGAAGTTATTCTCCCTTTCTTTAATGAGCATTTTGGAGCAGCATTTATGGGAAGAACTAACTTAGTGCCTTTTTCTCCCTTACATACCAAAACACTTAAAAATATAGCGATCATCAAAATTGATAATATTTGTAAACGTTTTGAGCGGGCATCAGATCAGATGTATAAAATAGATTACAGTGATTCTCTTATTGACTGGATTATACAAAATTGTCAATGCGATAAGTTTGGCGCGAGGGATATCGATACAGTACTTAATACATCTGTTCTTCCTGTGCTTGCCAGATGTTTAATTGATTCTAAAGATAAGAAAGCAACAAAAAAAATAAGAATATCAGTAAGAAAGGATAATGTTATATTACGAAATGTTTAATTTACTATGTAATATATGGATTCCGCCTGTACGGAAGGCCGTAAGAGTAAAAATATAGAAGCAATTGCTGGCTCTCATATGGCGGTGACTAGCACTGTTATTCAACCGTGGTGGCTGAAGAACGACTAAGAGGTGAAAATCTTCTGCACTCCAGGTAATGGGAAGTGTTAGTGGAAGGAAAAGGGAGTCATTGCGAGGTTAAATATTAAGGAAGCTGGATGAAAAATGCTGTCCTGATAGTGTCAGTGCCAGTTATTCGCTCATGTTAATCAGCTACTGGAGCAGTGGATGGCTGAGGTTGCCGACAAGCCTGAACTTCGCCAGTTCAGGCTGATAGCGGAACAATACTTCACGCAGAAGTAGAGGCATCTTCATGCCATTACCAGATACTGGCTTCTATACAAGCTACTTCGATATCCATCATGTCTCCTGGGATGGATATATCGAGGTTGGCGGAAACCGTTACAGCGTGCCAGAAAGCCTGTGTGGTCAGCTAGTTTCAGTAGGGATCTATTTGGATGAATGAACTGCGCATCTACAGTAATGATTAGCAGGTGGAATCGCACCGACTCTGTTCAACTGCATCCGACTAGCAGACGGTGCCGGAGCATCACGCCCCGCTCTGGCAGCAGGTCTGTCAGGGGGGGATCCGTATAGTTCTGGAAAGTTAGTGTGAATATAGTTCACAATGGGCAACAATTTGTTCTATGCTCCAAAGATTTGCTGTACGCCGGAGACTCTGCGTGTCTGGATACACCAGCATGAGTGGGATACTGGGGACTGTGATGGTGGCTGAATGTCAGCGTCTGAAAGTGCCGGAACGTGAAAATTGTGAAGTGCGCCGCAGTAACGATATGGTCGGACCGGTATGAAGTGAACTGCATATTGCTCCGTCAACGATTACCACTGTCAGCAACAGCGACATTATCCTGATAAATGCAGTGCCCGTGCACAGTGCGATGACAGGCTGAAAAGGAGATACAGCACGTATACAATGAAAATCACCAGGAGTACGGTGTGCGTAAAAAGTCTGGACTGAAAGGTATCAGAGGGGGGCCAGATGTCCAGTGGTGCGTCTCATCATCCATGGAAACAACATTAGTGGTGGATGCACAGGAGCAGGCGTTGTGACCCGTCAACCCTCCGGCACAGTCCATTATAATGATAAGGGTTCTCTGTATGTATCGCTGGCCTACACGCGGCGGCTTAAGGAAGCCGGATTACTGGCATCAACAGGGAGTACAGGCGACTCGTATGACAACGCGATGGCTGAGAGCATCAATGGTCTTTACAAAGCGGAGGTAATACACCGTAAGAGCTGGAAACACCGTGCAGAAGTGGAACTGGCCACACTCACGTGGGTGGACTGGTATAACAATCGACGATTGCTGGGAAGGCTGGGCCATACTCCTCCGGCAGAAGCAGAAAAAGCTTATTATGCTTCCATCGGAAATGATGAGCTGGCAGCCTGAGTTCACAGATAAAACACTCTCCAGGAAACCCGGGGCGGTTCATTCTGAACGCATCGGTGTTTGTTCAGCAGAGTATCAGGCGCTGCTGAAGCGGCATAATCTGTGTGGCAGTATGAGCACAAAGGGCTGCTGCTACGATAATGCCTGCGTGGAGATATTCTTCTTTCTTTGAAAGTAGAATATCTCCACAGAGAATACTTTATCAGCCGGGAAATAATGTGGGAAACTGTATTCAATTATATCGAATGTGATCACAATTGGTGGCGACGGCACAGTTGGTGTAGCGATCTCAGTTTGGGATAATTTGAAAATCAGAACCTAGATTAGGCCCGTGTCAATATTATTTTGGTTGATTAAAGATAGTTTCTTTACTATAAAGTAGTGGTTATTATTATGCGACTACTACATATTGTAAAACAGCAGTAAGCAGCTTTTACTGACAGGGGATAACTGAAATGTATCATGAACATGACTAAGGATTCCTACATTAGAGCATGCGAAACTAAATGAGATAAAAAGATTACATTAAAATAATAATAATACAAGTGTTTTCTTTATTGAAGTAACAGGCATAAGTAGGTCAGAACAATGGATTAAGAAAATGGATAAAAACTTTATATTAAATCTTTCTATAAACACTACTAATCCTAAAAATAATAAAGAGTTTCTTTGGCTTAGTTATAGCATGAATAATTTGAGTTCGGTAAAATATGAGAGGCCATACTGGATGACTCTGGAAAAAAGATGCCTGTCTTTATTCATGGAAAACGGATATGACCTTCAGACAGGTGTATGGTTTTGTCTTATTTCTACCCATCTATATGGCTGGGAAGGCCTGGCTATTTCTTCATGGAAATTTGCTGATTCTTTTGTTAAACAAAAAAAATGTTGGCCTCCTGTCACTGACGCGCATATACGAACTAAAATTCTTTTATGGTATATTAAAAATATTGTTCCTATGATACAAAGTTTGCCTAATGATGAACAGACTTATTCTTCTCTAACGTTACTGGAAGATTCGTTAATATTATTGGCAGAACTTGAGTATAATCTTCTTTCAGGTGAAAGAACTATTATTTCTGAAATGCTACATGAAGTAAAAAGACAAAAAAATAGTAACCATGAAAAGAGTGATGATTATTTCATGGAGGAGGGCAGGCATGAGGGTTTAAATGAGACTTCAGGACATGTGTGTTATAATTCAACACAGAGATACAAAAAAACATGCATATATTATAACATAATTGCTTTTATATCTGGAGCTTTAGTAACGATTTTTATAAATTATTTGGGGAAGCCGCAAACAGCTCTAAAGATCAGGAGTATTATGCCTGATAGTTTTCTTTCTGAAATAGTAATGAATTATTCAGGGTGTTCTGAATACACTCCTGATTCAACAGATTACTGGACTAAACTAAGTAAAAAAATTGATGGCTTTGCAGAAGAATTAAATACAATTGAAAATAATGGGGGGTATATTACTATATCTAGACTGAAAACAATAGCTTATGATATGAAAAAAAATTTCCTTGAGTATGATACTCCTGTGAATGTAAGAATGTCAAATTTATATAATAATGTGTACATTGATAAAAAGGATATAAAAAGAGAACTTGAAATAATAGAATACAATGTTAATAAATTTAATTGTCAGATTAGTGAATTAAAACTGAAAAATGAAAGATAAAATAAGGTAATGGTTTCTCTATGCATGTTAAAAAAAAGAGTGAGGAGTAGAATTGTAGTGGTGCGGATTCTTAATTATTTATGGTATATATAAAATTCATAACAAAAATCATCATCGCAGGAGACTGCTATGTTAATGAAGCACTGTGGGTAGACATGGTCAGGGAAAGTATAGCGGGCGGTATTAGACATACATGTTTAGGAAACCGATGCGGTTTATTTATTTTTAAATGAATAATAATTATACTGTAAAATTCCAATGAATTCAAAACATTTAATATGTTCTGACGGAGACCATCTCTTTATGTTTACAAGAAATCACCCTCATCGTAAACCATTTAATTCCAGAAACTCCAGATTTTCTGAAAAAGCAACTGACCAATCCCTGTCCAGTGAAGATTTTGGTAACACTCATTCTCCGGTTCTGTGGGCAAGTCGATATCAGCACTTGGATATGTGGCCAGCCACGGCACATATGATGGCTATTCTCGGTATCCACCCTGAGACCTACCTGGTTCGTATAACTTCACTTGAATATGTGAATTACAGGAGGATGCTAATATCCGGTCATACCCATACGGTGGCAAAAATTGAGGATCCTTATGATTTGAAACCCCACCCGTTTTTACCTGGACTGATGCTTCCCACAATAAAACCGTCTCAGAGGCTGGGGCTTGAATGTCTCAATGTAGTGTATACAAATTCGGGGATATCCTTGCTGAAAGCTAAAGCGATGGTTTCTGGGTATAGAAAAACTCAGAGTGATATAGTGGTTTGCTTTCAGATAAAAGATGTTCTTTCTGTGAATGGTAAAATATATAGAGATGCATCCTCTTCTCTTGAAAATGCTCTTATAGTTGGGCTGCCTGTAGGGTCACATATTCCTTTTCGAATAATTTGAAAGTAAAATCATAACAAAATATAAATATTTACATTGTGTTTTTATTATGATTGCTGTATTAAGGACGTAAAATGAAGTGGGATAATGTTTATGTTTTAACTTTTCAATCAGACGATGATTTATCATGGAAAACTGCTTTTTCTTTATGTCTTCGCTATGATATACCACTTGAGAGAATAGCTGTTTTTCAGAAAAAAAACATACTGGAGAAAGACAAAAACTTTCTTTCAACATCGACATTACAGAGTAAAATTATAGTTCTTGCTCATGGTACACCTGACTATATAGATTGCTCTCCTTTTGGACTAATGAGTCCTGTTCAGTTCCTTTTATTTCTTTATAATGAGCTTGGATTAAGATGTGCGGGTATTATATCATTTAAATCATGTTATCTTGGAAGTGGTTTTTTTTTAGAAAAATGTAGTGCTAATTGTGAGTTGCTTTTTAAAGACCTGAAAGTTGGGTGGTGGAAAGCCTATAAAGGAGTTGCAGCCACTCATTTTCTTTTTAATTCTTGTTCATTTAGCTCAGGGGAAGATGATTATATATTACGAAAAAAAACAGAGGGAGGTGAGAAACTAAGTGATGATTTCAGAGTTAAAATAATTAGAGGGAATCATGATGTATCACCCTGTGATATTCGTGGAGCGCGATGGCGACGTTTAATCAATCAAAGATAAATATTGTGAATAGTCTTAAATCCTGGAAACCAAACTTTCTGATATTTTTCTAAATGGGGGCGTCTAATAGTAGTTTCCTTGAAGAGAACTCAGTCCGGATTGTGCGAGCTGAGCAATCGCCAAACCAACCAAAACTATTTACCAGGCAGAGCCATGCCGATCATAGCTCCTGTTTCCCGAAATGAACGACGTCAGATGCAAAAAACATTCATAAAACTTTGGATAAAAATCATGTTTGTCGACTTATGGCAATGCTTATGTTGCACCGGGGGTGCATATCAGTGATGTTACCTGAATGTTCTGTTGTTCTTACGAGTTCTGGTTTCGCTGTGATAACGGAGAAAAACTGCGTGTCACGTTCGCGCAGGACTGCAGTGATCATGAGGTACTGCACGGTCACTACAGGCAGCTTCAACAGTGAAACAGTACAGGACGTCATGCCGGGAGCGGTGGAACGCCGCGTCGGCAATGAGCTTCCGGCGTCACCAGTGGAGTGGCTGACGGATAATGGTTCATGCTACCGGGCTAATGAAACACGCCAGTTCGCCTGGATGTTGGGAGTTGAACCGAAGAACACGGCGGTGCTGAGTCCGGAGAGTAACGGAATAGCAGAGAGCTTCGTGAAAACAATAAAGCGAGACTACATCAGTACCATGCCCAAACCAGACGGGTTAACGGCAGCAAAGAACCTTGTAGAGGCGTTCGGGCATGATAACGAATGGCATCCTCATAGTGCGCTGGATTATCGCTCACCACGGGAATATCTAGTAATGGGTTAAGTGATAACTGGTGTCTGGAAATATAGGGGAAAATCCTCTTTTAAAGCATCTGAAAGTAACATACAGACGAGCAAAAAGTGGACAACCACATAAACCATAAAAGCCGGGCAACGCTGTGCTGGCTGAAAGAAAAACCGAACTTCAGCGGCATTTACCAACTGGTTTACTTGCGTACAACACGAAAACAGGTGGAACTCTGGCCTGCATTTTGGCCCCCGGACTGATGAAACCTGTCGTGAATTGCTGGCGCTGCTTGCCCCTTTTACCATCGGTATGTTGACCACTGACGGATAGGGTCGTTGCACCAGAGAGTTACCGAAGGAGAAGCTCTGACTGGTGAGATTTTTACTCGGCGCATTGAGTGCAACAATCTGGCCCTGAAACCCCGAATCAAACGTCTGGCCCGCAAAACTATCTGTTTTTCTCACTCTGTAGAACTTCATGAAATCCAGTCATCGGTGCCGTTATCGAAAAATATATGTTCTACTAATTGGAGTTAACATCGTCAGGAAAAAGTGTAGCGGTATTAGACACACCTATTTAGAATACTGAGTTTTCAGATAAAATAACTTCCCGGAAAGTCGGGACAGTTTGTTACTTTGTGATATAATAGTAGATGGGATTTATTATAATGATTATAAATATCAGAGATTATCATTCAAAAGATGGATATCATGAAGAAACACACAATTATGATGATACTCATTTTAATAATAAAATAATCGTTCCATATGCTGTAACTGCTGATTTCCAAAAGGTAATATACGCTTATCATGGCGAGCATAGAGGGTTTAATAAATCATTCAATTTAATCCCATATGATACAGAAGTTAGTCAGATAAGACAGCGCATGTGTGTGTCTGAATTATCAATATTGGCGAAAAAACATCATGTGACAACACCTTCTGTAAACATAGTAAGTCAAGGGGTTAAAAGATTTTTGACAAGAAAGAATATGGAAACAAATGGTGAGATAAAAAAAATAATACACAAGAAGATTGGGCACTATTTTTATACAAATGGTTCTTTTGGATATGGCAGAATATCCAGGGGGAATAAAGATTCTTTTTCTGCTGCCAAAATATGGGATGATATTATTTATTTGCTTGATTATGGGTTTTTAGAACAACAATTGGCTATTCATGATGCCGTTGGTAGAAAGATTATTGAACCAACAGATATTGAAACAAAAAAATATAATTGTCTGACATCTGTTAGAGAGGCATGGTTTGATGATAGAGAACAACGAGGAAGAATTGAATCTTCTCCATTCAGAAAAAAAAATGTTACCCCTACAAATGAAATGGGTATACTTCAAGAAAAAGTAAAGGGTATTGAGAGTCTCACACAGTATCACAATCGTGGAATTGATATGTTTGTAAGAGATTTAAACAGAAAAAGAAATCCTTCTGCAGATTTATATTATGATGACCTTGATACTCATAATCTTGTTTTTGGTGCAGGTATATCTGGGACAACAGGCACATTATTACAAGCAGCATATGCTTTTGGCGGTATTGTTAATGGTGAGCTTTTAAAACAATATACATTAGCAATTATTATATATTTAATTGGCGGGGGAATGCATAGTTACCATGAAGTTCTATCAATAGCAAAGAAAGTCGGTCTGTATTATTCGCCTGGCTCATTTCATTGGCTTCCATTGTCTTTTAAATTAAATAATGAATATGGGAAATGGAAGGAGAAATATTATGATATAGTTAAGATGGGGACGACTCATTGGCGATTCAATCAAGGGGTACCTCCGTCACATTTAAATAAGAATCTACGTTCTTAATAATGAATAAATTTGGATACAGTGGCAGGTGTTTGTAGTATTTTCCCGTTAACACGCTGGCAAGTATCCGGGGCCCGCAATACCATTGATCCTACCCTCGTAATATGGACACTGCTCTAAGCGAGGTTCTGGTTTTCAAATTGTTCCGGACTGAGGCCGCCACACCAACTGTGCCGTCGCCAGCAATTGTAATCACATTCGATATAATTAAACACTGTTGCCCGCATTATTTCCCGGCTGATAAAGTGTTCTCCGTGGAGACATTCCACTTTCAGCGAATGAAAGAAGCTTTCCACGCAGGCATTATCGTAGCAGCAGCCCTTTGCGCTCATACTGCCACGCAGATTATGCCGCTTCAGCAGCGCCTGATAATCTGCTGAACAGTACTGGCTTCCGCGGTCCGAGTGAACGATAACGTTCCGGGGTCTCTTACGCCGCCACAGCGCCATCTGCAGGGCATCGCAGGCCAGTTGCGCCGTCATACGTGGCGACATGGACCAGCCAATAACGGCACGTGACCACAGGTCAATGACCACTGCCAGATACAGCCAGCCTTCATCTGTACGTAAGTACGTGATGTCTCCCGCCCACTTCTGGTTCGGACCACTGGCGTAAAAATCCTGCTCCAGCAGATTTTCTGACACAGGCAGGCCATGTGCGCGGTAACTGACCGGGCTGAACTTCCGGGAGGCCTTTGCCCTCAGCCCCTGACGGCGCAGGCTTGCCGCCACAGTTTTTACGTTAAAGGGGTAACCCTGAGCACGCAGTTCATCCGTCAGGCGTGGTGCACCGTAACGCTGTTTTGACCGGGTAAAAGCCGCGAGGACAACGCTGTCGCAGTGCTGACGGAACTGCTGACGAGGGCTTATCCTTGTCCGCCGCTGACACCACGTATACCAGCCGCTGCGGGCCACCCGGAGCACGCGGCACATAGCCTTGATGCTGAACTCAGCCTGATGTTTTTCAATAAAGACATACTTCATTTCAGGCACTTCGCGAAGTATGTCGCGGCCTTTTGGAGGATAGCCAGCTCTTCATCCCGTTCTGCCAGCTGGCGTTTGAGACGTGCAATCTCGGTAGACATCTCCAGTTCACGTTCAGAAGACGTCTGCTGATTTTGCTGTTTACTGCGCCAGTTGTAGAGTTGTGATTCATACAGGCTGAGTTCACGGGCTGCGGCAGCAACACCGATGCGTTCAGCAAGCTTCAGGGCTTCACTGCGAAATTCAGGCGAATGCTGTTTACGTGTTTTTTTGCTGGTTGATACTGTTTTTGTCATGCGAGTCACCTCTGACTGAGAGTTTACTCACTTAGCCGCGTGTCCACTATTGCTGGGTAAGATCAGTTTTTACAATACCAATTTTGATAATAAGCTGTTACCGTACACGGAGTGAAGTAATCCGCGAGTCACTTCATCTCCTGCGTGAGAAACGGGCCGGATAAAGTCTCCAGGCCTTATGTGGGATCAACTGGTAGAAAGCCTGATCAGCAGCGAGCATGTTAGTGTAGTAAAAGGATGCGTTCCTGAAATAAGTTAAAGTTGGCACGAAGGCTGGTGAAACTTTTAAATAACACCGAAAGCCAGTCATGCTCTGGAGTATATCTGGTATTCATATTTGTACTTCCTGTTGAAAGTCATATGATTTATTTTCTGAATACTGATACCAATGTCATTATTATCCGTATATTAATCCAGCATCAGGATGCCGTTAGTCATCTCAACTGGCAGTAACTCCTGACATATTGCGCTACGTGAAAACTGTCAGGGGTGCAGGGGGCTCACGTATCATGTAGCGCATTCTATCATTCTGAGCTTTATTCCCTTTTGGTTCGATCCTGTTTGTCCTGGCATTACCCCATTTCTCCCAATAACGGTAAAACAGCCCTCAACCCGCATTATTACTGGATTCGTGAAGGATTTGAGCAGAAAAAGGATCCTTTACCCATTTGGTTTTATCCTCAATAATGCGTGATAAGCAAACAAAAGGATCCGCTTGCTGCGATTTATTGTCGTGGAAGGATCCGGGCGTTCAGGTCAGAATACCTGTATCCATAAACAGTGCGTGTGCTACGTGAAAAATAACTCATGAACAATGTCATTCCCCTGCAGAATTCACCAGAACGCGTCTCCCTGTTACCCATTGCGCCGGGGGTGGATTTTGCAACAGCGCTCTCCCTGAGAAGAATGGCCACCTCCACGGGGGTCACACCGGCCTACCTGCTGGCCCCGGAAGTCAGTGCCCTTCTTTTCTATATGCCGGATCAGCGTCACCATATGCTGTTCGCCACCCTCTGGAATACCGGAATGCGTATTGGCGAAGCCCGGATGCTGACGCCGGAATCATTTGATCTGGATGGTGTAAGACCGTTTGTGCGGATCCTGTCCGAAAAAGTGCGTGCGCGACGCGGACGCCCGCCAAAAGATGAAGTCCGCCTGGTTCCGCTGACAGATATAAGCTATGTCAGGCAGATGGAAAGCTGGATGATCACCACCCGGCCCCGTCGTCGTGAACCATTATGGGCCGTGACCGACGAAACCATGCGCAACTGGCTGAAGCAGGCTGTCAGACGGGCCGAAGCAGACGGGGTACACTTTTCGATTCCGGTCACACCACATACCTTCCGGCACAGCTATATCATGCACATGCTCTATCACCGCCAGCCCCGGAAAGTCATCCAGGCACTGGCTGGTCACAGGGATCCACGTTCGATGGAGGTTTATACCAGAGTGTTTGCACTGGATATGGCTGCCACGCTGGCAGTGCCTTTCACAGGTGACGGGCGGGATGCTGCGGAGATCCTGCGTACACTGCCTCCCCTGAAGTAACGGCACTTCCTTATATAAGCAGTGGTCAGCAGAACAGACATAACATAAGCTGGAGCAGGTAGATAAGCTGTAGTGAGTAAACCATGTTTTATGAAGGGAGCAATGCCTCAGCATCAGGTTACGGGGTGACTCACGTAAGGGACAGGCAGATGGCAGCTCAGCCACAGGCAGCACTGCAGGAAACTGAATATAAACTGCAGTGAGCAGACCACTCACTGCACCTGATAATATAAGCTGTAGTCAGTAAAGGAGCACTCTTCACTGACTACAGTTTATGTTCAGCGGGATTTGAAGAGTTTTTCCAGGTCATCCAGCGTGATGCCCAGTTTTTCAAGCAGGGCAAGTTTCTCCGCCATCTCCGGACTGATTTTTTCCGCAGGTGAAGGTGGCAACGGATTTTCCTTACTCTCATCATTCGGTGCTTTTAACCGGGGACGCCGGTAGTGAATGCAGAAGAGTTTTGTCCGCCCCCGCTGGATCTCCGTGTAATCAAGATATCCAATCTCGCGCAGCTGCTCCATTGCCCGTCTGACCGTCTGGTTCTGGGAAAATACAGGAGACTTCAGATTGAGGCGTGCACGCAGCCGCGCCAGCGATATCGGTGCCGGATCCCGGGGCAGGCTCTCTATAAAGGTGTAGAGTGCCTGGGCGGACTCCCGTCGCTTCAGGGCATTAATCGCCTTAAGCTGGAGAAGGACTTTTCTGTCAAACTGGTACAGTTCAAACAGGCGGGGATCGGCCTGTAACTGCACAATATCCCGCTCAGTATCGTAGTAGGCTGACTGTACCAGATGGGTGATATATTCCCGGGTGTGCTTCTCATCGGTACGGGAAAACGAAATCACGGTACCGGCAATGCGCTTCAGGGAAGGGCTGATGCGCTCACGCAGCCTGCGGGATGACTGGCTTGAAGGTATACCACACAGTTTTGCAAACTCGACAAAAGGCAGTTCAACTTTGTCACCAATTACGTTATGGCGGGCAAAGGAATGAATGATCCCCACCCAGGTCTTGAAATCGTTATCCATATCCAGGCGGGGGCCGGTGATCTCAACCTTATCGAATCCTTCTGCACGGGCCAGGGAAAGACGTGTCAGCTCTTCCGTGGCATCAGTACGTGACAGTGTATTTTTTTTACTGTTCTTCAGTGATTTAAGGGTCGGTACAAAGACGCCCAGACGCATCAGCGCCACAGGTTGTACGGTGTTATTATTGTTTGGTGTCAGTGTCACCAGCTCACCGGACGACTTATCCAC